>CAZNZA010000083.1:0-3583 GCA_964577325.1 uncultured Polyangiaceae bacterium
GCGTCGCCGTAGCTGCCTGGGCTTCGACTCTCGTAGTCGCCGCCTCCGGGCTCGAAGCCGCCCCGCGAGGATTCGCCCTCGTAGCCTTCGCGCCCCCCACCCGAGCCGCCGCCACCGCGACCGGACAATATGACGTTCGTCGCTACCACTTCCGTCTTGTAGCGCTTGTGTCCCTCCTTGTCGTCATAGCTAGAGGTCCGCAGCGAGCCCTCCAAGAACAGCCGGCTGCCTTTGGTCAAGATCTTGCCAAGCGCCTCCGCGCGCCGCCCCCAGATGACCACGCTGTGCCACTCGGTTCGCTCCTGCCGGGTCTTGTTCCGGTCCAGATAGGTTTCGGAAGTGGCGACGCGCAGCTTCAGCACCGCCTGCCCCCCGGATGTCATCCGCAATTCCGGATCGGCACCAAGGTTTCCCAGCAACATTACGCGATTCAGGCCCTCAGCCATGTCTACCTCTCGAACGGGTTGTTTTGCGCATCTGACCGGATGCCACGCCGGAGTCAACCGCTCTCTCGGTCATTGTTCGTCCCGTTCCGGTCGACCCGCCGTCTTCGGCTCGACGAGCTCGTCCAACCAGCTCAGCAATTCGGCGCGCACGCCAATCAGAGCTTTGCGCAGCGGTTTGCCCTCGGCCTGTGTCTCACCGGCGCCGCTGCGCTGCAACGCCCCGACTTCATGTTCCCCTGGCTGGGGCTGCCGTGGTGCAACGGACGTCCTGGTGGTAGGCGCCGTCCGTTCCTCGAGAGCCGCCGCCGGTCGCAGGCGCTTGCGCGCCCCGGCGATCGTAAAACCCTGATTCTTGAGCAGATCCTTGACGTGCAGCAGCTTCTCGACGTCACGTCGTGAGTATACACGTTGACCCCGAGTCGACTTCTGGGGGCGGATGGTACGAAACTCAGTCTCCCAGTATCGCAAAACGTGAGGAGCGACGCCTACGATGCGGGAGACCTCGCCGATACGGTAGTACAGCTTGACGAGCTCTCGAGCGTCAGAATCGCGGCTTGCTGTCGCCATACCGTGGTTCGCTCTCTAGCAAGCGCTGAAACGCGCGTCACTCTTCATTCAACGATGCACCGACCGACCCCGAGCCACGCATGGTTTGCCCCTCTTCCTCGTCGTTGAGCGACTCTTTGAGCAGCTGACTCGCCTTGAAGTTCAGCACGCGCCGCGCCGTGATGGTTATCGGGTCCCCTGTCTGCGGGTTGCGGCCCTGGCGCTCGCGCTTGTCGCGCAGCACGAAGTTGCCGAAGCCGGAGATTTTGATCTTTTCGCCGCGTCCGAGCGTCTCTTTCATCGTCTCGAAAACGAGGTCGACCAACTCCGAGGCTTCCTTCTTGGAAAAGCCGCCGAGCTTAGTGTGCAACGCGTGAACGATCTCTGCCTTCGTCATTCAATACCCCCACGAACCCACGGCAGGTGGACAGGGCATCGCTGTCGAATACCCGACCGTAACTCTAGCTAGCAAGGTAAAAAAGTCCATAGTCCCGACCACCTATGAGCTTTTGATGAGTCCAAGGGGACGCTCCGGCGGCGCCCGACAGGGGCGTCCCAAACCGAGGCCAGCGCCCGTACGTAGCCCCACCCTTGCCGTATGCACCGTCTCAGCGGCTACCGGCCCCTGGGCTGCAAGCGCCCGCTTTCGCGGGCTTGCCGTGCTTGTCTGCACCGTCTAGAGCCGCTGCCATGGTTTCGCAGCTCTTCGACGCTGGCAGTGACGACGTCCTCTATTTGGTAGACCTCAGCGGCTACGTCTTTCGCGCCTACCATGCCATTTCGCCGTTGAGCAGTCCCGCTGGTGAACCCACTCAGGCTGTATTTGGCACCGTCAACATGCTGGAGCGCCTGCTGCGTCAACGCCGCCCCAAGCTGTTGGCCGTCGCCATGGACTCCCGCACCACCACGTTTCGCAAAGAACGTTACCCGGCCTACAAAGCCAATCGCCCGGCTCCGCCGGATGATCTCAAGCAACAGATGAAGCGAGTGGCGGAGGTGGTGAAGGCCTTCCCCCTGCCGTGCCTGCAGCTCGATGGCTTCGAGGCCGACGACGTGATTGCCACCATGGTGCGCCTGGCCCGGCAGCGCGGCTGGCGGACCGTGATCGTCAGCGCCGACAAGGACCTGATGCAACTCGTCGGACCGGACGTGCTGATGTGGGACACCATGCGCGACAAGGTGATCGGTCCAGAGCAAGTGAGCGAACGCTTCGGCGTCGGTATCGAGCAGGTACGGGACGTGCTCGCGCTGACGGGTGATAGCTCGGACAACATTCCCGGTGTCCCAAGTGTCGGTCCCAAAACCGCTTGCACGTTGTTGAACGACTACGGCGACTTGAACGGAATCTATGCAAACCTCGAAAAGATCGCCCGCAAAAAACTGCGTGAGACGCTGCTCGAGAATCGAGCTCAAGCTTACCTGAGCCAGGAACTCGTCACCCTGATCGACGACGTGCCCCTCGACTTCGAGCCGGAAGCCCTCAAGTATCTGGGCCGCAATGTGGAAAGGCTGCGGGAACTATATACGGAGCTCGGGTTTACGCGGCAGCTAGCAGCTCTGACGAACGACGACTTCAGCCCTGACGAACCTGCAGCGCCGAACCAAGCGCTCAGCACGACGCGTCCCGAACTGCGAATCGACGTTCTAACGAATGCTGCACAGCTGAGCGAGTGGACAGCAAAGGCGGCTGATAGCCAGCGCCTGGTGTTGTACCCACTGGCTGCCGGCCCAAGCGCCATGCGGCAACGCTTGATCGGCCTCGCCCTGTGCTGCAAGCCGGGTGAGGCTGCATACATCCCCCTCACCCACGGCTTGCTGGACGCACCCAGTGAGCTGCACTGGGCCGATCTGAAGCAGTGGGCAGAAAGCTTGTCTGGCAGCGTGGAGCTCGCCGCTCATGATGCCAAAGAGCTGCTCGTGTTGTTTGCGCAAAATGACGTCAGCGTGTCCCCTCCTCGATTCGACAGTCGTGTCGTGAGTTACCTACTGGACAGTTCAGCCGCCCATACGCTCGAAGCCCTCGCCCAAACATACCTCGGGCAGGCACTGGAACCACTTGAAGCGCTTTTGCCCCGGCGAGGACGAAAGAAGGGCGAAGTCGACGAACTCGGCGTCGACGTCGCCAGCCGATACTGTGGGGAGCGTGCGAATGCGATCTTCATGATTTGGGAGCCTATGCTGACGCGGCTCGAAGAGGAGCGGCTGACCGACGTATGGCTAAGCATGGATCAACCCCTGTGCGCCCTACTCGCTGTGCTCGAGCAACGGGGCATCTTGCTCGATACGCCTACGCTCAAAGCGCTCGGTGCCCAGGTGCGGCAGGACCTTCAGCAGCTCGAGCAGCGCGCTCAGGTGCTGGCCGGAAAAGAGTTCAATGTTCATTCGCCCAAACAACTGGAGAAGCTTCTTTTCGATGATCTTGGACTGAAGCCGATCCGCCGCACCAAGACATCGCGCTCGACTGATGCCGAGACTTTGGAAGCGCTGAGCGACACCCATGAGCTGCCCGCGGTCGTTCTCGAGATCCGACAGCTCGCCAAGCTGCTTGGTACTTACATCGAGTCGCTACCTAGCCTCGTTCATCCGAAAAC
>CAZNZA010000083.1:3683-9595 GCA_964577325.1 uncultured Polyangiaceae bacterium
CGGCGGGCAAAGGCAGTCAATTTCGGGGTCATCTACGGTCAAGGAGACTCGGCGCTCGGTAAGAGCTTGGGTATTCCAAGGATGGAGGCCAGTCAATTCATCGCTGCCTACTTCCGGCGCTACGCTGGCGTGCGGCGCTTCATGGATGAAACCTTGCAGACCGCGCGGGCGAGTGGAAACGTTCGCACGCTCTTTGGAAGACGCCGGTTGGTTGGGGACATCAATCACGCCAATCGTGCTCGCCGCCTCGCCGCGGAACGCATCGCCATGAACACGCCCATTCAAGGCACCGCTGCGGACTTGCTCAAGCTAGCCATGCTCCGTTTGCAGGAACCGATAACCCCCGGGGCCCGCATGTTGCTGACCGTGCACGACGAACTCGTTTTCGAAGTTCCCATCGAGGAAGTCGAGGCTGCGAAAGCGGGCATAAAAGCCGCGATGGAGGACGTTTATCCATTGCGCGTACCATTGGTCGTGGACGTAGGAGCTGGAGCCAATTGGAGCGACGCCCACTGAGCCCATTCCGCCTGCCGAACGGGCGACCGACAAATCACCGGGTTCCCTGCCCATCCTCGAAGCCAAGGCTTTACAGCAGCCGTCACCTCAAGGACAAACGTCTCACAAAAGCCCGTCCAGCCGAGCGCCTAGACCATCATGAGCACCTCCCCTCCCCGCATCGCCATCGTCATCCCCGTCTACAATGAAGAAGGTATCTTGCATGCCGCGGTCGTAGACCTGCGTGAGCGACTAGCGCCCCTGGGTTGGAGCTATGAGGTGATTCTCGCCGAAAACGGCTCTACGGATCGCACCGTTCAAGTCGCCCAGCAACTCTCGGACAAGTACCCGGAGGTCGGCTACATCACTGCGGGCGCGCCCGACTACGGCAAGGCTCTGCGGGAAGGGATCCTCAAGACGACGGCTGACATAGTCATCTGTGACGAGATCGACCTGTGCGACACCGACTTCCATCAGCGAGCCGTTGCAGCTTTGGACTCTGGCAGTGCGGATTTGGTGATTGGCTCCAAGCTGATTGAGGGCGCTGAAGATGAACGGCCGATGCTGCGACACGCCGCTAGCATCGCGTACACGAGCTTGCTGCGCGTCTTGCTCGGTTTCAAAGGCACCGACACACACGGCCTGAAAGCGTTCAAGCGGGACAAACTGCTTTCGATCGTCAACGCTTGCCTGGTGAACAAAGACGTGTTCGCCAGCGAGTTAGTGATCCGCGCCTACAGAGAGGAGCTGCGGGTGAAGGAGATCCCGATTCGCGTCAAAGAGAAGCGTCCTCCCTCGATCAACCTGTTCAAGCGCGTGCCAAACGTTTTGAAAAGCATTGCCAAGCTAACCTGGGCGATACGCATCAAAGGATGAGCGACACCTCGCCTTGGCGAAGGAGTCACCAGTACTCGATCACCCACCCGCGCAGAGTTGCCAACCGCCGCAGACGCGGGTCAGGATTGACGGCGACCGGATTACCGACGGCCTCGAGCAATGGCAGGTCCGTGATGCTGTCGGTGTAAAACGTGGCGCGCTCCAACGACAATTCCGGATAGCTCTCCCGGAGCCAGTTCCGAGTCCGCTGGAGTTTGCCGATGCCAAAGCATCCTGGCCTCACGAGCTTTCCGGTGATGCGCCCGTCGACGACTTCCACCTCTGAACAGACAATCTGATGGATGCGCAGCAACTCCGCTAAGTGAACAGTCGCATAGGGAGCCGCCCCAGTCACCACTGCTAACACGTCGCCTGCTCGGCGGTGCTCCTCCACGCGTTGCTTGGCGCGCGCCGTGATGTGTTGGCTGACGTAGCGCTCGAACCAAGACGCCATTTCAGCTTGGAGCTCCTCGATGCTACGCCCGACGTACCAGCCAAGCGCGCGTTCCGCCAACTCCTCGGCGTCGAGATGGCCACTGAAGTAGCGCGCGCGCCACCACAACACGCGCGCCAACTTCCAGGCGGAGATGCGTCGCATCTCGTACTCGTACTTGACGTACAGCGCCGCGGTGTTCTCCCGCACCAGGGTGCCGTCCATATCGAACAGCGCCAGCACTACATCTGCTCGATGACGTCGATCCCCAACAAGCTCAAGCCGAGTTCGAGAGCGCGCGCTACGAGTGCGCTTTGAGCGAGACGACTAGCCCGCACGGACTCTTCTTCGGCATTGAGTACTCTGCAGTGCTCGTAGAAACTGTGAAAACCGGCTGCCAGCTCGTACAGGTAGTTGCCCAAGCGATGGGGCTCGAGGCTGCTGGCTACGGACCCGATGACTTGTGGCAACTGCAACAGTTGCATCGCGAGCCGGCGCTCCTCTGGCTCGTTCAACTCGATGGGCTGACCGACGTAAGCAGCGAAGTCCAAGTTGCCGCGGCGAAAAATCGAGCGGATGCGCACGTACGCGTTCTGAAGGTACGGTGCCGTGTTGCCCTCGAACGCCAACATCCGGTCCCAATCGAAGACATAGTCCTTGATACGCTCGTTCGACAGGTCTGCGTACTTAAGCGCGCCGACACCCACGGCTCGTCCGATGTCGTCGCGCGCACTTTCGTCAAGCTGGCCCCCTCGCTGCCTGACCTTTTCGTCGATGATTGCCGTAGCTCGCTTCGTCGCCTCGTCGAGTACTTCCGCCAACCGCACGCTGTCGCCAGCTCTCGTCTTGAACGGCTTCTTGTCCTTGCCCAGGATCATGCCGAAGGCGACATGCTCTAAGCTGACCCGGTCGATGGGAGCAATGCCAGCCTGGCGCAAAATCCAAAATACCTGCGTGAAGTGATCGGACTGGCGAGCATCGACGACGTACACCACGCGTTGTGCACCGAGCTCTTGAACTCGGTACCTACCGGCGGCCAGATCCGTAGCGGCATAGCCGAATCCTCCGTCTCGCTTCTGGACGATGAGCGGCAGAGGCTGACCTTCCTTGTTCGTGAAGCCTTCGCAGAACACGACCTGCGCCCCTTGATCCGTTACGAGTAGACCCCGCTCCCGCAACTCGCGAACCAGAGGTTCCAATTGGTCGTTGTAGAAGCTCTCAGGGCGAATGTCTGCGTGTGTCAACTCGACGCCGAGCGCTGCGCACACCTCGTCCATGTGTTGGATGGACTCCTGAATCAGGCGCTGCCACAACCTCAAGGCCTGCGAGTCGCCCGCCTGCAACGCCACCACGCGAGCCCGCGATCGGTCGGCGAAGTCTGCTTCATCGTCGAAGCGCTGTTTGGCCTGCTTGTACAGCTCGTTCAGGTCTCCGATCCCGTGTTTGGTGTCAGGGTCCCAGCCGGTATCCAGAAGATGCTCGAGCAACATGCCGAACTGAGTGCCCCAGTCGCCTGTATGATTCTGGCGGATGACCGTATCGCCACGGAACTCGAGCACGCGCGCCAGACAGTCGCCGATGATGGTCGAACGCAGATGCCCAATGTGCATCTCCTTTGCAAGGTTAACACCGCAATAGTCTACCACGACAGTCTGTGGATTCGGCGTGAGACCAACGCCCAGCCGCTCGTCGCGGCTCATCGCGTTGAGCGCCGACTGCACGGTGTCTCGCGAGAGCGTCAGGTTGATGAAACCTGGACCTGCGACCTCGACTTTTTCGAACTGGTCGGAAGCGGGCCCACTGCTGAGCGCTGCTGCGATGGCAGCTGAAAGTTCCCTGGGTGGCCTACCCAAAGATTTACCAAGGCTCATCGCCAGGTTGGCCTGGTAGTCACCAAACCGCTCGTCCTTCGCGGGCCTCACCAAAGGGTCGACCCGCCCCGGCTCGCCGAGGGCTGCGACCGCCGCTTCCCGCAGCCACGTCTCTACGCATTCTTTGATGTCGTTCACGGCGCCAGACTCGTGCCTGTACCGGCCCAGGTCAAGGGTGCAAACGTCGCGGCCGCGATAGCTGCCGCGGTTGAGGATGTCGATCGACGCGAACGGTGCATTGCATCGGTGCCCATGCTTATAAGATGCCTTCCGTGTCCCCATGGCCGCCCCTCCCGATCGACCCCTTGCTGCCCGCCATCACTCGGGCCGTACACGATCAAGGCAGACTCATCGTCACGGCTGAGCCCGGCGCAGGAAAAACGACGCGGGTGCCCCTAGCGCTGGCGCACGAGCACGGCGCGACAGGTCAAGTCGTGGTCACGGAGCCCCGCAGACTAGCGGCTCGCTTGGCGGCGACCTACGTGGCGAGACATGTTGGAAGCCAGGTAGGTGGGTTCGTCGGTTATTCCGTCCGCTTCGAAGATCGCTCGAGCGCCGACACGAAGGTACGCTACGTCACGGAGGGCGTGCTGCTCCGTCAGCTCGTGCGCGATCCCCTTTTGTCTGGCGTCAGCGTGGTCGTGCTGGATGAACTCCACGAGCGGCACGTGTCGACCGACACTCTGCTCGCTTTGCTTTGGCGCCTCCGCGCTCGCCGCCAAGACTTGCGTTTGGTGGTGATGAGCGCTTCACTCGACCCAAAGCCTGTACAGCAGTTTCTCGGTGAGTGCCCGCACATCCACGCGCCAGGAAAGAGCTTCCCCCTGCACATCAACCATGCGGACGCGGATGATGAACGGCCATTGTCGAGCAAAGTTCAAAGCGCGATCCGTACGGCATTGAAAGCGCACCACGAGGGTGACGTCCTGGTGTTCCTGCCGGGCGCAGCGGAGATCCGTCAGCAGCAAGATCTGATGCAGCGGGCCGGACACGACGTGGAAGTGTGTCCGCTGCACGGCGATCTGCCGCTCGACCAACAAACCAAAGCCATCACTGCGACGAGCAGACGGCGAGTCGTACTGGCAACTAACGTCGCGGAAAGCTCGGTCACCGTCGATGGTGTGCGCATCGTGGTCGACAGTGGCGTCGTCAAGCTGGCCAGGATTTCGCCCTGGAGCGGCCGCTCGATGCTGCGGCTCGAACCCATCAGCAAGAATAGCGCTTTGCAACGAGCAGGGCGTGCCGCACGCCAAGGCCCAGGACACGTCTACCGCGTTTACTCAGAGCGCGCATTCAAGGCCCTGGCCGAGCACGACGCCCCTGAAGTCGAGCGCGCAGACCTGTCGGGTTTACTCCTGGATTTGACCGCGATGGGAGTCGCCGATCCGACGCATCTCGCGTGGCTGTCGGTCCCGCCACCGCCTGCTGTTTCAGCCGCACGGCGACTGCTCGAAGCGCTCGGAGCTGTCACGAGTGCCGGAGACTTGACGTCGATAGGCCGGCGCATGCTGTCTTGTCCTTTGCCCGCTCGGCTGGCTCGGGTTTGGGTAGCCGCCCTCGACTTGGCCATCCCCGATGACGGGGCTTTAGCGGTGGCCTTGCTCGCCGAGCGCGACATCCGTCGCTTGGACCCCAACAGCGCCGATCTACCGACGGAAGCAAGCGATGTGACGGAACGCATGGACCGGGTGTTGGAGAGTGCCTTTGGCCGGCAGCGCACCGAGCCAGGGGTAGAGCGCAGTCGAGTTTCAGCCATCAAGCGGGTGTACGAGCAACTGCGCCGATTGGCAGGTCGAGACAGGCCCCGAGATTTCGACGCAAGTCCCGAGGAGCGAGAAGCGAGGCTCGGCCGAGCTCTGTTGCTGGGATTCGGGGACCGAGTCGCGCGTCGCAAACAGGAGGGTTCGGATGAGCTGATACTGAAGGACGGAAGCTTCGCGCGACTGGCGCGCACTTCCGTCGTTCGCACCGCACCGCTGCTACTAGCGCTCGACATCGATGAGCGTCAGCAGCAGCGCGGCGTTCCGCTCGTGCGTCTGGCGTGTGCCGTTGAAGCGGACTGGCTGCTCGACGCTTTCCCTGACCAGATTGGCGAAGAGCAGGAGCTGACTTTCGACCCTCACAAGGAACGCGTGGAGTCGCTGAGCCGTCTGACTTACGGCTCGGTTTGCCTCGACGAGAGCCGCCTCGTGGCGGCTCCTTCGGATGCAGCCTCGGAGCTGCTGTACGCGTACGCT
>CAZNZA010000083.1:9695-20630 GCA_964577325.1 uncultured Polyangiaceae bacterium
CCCGTGCACTACGAACGCGCGAAGCCGCCCTGGATCGAGGCGCGCATTCAAGATTTTTTCGGCCAGAGCGTGACGCCGACGGTCGTGCGGGGGCGTGTCCCTCTCACGCTACACCTGCTTGCGCCCAATCGGCGTGCCGTCCAGGTGACCAACGACCTCGACGGCTTTTGGACTCGCCACTACGCTGAGGTCCGCAAAGAGCTACGCCGCCGATACCCCAAGCACCACTGGCCCGAAGACGGTCGCCATGCACAGCCGCCGGCCGCGGGACGGCTGAGGCCAAAAGTCTCGTAAGAACGGATCTCGAACAACCCGAAAAACCACCGCCTCGCCGCAGCTCTAGCACGGTACACTCCCGGCCCTCATGCGCGCGCTCGTACCCCTCCTGCTCAGTCTCTTCGTCAGCAGCGGTTGTACCTCCCCGACAGCCAAGTTCGCAGAAGGTCCCTCCTGCGAGGAACGTCAGGCTCAGCTGGTCTCGGTCCTATCTCAGCTCCCGGACACCCTGCTCAACACAAAAGTCGGCGTGGCTTTGGCGAACGCCACCTTGGCGGGTGGTTTCGGCAACGGCATCGTCGTCGAATTGGAAGAGGGACGGACGTCCGTCGACGGCCAACCGATCACTGCTGCCACCGAAGCTGAGCGAGTTGAGCAAGTAGTACAAGCCGTCTCGCGCGCGGTCCCTGCCTCGACGTCCACTTCCGGTGAGCCCGTGCTGTACATCGCCGCGGCCGGTAACCTCGACATGCGCACGCTGCACGCGTATCTGTCAGCCATGCCAAGTTCGCTCGAGCTGCGGCTGGTATTTGCTCGGCCGACGCTGACGACACCAACCGCCCCAGAGCTGCACGAGTCACCGTATGCATCGCGACTGCTGACGGAGCGCGATCCTGCACAGCGGCGAGCCGTCGCTAGCGCCGGCTACGACGTCTACTCCGACTGCGAAGCTATCGACGTAGCCGTTTCCTCCGTCGCCGCCGAACCCGAAGCCACCCGTTGGAGCACTCTGCGCCAACGC
Organism: uncultured Polyangiaceae bacterium; assembly: GCA_964577325.1. GTDB lineage: Bacteria > Myxococcota_A > Polyangia > Polyangiales > Polyangiaceae > SZUA-265. The sequence goes on from CAZNZA010000083.1 coordinate 10,714, forward strand.
ATGCTCGATGCTGTCCCGCGTTGCGCATGCGATGACATCGACCCCGATGGCTTGCGCCAACTGCTGGTGGCGGAGCAACGCGCGGGTGCGGTGGCTTTGGGCTCTGTCACGGCCAACTATTTGCGTGATGTGCGTTGTCGAGCAAGCATGCCGCTGCGTTCCGTGCAGCAGGTACTCGGGGACGTCGAAGACTTCGATGCAGAATTTTCAGGGCGGTGGACGGAAACGGAGCTGACGTTTGACGATGTCATCACGGATGAGCGTCTCCTGAACGCCCTGTGCATGGCCATGCCCGGGGATGTGCTGGAGTCCGTGCAAAGGGAGTACGCAACGATCTACGTGCGTCCTTCCGGTGCCGAGCAGTGCCAGGGCTATCGCTTCGAGCCCATTGCGCGGGGGGCACCATTCGGCACCTTGCGACACGCCTCGTCTTCCGGAAACGTCGCTTACCACTATCGGCAAGGCGGCAACGAGATCCGGATCTTTGGACCAGTGCCCGATGACACCAGTCGTCCAACGGATGCAGGGCCGTGGCACTGCGACGTCAACCTCAAGATGTCCGCGGTCGATGCTAGCTCGGTGCACATCGAAGGCGGTGGGCGCTTCTACTTGAACGAGGCTGCGTGCGGCGCACCTCCGGACCCAGCGTCACGTCTGCCGGGATGCGTGTTGGATCCCACCGCCAAGGCGCCAAGTCCCCCGTCCGCAGATGCGGACGCATCCACGACCCCGTCCGCCGCTCCGGATGGCCCGGAAGCCCCCTCAGCCCCATGATGCCTTCTGCGCCCGAGCCGTCCAAAGCGGCTCCCATCCGCCACCTCGCTCTACGTGGCCTCGTCTCGTTGACAGTATTGCTAGGCCTGCTCGTCGGGTGTGAACCTGAATCCGCACCTCCGGTCCCGCTAGCGCCCGTCATCGACGAGACGCCTCCCGCCCAACCTACCTTCCCCGCGTACGCTGGGCCTGCCGTCGAAAAACCTGCAGTTGGCATAGAGTTCGGCGCAGCAATGGATGCCTACTACCGAAAGCTGACGCTCGTTGACCTCGAGCTGCCAAACACCCTTGCGCGCGCTGGACACTGGGGCGATTCCATCATTGCCGCCGATGGTCTCACGTCTCATATCCGAGCAGCGCTGCAGGAACGCTTCGGCAACGGCGGCCATGGGTTCCACGTGGGCAGTCGGTATAATGCCGCATACCTTCACCGCGGCATTCGCTTCTCCAGTGACAAGTGGGCCAGTTGTCTCATCATTACCCGCTGTCGGAAAAACGACCGCTACGGTTACGGAGCGGTCGCATCAGACTCCAGTGGTGGAGCCATTTCCCGCTGGTGGACGCCTGAACGAGGTCACGGCAGCGGGATCTCTCGCATCGAACTATGGTACGCAGAGCAACCTCAGGGTGGTTGGTTGGAAGCCACGCTCGACGACGACACCCCTACCGTCATCGACACATACGGTGAGACATTCGGCGACGCGTGGAAGGTTTTCGAAACCACACCGGGCGCGCACGACTTCAAGGTACGCGCCTTGGGCAATGGAGCGGTGCGGATTTACGGCGCCGCGTTCGAAACGGCCGGTCCAGGAGTAGTCTGGGACGAACTGTCGATGATTGGAGCGTTCACTCAGCGCCTTGACTACCAGGATCCGGAGCACTTGAAAACTCAACTCCAGCGGCGCAAGCTGGACTTGATGGTGTTTCTGCTCGGGGGCAACGATACTTTGCGCAACACCTATGACTTGACCCCCCATCGTCCGATGACCCCGTACCACACCGAGTATACGGCGGTGCTGAAGAAGTTCCGTGCCGCGCGGCCAGAAGCATCGTGTCTGGTGATGTCGGTGACGGATCATGCTGATCAGGTCGCACCAGGTGTCGTCAAGACTCGGGCCATCGTGCCCCGTATGGTCGAGGTCCAGCGCCAGGTGGCCAAGGAACAGGGCTGTGCCTTCTTCAACACCTTCGAAGCGATGGGGGGCGCAGAGTCCATCTACCGCTGGTCACGCAAGACTCCCGCTTGGGCAAACGGCGACTTCGCGCACCTGGTTGGCCCCGGCCAGCAGGCGCTGGCTGAGTACCTGGTAAACGCTCTGCTCCATGGTTACGTCGCCTATCGCGAGCGTCAATCCGGTAAACCCTTGCCTGAACTGGCACAGCTCGAGCAGGACGAACTCAGTCTCGGTGCCGAAGCCAAGAATTGATGCCCCAGAGCAACACCGAGGGAGGCGCCGCCATGAAGAGCCAGAGCGATGGCGTGAGCTACAGCCGCTTCTTGAGCTTCATGAGCAAGGCTTGAGCGTCGAGCGGCGATAGGCGCTCGACCGCGACCGTACGCAGGGTGTCGAGCACTTCTCTCTCGACCGCACTCCCCTCGTTCGCCGCAGGACCGCCAAACAAGTTCAGCTGTCGGTTGGACCCCGCTGCGCGAGGCTTGCGGCGAGGCATGTCCGTGTCGACTGGACTTCCTTCCAACACTGCCAAGATGGCTCGCGCCCGAGCCAGTACGGTTTCGGGCAAACCCGCCAGTTTGGCGACGGCGACTCCATAACTGCGGCTAGCGGCGCCCGGAATGAGGCGGTGCAGGAAAATGATGTCTCCGTCGCGCTCTTTAGCGCTGACGCTGTAGTTCACCACATGGTCACTTTGCTCGGCTAGCTCCGTCAGTTCGTGATAATGAGTCGCAAACAGTGCGCGGCAGCGAGTGACCTCGTCGAGGTGTTCGGCAACGGCCCACGCGATAGAGAGCCCATCGAAGGTGCTCGTGCCGCGGCCAATTTCATCGAGGATCACCAGCGAGCGAGCCGTCGCAGCACGCAATATGTCGGCCGTTTCACGCATCTCCACCATGAACGTGCTGTCTCCACGCGCCAGATTATCGCTTGCACCGACGCGCGACAGGACCCGATCGACGAGGCCCACTCGGGCAGAGGCGGCCGGCACGAAGCTGCCCATTTGGGCGAGGATCGCGCACAACGCTACCTGGCGAAGAAACGTGCTCTTCCCGGCCATGTTGGGCCCAGTGATGAGCCACATGCGGGCGTGTTCGGCGTCCAGGGCTACATCGTTGGGCACGAATCGCCCACTAGCGGCGAGCCGCTCGACCACGGCATGGCGGCCGTCTTTGATGTCGAGGCTCGTTGACTCATCCACGGTGGGCCGTTGGTAATCATAACGGTGGGCGACCTCCGCCAAACCAGAAGCCACATCCCACGCCGCCACCAGTCGCACCAGACCTCTAATACGCACGGAAGCAGCGTGAGCTAGCGCGTTCAGCTCCTTGAGCAGTTCGAGCTCTCGTTGGCGATGAGCTTCGTCGGCCTGCTCGATGCGCTCTGCTAGCTCATCGAGCTCGTCGAGAGCATACCGTTCGCCGGTGGCAACGGTCTGTTTTCTGCGCCAAGTCGCCGGCACCTTACCCGTCATCGACTTCGACACCTCGACATACCAACCGAACACGCGGGTGAACTTGACCTTGAGCGAACCAACTCCCGTCTCCTGCCGTAGTCGTGCTTCCAGCGCGTCTACGAGCTCGCTCCCATTCCGGCGGATTTCGTCGCATTCGGTCAATTGGGCATCGTATCCGGGGCGGAAAATGGCGCCTTCTTTCGCCGCCGTCGGGGGACGTTCGACCAGCGCCTGATGTAGCGCCTCGCCCAGGTCCGACACGACGTCGGGAGGCTGCAGCGCCCCGAGCGCTTCCCGATCCGTCTCACCCAGTGTGCCTACCAAAGTGACGGCTTTTGCCGTCGCTAGCAGGCTGTCCCGCAACAGACCGAGGTCACGGGGTGTTCCTTCGCTGAGCTCGACGCGAGACAGTAGTCGCTCGAAGTCTGACACTCCCGCCAAATGCGTCCTGAGCTCGGAGCGCACGGACGCGTTGCGCACGAAAACGTCCACTTGGTCCAGGCGACCTCTTATCTCTGCGAGCGACATCAACGGCGAAAGCAATCGACGCCGCAGCAGCCGCGCACCGAAGGCCGTTTGCGTTTCGTCGATGGTCGCCAACAAAGTCGTGGCCTTGTCGCCAGTCGTCGACTCGATGAGTTCCAAGTGTCGCACGGCGGCGGGGTCCAAAAGCATGGTGCTCGAGGGATCCCACCTGCCGATGACCTGCACGGGCAGCTGGACGAGTGGATTGCAGCGCCGCGCGTATCGAAGTACTCGCGCCACCGCCAAGAGTTCGGAAGACGCGAGCAGCGCTGCTTCGCTCGTTAAGTCACCAAGGATCGTCTTGGCCTCCGCGCAGTTCAGCGCCTCATCCTGAACGATGCTCACGCCTGCCAACAGACTCTGAACTAGCTCGGGCGAGAGCGAGGCCGCGTCCGGTACAGTGGTGGGAAGCAACACTTCTCGCGGCTCGGCGTGGTGCAGCTCAGCCAGCACAGCCGACAGATCCGGCATCGTCGCCACCCGCAACTCTCCCGTCGAGATGTCGAGCAGCGCCACGGCGGGAGACTGCTCAGAGACGTCGAGGGCGGCTAGGAAGTTATTCTTGCGAGCCTGCAGGTAGTCCGAGTGCGTGACCAAGCCTGGCGTCAGCACGCGTACGACTTCACGCGGGACGATGCCTTTGACCGTTTTGGGATCGGCCATCTGCTCACACAGAGCGACGCGATACCCGGCCTCCAGCATGCGACCGATGTAGGCGTGCGCTGCGTGGTGAGGTACCCCTGCCATCGGGATCTCATCCGGCTTGCCCTTGTTGCGCGATGTCAGGGTCAAATTCAGCACGCGCGAACACAGCAACGCATCGCTACCGAACATCTCGTAAAAGTCGCCGAGACGGAAAAACAGCACGGCGTCGGGGTACTTGAGCTTCGCCTCGGCGTGCTGCTTCATCACCGGAGTGAGGTTGGCACTACCCACTCGTCTCTTCTCCGAAGTCTTGCTGTAATGCGTCAGCCACTAGAAGGCGATGATGCGGCTTTGGGTAACGGTTGGTGCTCCGTCCCGATTCTCCAGGCCAAGCAACGTGAAGCCCGGAGCCACCCCTCCGCTCGGAGGCGCACCCTCGGTGACCACCACTCTCTGCAATTCGGGGCTGAAGAACAATCGTTGAGGATTGCTCGTGGTGGAGGTCCGGTTGTTGTCGTTGATGTCTGCGAGCGGAATGGCAAACGGAATGAAGCCACCGCCGATACGCCAGTTGAACGTCATGCCCCGCTCGCTTTGGTTCTGTCCCTTGTACACGGCAAAGCGAGCAGTCAAGCCGTCGTACACGCACGCCTGGAGCGGCGAGTCGGGCCCTATCGGCGGGGCGTCACCACTCTGCGCGAGGCAGACCGGTACCCATGCCGCCCTCTGGTTGCGAGCCATTTCCTCGGAATCCTGCTCGGAATCCTCCTCGCGGGCTTCATCAGGCGGTGAAGCCTCACCGATGCCGCCGCAATCGTTAGACGCGCACGAGATCTCGAACACACGACTGTTGGCCTGCGCTGTCAGGGGCGAAGCGTCGTGGGTACACAAGCCGTCATCGCCAACCTCGATCTGGTGCATGGCCGTCGCCCCATCGCGATAGAACCAATGATGGCTCGCCCTGACGATGTAGCGCGTGGCGTCGGGGAAACAGCAGCTGGCAAGCCCCAGCAACGCGTCGCGCTCGCTCGTGTTGGCATAGTGCCGGGGCTCGACGATGAGCTCGCGGTCGAGAGCACGCACGATGTGGAAACCTCGGGCTCGCTGGCCCTCGCCTTCCTCACCAAACACGAGCTCGCATACCCGCCGCCCGTCCAGACCGCCCGTGTCGCTGTCGGAGCCGCACGACGCGCCGCCCTCCTCCCAGTACGGGTGCGACTCAGGCTTCAGTGCTTCGACCAGTTCGGCATAGTCGCCGTAGTAACGACCAAACGCGTCGTCGTAATCCTCTTCGCTGAACTCAAAATTCGAGGTGGCGTACAGCGCTGCCCCCCGCTTCGCCATCGCCACTTCGTCTTCAATACCGGCGCGACACAACTGAGCACTCGCTCCCTCGTGTAAGATCCCATACGGCCGCTTTGGCGACAGGTGCGAAAAGCCTGGACGTTCCGCGAGCGACCGTCCATCGCCAACGCTGAGCATTCCATACCCGACTCCTCGCACCAAGCCTTCGTAGGTTACCGCTGCGTCGCCGCTGTGCGCCGCGTACGCGCGAGGCTCGATGATCGGTAGCAAAAGACTGCTGTTCTCGCTGCGGGCCGGATCGACGATGAGCGGCGTCGTCGAATTATCCGTCGCGTAAACCGTTGGTCCGACTTGCACTCGAGCCGCCTCGCCAGCGCGCGGCACAGCAAGCATGCGGGGGTTTCGTAGCCCGGTCGCACTCGCGTCCGTCACCAAAGAAGATCCATCCTCAGCGCGCAGGCGCGGGAAAGCAGCCAGTCGCGGTACTCCGCCGACCACCCCTTCCAAGAACCGCTCCCGAGAACGCACTCGATGCGGCTGCACCACGTGGCAGCTAAGTTCCCCGCTGCTGCTGGGAGCTCCGCCGGCTTCAAGCTCATCCTGCCAAGGATCGAGCGCGCAACCGTATTCGTTGGGAGCGTCTTCTGGATTCACGGAACTAGGTCTACGGCATGCCGCATCGTAGTCGTCGACGTCTATCACGGAGACATCGCCCGCGTAGGACGAGGCGAAGGCAAACAGACCCCGGAGTTGCAATGGCCCGGCTCCGGTACCGCTGGCATTGGGTCGAACGAGGGCAGCCGGATCATCGGCGTCGAGTTCAGGATTCGGGTCGCAGCGAACACCAGTAGTACCGATGCCGGTTTCCGGGTCGACGACGGGAGGATCGCGATAAACGAAGTCCACGTCGCTCACCTCCCGTGTCAGCTGAATGCGGTCGGGGGGCTGGTTCAAAATGAACGGCGAGCGAGCCAGGACGAGCGGCGTGCGCTGGGTGGCATCCGCAGAGACGTCGAAGGCCATGATACTGCCGGCGGTGCGCTCGGCGCTCTCTTCTACTGCGTAAACGTAACGCTTTCCGGAATCTATCACAGGGCTCAAAGCGACCTTGCGCGTAGCAATGATGGCGTCCGGACGCGTATAGCTCAGGGGATACAAAGCCGGGGCTTGAGTTATCGAGCAGGCATCAGTCACATCGAGCCGGTGAATGACCGGCGCACTGCGGTCTGCGACATACATTTCGCCGTGAGACGCTTCCAGATCTACCGCGATGTCCGTCGGGGTGGAGTCCCAGGTTCCGGCCAACCCGGTGTAAGTGCGCGCCTCACTGCTGAGGTCAGCAGGGATTTCTTGCAAAAGCTCGTCCGGACGCTCCGCGTCCAAGCGCACGACCTGCTCGGGACGGCAGGGCGGATACGCTCCCGGTTCGCCGTCCAGAATCTCTTGCGCGTCCATGGACCACAGCTGACCCAGGTCCGGCAACGTCACGACCAGCTTGAGCCGTCCCTGCAACGACTCCTGCTCCACCAGATTTGCTGGGCATTCGCGTTCATCTTGCGCCTGCCCGCCGATAGCACCATCACAGCTGGTCGTGCGACTCGTATCGCGGATGAGTTCCAGCATGCCCGGTGCTGCAGGAAGTCGGCACGCGGGCCACGTACGCAGATCACGCACCGCCTCCCGGTGATCACCCACTCGCTTGCGCTGCCCCACGCACGTCGTGGGTAAAGCAAAAATGCCCGTTTTGCCCGGCTCTGCAACTGCCACGAAGGTCGCGCTGCCGCCCGGCGTCGAGCGAACGGAAACTGGCTGGGCGCCTACCGGCAGAAAATTAACTCCGGGCAGGCTGGCCTCGTTGTCGAGCACGCGCATCAAGCAGGCAGCCGCGGTGCCCGAATTGTTGGGCCTCGAGCACTGACTCGCATCGATGACGGCTACCTCCCCCGTCTCCCATTGCGTGGCTAAGGCAAGCAGAGCATAGCCGTCGCGGTTTTCTCGCTCAGTGCACTCGTGCAAGGGCAAACCGCGTTCGACGTGAACGCCGGACCCATTGTCCAAGCGCGCACAAACGAACGCAACGTCGTCCACGGCGAGCAGATTGGACGCGGCCTCGGGGAGGGTCTCTTGGCTGCACGAAGCGCACAGCAGCCAACCGCACAGCACACCAATCTTAGTAACTCTCACGATACTCCTTCAGTCGGCCCACCCGCAGCGACGCGATCATTGCGCGGACACGGGGGCCACCGGAACTCCGACATTGAGCAAGACTTTGGCATAGGTGGAGTGACGCTGGTCGATATCCACGATGCTCACAAATGAATCCGTAAAGTGCGCCAGGTACAAAAGCCCCCGCTCTGGATCGACGGTAAGCCCCTGGGGGCCCCGCCCTACGCTGATGTGGGCTTCCGTTTCCCCGGAGCGAGGATTGTAGAGCGATAACAGCCCCGAATCGTAAGACAGCACGAACACACGAGGCTCCCTTTCCCCGTTCCGATTGATCACGCTGCTCGTCGTGATGCGACTAGGTCCACCACGCAACGGTTCGGACGCCACGAACGAGGGCAGATCACCCGCCAGGCCAGTGCTTTCGTCGCGCTGGGTTTGCCCGATTAGCAAGGACGGTGGCGTTCGGTGCGCCACATACGCGCCCACTGGCACGCTCGCACACTCCTGCAGGCAGGAACGGCAAGCATCCACATCGGTTTCACTGCCCGCGTCCTGCTCCATCTCGTCGCAGGCGCAGCTCGACTCACAGGCATCACGAGCAAAGGTGTCGACAGCGATGCCGCGTGAATCGCGCCCATTGCTGCTTGGAGTAAGTACACTGCGACCTGCCGGTTGCAAGAAGGCGTTCGTGCCCGACGGCGAAGCGGGCCACGCTCTGAGAAGTTCCACGTACGGAACTGCCTCTCCCACATGGGAAAAAGTAAACAGGAACTGTCCCAAGGCGTCTGCCCGCTCGCCGAAGCGCTGTTGGTAACGAGATACCGGAATGGGTGCCGCAGCCATCGGGTTGATGCCCCGCTCTTCGATCACCTGTTCCAGGCGAGGACCTCGATCACCGTTGACGAACAGCGCAACTTTGCCCGGCGTCGCCGGTCCCACTACGAAGGGCACCACGATGACGCGCCCGTCGGCGCTCACGCCAATGCCCGAGGGCTCGGGAGGAAGAATGGCACCAGCTACCGAGCGCTCGGCCTCTTCGTTGCCAGCCCGATGCTGCTCGTCGCAGGCGTACGTTGGCGCCGTTTGGCCGCAGTCGATCACCGGCCCTTCGCCGGGCTCCGTCTCCACGTCCATCCAGTGCAAGGAAGCATCACCTCTCACGGGCAGAAACAGTCTGCCGCGGCGCTTCCCTTTGCCGTCGATGAAGGTCGTGTAGCGGATGTCGGTGGAGAACGGTGCCGTCTTCACGCCTCCCAGTACGAGCTCGTGCTTCGCCACATCGAGCGGTTCGCAAAGCCCCGGAGCTATGAATTGCTGACTCGGGCTCTGGGTGTCGAGCTCGCCGCACCACGATCCGTCGGAGTCGACGCACACCCCTAAACCCGCACCCTCGTCCCCCTCTGCTCGCTTGCAGCGGTTGGTGCGGCGGTCGGTACAGTCGTCATCGGAGGCGCACCAGACGGGCAGGTAGCCGCGGATCTTCTCGGCGTCCAAAACGACGACCGTGCCACCGTTGTAGCGCAGGTCGGAATCGCTGTTGGCGACGTAGAGACGGTCGCCGCCTACGCCCAAAGCCACGCCTACCGGGAAGTAGAGCGAGTCCAGCGGGGGCTCGACACCGTCTCCCGGCGAGAAACACGCGCTTGTGAAAAGCGCGCCCCACACGGCGTAAACGCGCGCACTGCGCGACCGGGGACGAAAGCTGGGGGCCATAGGCCGGCGGAGCCTAGTGCGCGTGACCTCCAGACGCAATCGTCTAAGTCCGACCGCGCGACTTCGGTGGGGTCCCCGTGATGCAGCGGGAGCGGCTCGCTAACACCCAGCCACCGCCAGCCGCCGCCGCACGCTGCTCAGGGGTGCGGGACGTCAGG
>CAZNZA010000083.1:20730-25972 GCA_964577325.1 uncultured Polyangiaceae bacterium
GTCAGAACTGGATGATGACCACGCCGCGCGTGGGATCGATGTCGTATTCGTCGCGCACCGACTCGTCCTCCGATCCGGATGCCGGGCGGTAGGACTCGATGGGTAGTTCAAGACGGGGACGTTGAACGTCGCGTTGCGCGCGCTCCTGCTCTTCCCGCTTGCGGATCTGCTCGATGATGAAAGGAGGAAGCATGGGTTCGTCTTTCGTGGTCAGTTTATGGCTAGTTTAGGTAACGGCTTCCTAATGCTTGGACCTAATGCTCAGACAGCTTCGTGAGGATCTACGGCTCGTAGGGCGTGCGACTGGTGGACCCGGGGTTGCACTATTGAATACGTGGCCTACTCTGTACGTGCTGTGTACGTGGCGTGCTTCCTTCATTCGCCAGCGTTCGCTGGCCAGCTTCCGGAATGACAGATTGCCCATGTGGACAGCAATCCGTGGTGGGACGATGTCTTTCACGGCACCGGACTCGGCGTCAGCAGACAGCCAGCGTGGCAAGACAAAACTACTCTAGCCTTCCGTCACACCAGGTCAAGTTCCGCTGCCAAACTCTTTGATGCTCCCGCGCATTTTGCTGAGGACCAGACACTCCCGGGATGCGAGAGCGAAAGACCGACACAGGTGCATGCGCGAAAGCCGGCCAACCAGTTGTCCTAGACGTCCCGTGGTAAACACGGCTAAACAAGCGACGTGTCGACGCTGCAGCGCGTGTGCGTGGTAATCGGTGTAGCCTGTGTCCTTGGGGTCGCGGGGCTGCGACACGCGAGCGCGACGACCAGCTTCACCTTCACCAAACAGCGCTGGGACGGATTAGCGACGTTCCTGGAAGTGGCGCGCGCCGAGCTTGGTCCAGAACGGGTCGTGCTGGAGGCCACGGTCGATTGGGAGCAACTCTCGCCCGAGGACGCGCTGCTGGTGATCCATCCCGAAACGGACTTGTCATTCAACGAAGCCAGCGCCTTCTTGGCAGCCGGTGGACGTATCGGACTTCTCGATGACTTCGGTCGCGGCGATGATCTGCTGCGCCGCTTTCAAATTTCGCGCGTGCCGCCGCCCGAGCCCGCCGAGATGCTGCGTAATCACCCGGCCTTGGCCATTGCCCGACCTCACCTATCGCGCTCCGAATCTGGGCTGCAGTTGACGCACCCGGTGGCAGAGGAGGTGGGCTTCGTAGTCACCAACCACCCCCAGGCCTTGCGAGCTCAACCCGGCATCGAGTTGACCCGCGTGCTCACGCTGCCTGCAAGAAGCGGTGAGGACGCGGCCTTGGCCGTGGTCGGGGTCATCGGTGACACCAAAGCGTGCGGCTTGGGCGACGAGGCTCCGAGTGCTGCCACCGCACGCTGCGGGCGCCTCTTCGCCATGAGTGATCCCTCCGTGTTCATCGACCTGATGATGCGCTTCGAAGGCAATCGCAAGTTGGCGGCCGGCTTGGTGCGCTATCTCACCGAGCAGGATGTGTGGGGGCCGCGACAGGGGCGATTGTGGATCGTAGCCAACCGCTTTTCACAAGTCGGTCACTTCGGCGGAGAAGTCGATCTGCGTCGGGATATCGACGCGGCTCTGGAATCGCTGCGCTCGCGGTTGCGTGACCTCCAGCATCAGGGCCTGTCCTCCCGCGCGGCCCTGCTGTTGGCATTCGCTGCGGCTCTAGCCGTGTGCTGGTGGGCGTGGCGGACGGGCGGACGTCTTTACCAGCGCCCGGCCCCTCGCTACACGCGCGAACAGCCGCTGGTTGCCCAGGGCGGCTTGTCGGGGCGTTCAGCCGTTCTTTCAGCGCCCACGACGACGGAACCTCTGCGCTTGGTCGAGCTTCAGGCGGCGATCGAGTCCCACCTGAAGGCGGCCTTCTCGCTGCCGACCACGGCCTCGACACGCCAGCTCCTGGAAACGGTGGAGCAGTCGGGAAGACTTCCTGCTCCTAGTTTCACGCGTCTGCAACGCCTGTTTCAACAGCTACAACAAGCGGCAGACGCCATGACTTCGGGCGTCGCTCGACGCTCCTCTCTTTCGAGCACGCAGGCGCGCCTCCAGTTCGAAGAAATTTTGAAAACACTCGAGTTAAGCCGCAGGAGAACCCCTTGAACGATACGTTATCCTTGGATGAAGTGCGAGCCGCGCAGGAACGTCTGACCAACATCCGGCACCAAGTCAGTCGTGTCTACATCGGTGATCCAGCGCCCATCGACATGCTGCTCACCGGACTGCTCGCCCGCGGGCACGTGCTGCTCGAGGGCGTGCCTGGTGTGGCCAAAACGACGCTCGTCAAAGCCTTTTCGGAAGCGCTGGGCGTGGCCATGCGACGCATCCAGTTCACGCCGGATCTGCTTCCGCAAGACATCACGGGCACCTACGTGCTCGACCCCAAAGTCGGCAGTTTCAAACTGCGTACCGGGCCCATATTCGCCCACGTCGTTTTGGCAGACGAGATCAACCGCGCTCCGGCCAAGACGCAGTCGGCGCTCCTGGAGGCGATGCAGGAAAACCAAGTGACTATCGAAGGTGATCGTCTCGAACTACCAAACCCCTTTCTAGTTCTTGCCACACAAAACCCCATAGATCTGGAGGGTACGTTTCCGCTGCCCGAGGCACAAGTCGACCGCTTTCTCATTCAGATCGAGTTGGGGTATCCGAGTCAAAAGGACGAGTTGGCGATGTTGCGCACGCATGGCGTCGCTACGCCACACATAGAGCCAGTGCTCAGCGCCGATGTCTGTCTCACTCTCCAAGCCATGACACAACGTGTGCACGTCGAGGAGGACGTGCTGGAGTATGCAACGAACCTCACGCGCTTCACGCGCGGCCATCCTCAAGTAGCCCTCGGGTGTTCCCCGCGTGCCACCCTATCGCTGGTCCGCGCCGCCAAAGGTCACGCGATATTGAGCGGCAGGCCGTATGCGACACCCGACGATCTACGCGCCGTCGCTCCGTCCGTCTTGGCACACCGACTCGTCATGAGTCCAGAACTGGAGGGCGACCCGAACGCTCGAGGTGCGGTCGTGCTCGAGGCGCTGCACAAGGTGTCGTACCGCAAACAGGTCCGGGCCGTTTGATTGCCGCTGGCGGCATGCGCACGGAAGCAATAAGGTGCGAGGGGTGCAGTTGCACCCTACTCCCAACGCCGTAGCACTCACGGCCGCCGGCATCGTCGTGGTGGGCGTCGGGCTGGTGTCCAACCAAGCAGCCATCGTAGCTTGGGGCGGTGCCTTGTTCTTGGGCCTGCAGCTTGCGCGAGCGGTGACGCTGCTTGGCGTAACCCAGATCCGAACAGCGGGTTTCGAAATGCTTTGGCGAGAAGAGCGCCGCGTGGCACGGCTTGGACGGGGCGAAACACTGACGCTGCATGCGGAGGTCCGCAACCGCGATAGCCGCGCCGCGCGTTACGTTCACTTACGGGCTCTCTGTTCTCCACACCTTCAGGTCAAACTGGAACCGGACTTTGGTGAGGTACCTGCCGGAGGACGGTTGGACGTGACGGTAAGTGTGGTCGCGTCCAGAGTGGGCAAGCACGGCATCTTCGGCTTGAGCCTGGAGGTGCAGGGAGGACCTGGGCTGTACGAAGTGCCATTGACCTTCTCCAATCCTTTTGGGCTGGAGGTCATGCCACATGCATTCACCTTCAAAGCGCGATCACCGCTCGGTGGCCGAAGCCGGGTGCGCATCGAGGGAGGCAGAGCCAGCCGCCGTCCCTTGGGTTCGACGGACTTGAGAGAGCTGCGCGACTACCAGTCGGGGGATGCGTATAAATCCATCGCGTGGAAAGCCAGCGCCAGAAGGGGCAGACTGGTGGTGCGAGAGTACGAACTCGAGGAGCGCGACGTGGTGTGGTACCTGCTCGACGCCTCCGTAGAGCTGTGGGCTGGACCTTCAGGCCAAGCACCGCTCGATGTCGCTATCGATTGGGTCGCAGAACTGTGTACCCGCCACCTACAACGCGGTGATCAGGTGGGGTTGGGAGTAGTGGGCGCGCGCCGCTTGGCGTGGATACCTCCCAAAGGCGGAGCGCCACAGCTGGCCGCCATCCTCGATGCCCTCGCATTCGGCACGGCCACCCACGACGCCGATCGGAGCACCCTCGACGAGTCGGAATGCGCCGTGAGGGTGGCCGAACACTTGCGTCCCATGGTGGCGGATTCCGCGACCCTCGCCGATTTGCGCCATCTGGATGGCCTCGTTGAAAGTGCAACCTCGGCCAAAGAACGCGCACCGTTCCCGCAGGAAAGTCCGCAAGGGCGCTCCGCCAAAGATCAGGTGCTCCGAGCGTACATGGCCGCGTTCGGCATGGATTCGCCGGCACGCCTCGAACCCGACCGTCCGCGCGCGGACGCCGTTCTGCTGCAGGCGATTCGCGATGCGAGCCACCATCCGTCGAAAGCCAGTCGCATCACCATCTGCAGCCCCATCCCTCGCCTCGACCAACGCCCACTTCTGGTCGCTGGTTTACGCAAGACGCAGCGCCGCCGAACGCGTCTGAGCTGGCTAGACCTGCCTTTGACGACGGGTTTGGTTACGGATGAAACTCCAACAGCGACGGACGTTCGCTTCGCTATCGAACTCCGGCACCGGGCAGAAACCCAGCTGGGGATACGCGAACTACACGGGATGGGCATCCGCACGGAAACCTCACCAGCGCGGCGACGCCCCACCGCGGGCAGCGCGTTGGGCAATCAGTCCACGGCAACGGAAACGATTGCCCCTCCCGCTTCGAGCAGCTAGTCACACCCATGACAACCACAGCGCCCATCCCCTTTCCTCATCCCAAGGAAACGCTGAACGAGTTTGGCTTGCGTCCAAAGCGCAGCTTCGGGCAAAACTTCCTGAGCGATGAACACCTGGTGGATCGCATCGCACAGCTGGCACCCCCGAAAGCCGTGGTTGTCGAAATCGGAGCTGGCATTGGCGGATTAACAGCGCTACTCCTCAACCGCGGACACCACGTCATTGCCATCGAACGCGACCGAGATCTCTTGCCGGTGTTGCGGACGCGTTTGGCGGCTGGACTGCAGAGCGGGAAGCTCGAGCTTTGCGAAGCCGACGCCAAAACGGTGGACTACGCGGCCCTTTTTGCCGCCCACCCTCGACCCCACGTCCTGGTCGGAAACCTGCCGTACAACCTCACCGGTCCGCTGCTCCAGCGCGCCACCGACTGTGCCCCGCTGCTCGATCGTGCTGTGTTCTTGGTTCAGCTCGAAGTCGCCCAGCGTCTCACGGCACTGCCATCGCACAAGACGTATGGCGGCC
>CAZNZA010000084.1:0-1934 GCA_964577325.1 uncultured Polyangiaceae bacterium
GCGATCGTGTTCGGCCGCGACCGACGCCCCACCCACATCAGACACGGCAACCACAAGAGGTTGGCGAGCAAAGCCAAGCCCAGCAACAACACCGAAAGCTGCCCAATCGATGCAAGTCCGGGATTGGTGGACACCATCAACGCGCCGAAGCCTGCCATCGTGGTCAACGTGGAGCCGAGCACCGCCCGGGCAGCGCTCATCAACCGCTCCCCTGACCCCGCACCGGTCATAGCCCAAGCCACGTAAACGGCACCATCCACGCCGACGCCGAAAGCGAGCGGAAACACCAACATGTTGTACAGGTTGATGTGCCAGTCGAGCCAGACCATGATCCCCAAGCCGACGCCGATCATCATCACCAACGGCAGCATGACCACCAGGGTGCGGCGTAAACTTCGCCCCGCCACCAGGGTGGCGACGATGATGCCGAGCAGAGCAAGGCCCAAAATGGTAGGGGCTTCGGCCCGCAGTTGGGGCGTGACTTCACCCAGCAAGGCCACTGAAGAGGCGAAACGAACCTGGGGAAAACGCTGCCGCCACTCGTGCATGTGCCGGGCGAGCAGCTCCATGTGGCGAGCATTGGCGCCGCTCAAGTCCGTGTACAGAACACCCAAGGTTCCGAAGCGGCCATCTTTCTCAATCAACCAATCCCGCATCCAGCGCGGCAGTTCCTCCACCGCCAGAGGTTGCGTCACGTTGACCAAGGGTTCGAGGGCGTCGATGCGTTCTTGCAACGCCCCGTCCGCGCGTTCCCGAGCGTTGGCCAGCGTGTCTTTGAGCTGTCCAATCGCGGCCAGGCGCGCCTCTTGTTGCGCGGGGATGAAAGCGCTCGGGATGACGAGGAACGGCCCGTCGGTGTTCAACAGCTCCGTCGGCCGTGAGGCTCGCAATTGCTTGGCCGCCTCCTGCAAATGTTCACTGTCGTCGGCGAGCATGTACACCGAGCTGCGCGTCGTTCCGTGCATGCTGGACGCCCAATCGATCCCATGCCCGCCGCCTTCGGCGCGCAACTTCCGGAAGTTGTATTCGAACCCGACGTCCTTGCCGATCCAGCCACCGCCGATCGTCAGCACGATTCCCAGGCTGGTGATGAGTGTCGCCCGTGCCTTGATGAATGGCCACGGGTTGACCTTGTAACGACGTAGGGCCAACGACGGTGACGCGGCATCGTTATCCAGCAGCGCTACGAGCGGGGGAAGCAGCAACAGGAACGCCAAGAGTGAAACGACAACCCCAGCTGCCGCAATCGGTCCCATTTCCGAAAAGCCGCGAAACGACGCTGCGTACAAGGCGCCGAAGCCACAGGCGGTCGTAAACGCGGCCACGAGCAACGAGGGCATCAACCCCTGTAGCGTGTCGGTCATGGCGACCGCTGCTGGTACCCCCGCCTCGCGCTCCCGGCAGTAGTGAGTGAGCAGGTGCACGCCAAAGTCGAGTCCCACTCCGGCCAGGACAGCGAGGGTGAACGCGCTGATGAGATTGAGCTCGGGGTGCACGAGGCCCAAGCCGCCAGCAGTCCACAGGATACCGATCAGGGCGGTGCCGATCAGCATCAGCGGACCGCGCAGGCCTCGGAACTGCAGCAATACCAAACCTAAAATCAGCGACAAGCTGATGAGGGTCGTTTTTCCGAGATCCTCGGTGATGGCTCGTTTGGTGAGAGGGAGATCCCGGAATTGGCCACTGACGGCCATGCGCAATTGCGCGGGCGCGCCCTCCGGTCTCACCTCGTCGAACAAACGTTCGCTGCGCTCGTAAATTTGCGTCGCGAACTCCAAATTGTCCGCATCCCCGTACAGCGCCACCTGCACGGCGCAAACGCCGCGCTCCTGATCGCAAAGCTCGCCGATCTCGCCTCCAGCCTCGGTAGCTGGCGTTTCGGTAGCCTTGTCTGAAGGCGCAGTCTTTGAAGGCGCAGTCTTTGAAGGCGCAGT
>CAZNZA010000084.1:2034-18287 GCA_964577325.1 uncultured Polyangiaceae bacterium
CGGTAGCCTTGTCTGAAGGCGCAGTCTTTGAAGGCGCAGTCTTTGAAGGCGCAGTATCCGAGGGCGCAGTCTCCGAAGGCGCAGATGGCGCCGAGGCAAAGGCTTTGGTTTCGTTGCCAAACAGGCTGACCAGGGCGCGCACGTCGGGGTTCTTCTCGAACATGGCCTGCAGATCGGCCTCCGTCGGCAGCTCTGGCGCCTCGTCGTCCAGGTTGGCGCAGCCGGGTAACTTCTCACACTCCTCCCACCGCACGCGTTCGCTTATCTGATCGTTCAGATCCTCCAGGTCTTCGGGGCTGAGAAAGAGCAAGCGCTTGTTCAAAAACGCGCCCGGCTCGCGCTTGTACATCGACCAACGCGTCTCTTCCCACGTCAGCACGCGCTCGTGAAGCTGCTTGGCCAGACGCCGAGACAGCTCGATGTCTGGCGAGCTGACCAGCAAGTACAAGGGCGTCGTGCCATCGGGTAGGCGGCGTTTGAGCTCGTTCAGTGCCTCAATCGAAGGCGCCTCCGCGGGCAGTAACGCCTCCACGCGCGGATTGACACGCAGGGCCATGCTGGCCAACCCGGCGGCGATGCTCACCAGAAGGCACACCCCCAGCACGGTGCGCGCTCGGCGCGTGCTCCACTGTACGTAGCTTGCGATCCACGCACGCCAGCGACCGCCAAGACCACCAGAAGCTACCGGTTCACGAGGATCCGAAGTCATCGCAGCGAGCGCTACCTTCAACGCCTTGCTGTCGTCAATTCAGAGCGTGGTCAGCAGTCCGGCGCCAAGGCCGGAAGGCGCTCGATTTGCAGCCGCGACATCCACAACTGGACCGGCGTTCGAACGGTTTGAAGCTGGCCTGCGCTAAGGTCTGGCCTGCCAGCGTTCGCTCAGGCGCGGCGTTGTCTCACGCCTGGACGAGCCGCTCGTATAGCGCAAACAGCCGCGTGAAGTGGTCGGCTTGGGTGCCGACGGTGAGTTTGGCGTGCGCTTCGCACGCCAAACTCACCGTCTCCCGCTCGCGCTCGAGCAGCCGCTCGACGGCGCCGGCGCAAGCGGCGGCGTCGCCCGGCTCGTACACCTCCGCGCAATCGGGCGTAACCAACTCGAACGCGCCTCCGCGATTGGGCACGACGACGGGTGTGCCTGAAGATAGCGCCTCAGCGATGACGAAGCCGTAAGTCTCGGCGGCCGAGCCGTGCACCATCGCATCGGCACTCGCCAGCGCCTTGGCCACCCACGAGCGGTCCGCGACGAATCCCTCTAGGTAAACGTGTGGTACGGCCCGCGCGCAGCGGTCGATGTACGGACGCAGCGGTCCGTCGCCGATCACGACCAACCCGCAGGCGCGTTTTCCTTGCACCCGCCGCACGGCATCGATGATCGTCGGCAGGCGCTTCTCGGGATGGTGACGACTCACCGTAACGAGCAGCGTCGCGGTCGGGGGCAGCCCACACTTTTGCAGCAGCTCGGCGCGCAAGTGGTCGTCACGGTGCGCGGGCGAAAACAGACTGCGGTCGATGCCGAACGGCACGGCCACGGCGTTGTCGATCCCGTGGCTCGCCAAGCGCTGGGCGAGCCACGCTCCCGCCACCACCGTGACGTCGAAACGGCGCGCCAACGCGCGCGTGTACGCCCAGTAGGGCGTACACGCGCGGTCGATGGCTTCCGCGCGCACGTAGCGGTCGAATAGTGTGTGAGGGTAAACAGCGATCGGATCTTGGTGATAGATGAGCGCCTTCTTCGCCCGACCGCGGGAACGTCCTGCAAACCAACCCGACGTCCAAGCCGATGAGCCTTCGACGACGTCCGGCTCCAGACGCTCGAGCCATTCATGCACCGCACGCTGGCGGTAAAGAATGTAGTAGCGCGGGTCGACGGGCAACGGCGGGCTTTTGAGCCATATCACTTCGCCACCGAAGCGCGCTTCCCGATGATCGCGCGGCCCCGGTGCAATCACCGACAAAAAGTGACCATGTTCCGCTGCCGCCCTCAGTTTAGCCCCCACATACGTGCGCACCCCGCCCCCACGTTCCGCATAAAACTCGTTGACATCAACAATCCTCATCGCCCCCGTCCGTAACCCGCCCCCGCACCGCAAAGCAAGCCACCGCTGCAATCCACGCCTGAACTCACTCTTCTCACCCGCACGCCTTTTTTGGCGCGACCCAGCAAGGTTCGCGCGAATCGCGCCGAGCCGACTCCTGTCGGCGAGCACGCTCGACGTCGACCTCGCGCAACACCACCACCAGCTCGCCCCGTAGTTTTTCGCCCAGACCAAGCAGGTCAGTCGCGAGTCGCGCGCAACCAACTCCCACCCACGAGCCCCCTCAACGCCAAGCTCGCCCCAACACCACCACCAGCTCGCCCGTGGTTTTTGGCCAGACCAAGCGAGGTCGGCGGCGAGCGCGCGGAGCCAACTCCTGTTGGCGAGCACGATCGACGTCGAGATCGCGCCGGTATCGCCAAAAACCACGCGAGATCGCGCCGGTATCGCCAAAAACCACGCGACCTACTCGTTGATGAGGTAGCGGACGACGAGCTCCGTGAGCTCGTCGACCAGCATCCGATCCGTAAATCCAGAGGGCGACTCCAGCAGACGTCCCAGCATGCACGCTCGCACGGATTGATAGGCGACGAAGGCGGCCACGCCGAGCTCCGGACGGCGCACGTTCAGATCTGCCAAAGAGAGAAAGCCGCGTATGGTGTCGATCATTCGCAGGTCGAACGCCTTGACGTCCTCTGTCGGCGTCACGCGCAGTCCCTCTACCGTGAGCACTCGATGTAGCGCCGGTGACGCCGCATAAAGCTGCAACAATCCCTCGATGATACCGCGCGCAATTTGCCTACCGCTAGCACCAACGGCTCCTCCGAGCACGTCCTGCATCATGCTGGTTGCACGCTCGAACTCTCGCTCCTGCAGCGCGCCTAGGATGTCATCACGATCTTGGAAGTACTGGTACAGGGTACCCACGCTGACACCGGCCGCCTCGGCGATGCGAGTCGTCGTCGCCCCATGCAGCCCTTCCTGCTCCAAAACCCGAATCATGCCGTCGAGAATGCACGCGACGGTCGCCTTGGCTCGTGACTGCTGTGGGCGAATTCTGGGGCTTTTGCGAATACGTCGGGTTGGCATCAAAACCTGAAAGGTTGGCGAATGGTCACGAGCGGCGACCGGCGCGATAATGCGCAGGACTTCGACGCCTACCCTAACATGGACGATCACCAATGAAACCTCGTTTTGCCGAAGACTACCGCCTTCTGTTTTGGATGCTCGTGCTCATGCCGATGAGTTGCCTTGCATCACTGCTCGCACCACCCTTGGGCCTCGTCTTACTCCCGCTCAATTTGTACTTCACGTACTGTTGTGCCATCGCCAGCCACAACCACAATCATTGCCCCACATTTACATCCCCAATAGCTAACGCTCTATACGGAGGCTGGCTGTCCATCTTTTACGGCTACCCCATATTCGCCTGGATCCCAACCCACAATCAGAACCACCACAAGTACGTCAACGGCCCGGGTGACGACACGCGCACCACACGCTATGCACCTCGAGACACGTGGTGGCGCGCCATGACTTACCCGATGGCGTCCATCATCTACCAATCTCCCGCCATCACCCGCTACTTGGTAGCGCACTACCGGCGGGCGATGGCCGGTCAAAGGCGTCGTGCCCTGCTGGGCATCGTGTTTCAATACGCAGCTTTGGTGAGCGGGCACGCCCTAGCCTTCGGCATCGCGACGGGCCTGCACGGGTTTACGCTGGGCTGCGTGGCGTACGCCCTGGCGTTGGGTATCCCCGCCCTGTTCGCCATCTGGGCGGTGCTTTTGACCAACTACCTGCAACACGTAGGTTGCGACGCCGCCTCCAAGCACGACCATTCCCGCAACTTCGTGGGACAGCGCACCAATTGGTGGCTGTTCAACGCCGGCTACCACACCGTGCACCACGAACACCCGGGCACGCACTGGAGCCGTTACCCAGCCATGCACGCGGCCCGTGCGGGACTCATCCATCCCCGGCTAAACCAGCCGACGCTCTTTTCTTACTGTTGGAACGCGTACGTGCACCCAGCGAAACAGCCCTGCATCGATGACGACGTTAGCTTTTCTCTAGACGTCCGTACCAGCGATTGAACACGTCGGACAGCGCTACGGCCGCGAAGACGGAGCTCAACGCCCGAGCGGATGCCGGGCGATGAACATAGCTCACGTGCAGCCCCAAAGCGACCCACGGGGCCATGCAGTACTGACAAGTGATGAGCTCACCCAAGCTATGCTGAAAGGTCTTGGCCAAAGGATGAGGACTCTGCTTCACTTGCTCCTCGGACGCGGCTTCCAAGGCCTCCTTGGGCAGGTCTGGCACCATCTGTTCGCCCTCTTCCCCGGGGCCTCCCGCCACGTTCATGGGAGTCGGGTTGGTCTCTTTATCCAATTCCGCAAACGGTTTGGTGAACGGCGCTCGGATGGGGGCGGTCACGCGATCGCGGGCCGCCGTGCGGGTGATCTTGTGGGTCGCGATCCCCATCAACAGCAAGTCGGACCAATTGATACCGGGAGCAAATGCTTTGCGGCTGGAACGGGAGACAGCGTAGCTGCCAAATGCAAGGGTGGCGACGCCCAAAAGTCCCAGGTAAGATTCGTGCTTCAGGTGTACGTCCATGGGGATCCTAAGCGTTGTCGCGGGAGGTGCTCTGGTCTTCGAGCTCCCGGTCCGAACTGCCATTCCACGCTTCGGTGACATTTCCGTCGGTGGTGCGCTTTCCGGGTTTACTGACGATCTGAACACTGGTGGCTTGTGGCCCCTCGTCGCCCACTTCAGATTCGTAGCGCACCATGGTTCCGAGTTCGAGCCGCGAGAAGTCTCCGTGAAGCACGCTGTGTTCGTGAAAATAAAGCTCCTGCCCGTCCAAGCTTTGAATGAAGCCGTAACCCTGGTCCGAAAACTTTCTCACGACGAGCGCCAGGTTCTGCTCCGTCGAGTGGTCCTTCACGTGGTTGCGCTGACGGTCGGTGGCCTTCTTCAACTGCCTCTCGGCCGCGTCGAACGCGCGTCCTATGATCGTCTGCAAGGTCTCGTTGAGGGCGTTTTTCCCTGGTTTCTCGTCGACGACCAGCTCTTTGTCGGGGGGCACGACGAGGTCGATGCGCACGCGGTAGGGGGAGCCTGAAGTGGCATGCTGATGCGGCTGTTCGACCGCGACCCGGCAGCGTGTCACATTGCGCCGCAGTTGGCTGAGCTTGTCCACACGTTTGCGGATCAGCTGTTCGATGGCACTCGACTTATCGACGTTGCGAAACGTCAGCTCCAAGGGTACTTCCACGCTTACCTCCTCGAGGCGATGCGAGACCACCAGCGGGTACTCGCGAAATATGGGTGAACGAGGGCGGAGCTGCGAGCGCCGTGCCAAGGGCGGTACGGTGCGCAGCATGGGTTTGCAACACAGCGGCCGCCTGCAGGCGTGACGACGACGCACCACACGCGAGCGCCGGCGCCCTAGCGGGGCAAACTGCTCCATGCAAAGGGGCCCCAACTCTCATTCACCTACACCTGCTCCCAGCAAAGACCCATTTAGGGTGGCTTACGATGAAGCTTGCAAGCCCCATGTCAGCTCTGCACAATGGGTCGCGGAGGACGATTGGTCACTAGGGTTTGTTATAAATGAACGATGCGCCGGAAAAGTCGCCATCGCGCGCGAATGACGCTGCGGCATCGAACGCAGGCAGCTCGTCGAACGCTGGCCTTGCATCCCATGCATCCAAAACGGGCGCCATCTGGTGGCCAGTGGGCTTATCCATCCTGTTAGGGGCGCTGGCTGGCGTGGGCGGTTACACCTTCCGCTACGCCGAAGGGTTCTCTTACTTCAGCACCGATCCCACGGCGTGTGTCAATTGTCACATCATGCAACCGCAGTACGACTCGTGGCAAAAGGCAAGTCACCACACCGCCGCCGTGTGCGTCGACTGCCACCTGCCGGAATCCTTCATCCCCAAGTACATCGCCAAAGCCGAAAACGGCTGGCGACATGGCCAGAAGTTCACCACTCAAAACTTCGAAGAGCCCATGTTCGTGCAGGCAGCGGGCCTGCGCATCCTCCAAGACAACTGTGAGCGCTGCCATGCTGCCATGACGAGCGCCATGAATCAGTCGGATCGCCCCGGCATGTCGCCGCATCCCGGCTATCGCCATACCCAAGGGCGAAGTGAAACGCTGCCCTGCATTCACTGTCACGCGACGGTCGGGCATGGTGAACGCACTGGCTTGGGCGGACGCTTGCGAGCCACAGACTTCAGCAACCCCGGCGTCAGCGATGGCGCATTGTCTACGATTGAAGGCGAACCATGAGTGAACCGAAGTCCAACCCTTCATCACCAACCCATCCCTCCGAGAAGCCGCGGCGCTGGTATCAAAGTCGGGCGGCCTACGGGGCGCTCGTCGCGGTCGTGGCGGCGGCTGCAGCAGGGGTCACGGCCCTGCTCATCAACATTTCGGAGCGCAAAGCCGAATCCAGACAACCGTACGTGCGGGTGGCGGAGGTGACCGAGAAGACCACCGACCCTGCCCCGTGGGGACTCAACTGGCCAGCCCAATACGATGGCTACCTACGCACGTCGAGACCGACAAAAACACTGTTCGGTGGCCACGGCGGCAGCGAAGCTTTCCCGGAGCAAAAGATCGAACGCGATCCGTGGCTCAAACGCATGTTCCTCGGCTACGCCTTCGCCATCGACTACCGCGACCGACGCGGGCACGCGTACATGTTGAGCGATCAGGAGGCGACGCAACGCTTGAGCAAGCCCCAGTCGGGCTCTTGTTTACATTGCCATGCCTCGATCATGCCGGTGTACCGTGAGATGGGCAACGGCGATGCCATGGCGGGCTTCAAGGAAAGCTTCAAGTACAGCTACCAAGACCTCAACAAGAAGGTCCACGACATGGGGCACGGCCACCCCGTCAGTTGTGTCGACTGCCACAACCCGGACACCATGGCGCTTCGGGTGACACGCCCCGGGTTCATCATGGGAATTGCGGCTCTGGCAGAGTCGGACGCCCCCGTGCCGGCCATGCCGTCGATTGAAATGTGGCGAGAGGGCAATCGTAACCAACCCTACGACCCGAACGCAGATTCGACACGCAATGAGATGCGCTCCTTCGTCTGCGGGCAGTGCCACGTCGAGTACTACTGCGCGAGCAAGATGCCGCTGACGTTTCCCTGGGGCAAGGGGCTTACCGTGGACAACGCGGAAGCGTTTTGGGACAACACTACGTTCCCCGATGGCGAGCAGTTCTACGACTATACCCATCAAGAGACGGGGGCGCCCATCCTCAAGGCTCAGCATCCAGAGTTCGAGTTATGGAGCCAAGGCATTCACGCCCGCAGCGGCGTGTCGTGCTCGGACTGCCACATGCCGTACATGCGTGAAGGGGCGACAAAAATCAGCGACCATTGGGTGCGCAGCCCGCTCCTGAACATCAACCGCGCTTGCCAAACCTGCCACCGCGTTACCGAACCAGAACTCAAGGCCCGCGCCGAGGGCATTCAGTTGAAAAACCACGCTTTGCTGCAGCGCGGGGGCGAAGCCATCGTCGACCTCATCGACGCCATCGTTGCGGCCAAGGCGGCAAACGCGAGCGACGAACAGCTCAAAGAGGCGCGCATGCTGCAACGAAAAGCCCAGTGGCGTCTGGACTACATCTCTTCGGAGAACAGCATGGGCTTCCACGCGCCGCAAGAAGCCGCCCGCGCCTTGGGTGAAGCCATCGACTACGCGCGGCAAGGGCAGATTGCGGCGCTGCGTCTCACGGGAGCCGCTCCGCCCCAAGAACCAGCTCCCGCCCCTCCCCAAGCCGGGGAACCACCCACGGCGCCTTAGGTTGACTCGTGGAAACCCAGGCAGCGCAACCACTCTGGCGTCGGCGGGATGAGCTTGCGTGCCCGCAGATCGAACAGCGCCATGACGAAGTCAGCGCGACAACACAACTGCTCGCCGTCCGCATCGCTGCGTAGTAACTCCTGACTTACCTGGGCAACTTTGCCCTCGTAGCTTTCCACCCAGGAGCGGATGACGATCGGTTGCCGGTTCGTCAACTCGCGCTTGAACTTGATGGTGCATTGCAGAATCGTCGGCCCTTGCTGGCTGTCGATGACCCGCTGCAGCCCATACCCTCCCCGCGTGATCCAGTCCCAGCGCGCTTCCTCGAAGAGCTGCAGGTAAGTCGCGTTGTTGACGTGTCCGAAGGTGTCGAGGTGTGACTCCAAGACCGTCAGGCGGTACTCATGCACGGATGACATCGGCGCAGAGTATCCCAAGCTCGCGGCTTCAGCAGCTTTCCCTTGCTGGTCTTGGCTTGTCCCCTCGGACGCTTGGCCTAGGGCCACGACTTCTCGGCTCGAGCCCCTTAGAAGGCCCCGCTCAGCGTAAGCCCATCGCCACTGACGCCGAGAAACATAGACACCGAGCCATCGGCGAGGCGCGACGTCGGCACGTCGGTCATGTAGTGCAACAAGGGAATGGTGACACCCACCAAGGTTCCCACCATTGCTCCGGTTACGACGTCCGTGAAGTAATGACGATCTGCAGCGATGCGCAGGGCCCCGGTGGTCGCCGCCAAGGTGTAGCCGGTCACGCAGGCAACCCAGGGCGGCGTGTCGCCCCACAAGGGCAAGTAGTGGTGATTGACGCAAGTGAGCGATGCGGACGCAAACGTAAACTGGGCATGTCCACTGAAAAAGCTCAAGTATCGGTCACGGCTGAGGCATTCGCCCGAATCCGCGTCGAGCTCTACGCCACAGCCCTGACCAAAAGGGCGTTCCCGGCTGAAGTACCATTTGCTGGTACCAACGAGTGCCGCCGTCACGGCGAGTACCTCGGCGTTGATGACGGTCAACTCCCACGCCACCTTCCGATTGCCACGCCCCCACCACGCGTTGAGCCACGCGTCCCCCACACTCGGCTGGACCACTACGAGTGCTGCTAGAAAGTCACTCGCCGTTTTGGCAGTGGCACGACCGGCGGACGTGGGTAAACGCAGCCCCTGCCGAACGTCTTCATCGACATCGTAGCGTTGAGACCACACCTTGGTGCGGTCGGGGGCAATGAACTGCCCGGCCAGCGCCACGGCACCCGCCGCAGCCACTACAGCGACGTGCCCCGCCCCCGCTTGTGTCCACTCGGGGTCCCATCGCACCTCCCCAGACGCCTTCTCTTCGCCAGCTGCCTTAGCGTCGCCCGTGCCTTTCGCAGCGGCAGGCCGTGCGGGTGACGGAGGTTCCTCGGCCGCGGCGGCGGGAGTCACCACCGACAGCGCCACGACGAGGGCTACACCCAGATACCGCACCGAGCGCAGCGTTAAAGTCCAAGCACGTGGAAGGCAAGCGGAAAAGGGTCTAAGCTCAGCCGTCATGGCTCAGCCCACTCTTCGTCTGATCCGCGCGCTGCGAGACACGGCGCGCCGCTTGGCAACCGAAGCTACCGCCTACCGCTGGTCGCACTTTGGTCAATGCAACTGTGGCCAGCTCGCCCAGACGCTGACGGGGTTGCCCGCGCGGGAGCTATACTCAGCTGCCAACGAACAACCGGGAGACTGGGCAGAGCAGGCGCTTACGCATGCGTCTGCGGCGCAACGCGCGACTGAGGCGGTAGTATCCGCCGCCGACTATGGTGACCGCCCAGCTCTGGATGAGGGCGCCTGGCAACCCGAGGACCGGGGGGCTTGTCCTGTCGCCGAGATGCCGATGAGCGCCATTTTCGCGACCCTGATTAACGCTGGCTTGAGTGGCGACGACATCGCTCATCTCGAGCGCTTGAGCGACCCGCGGATCCGCAAGCAGCTCGGCACCAACACCATCGACTTCCCCTACGGTGACCGACTCAATGTGGTGCGTTACCTGGATGCTTGGGCAGATCTACTGCAGACCGAGCTAGAAGCGGAACGCCTCCGAGCCGCTTTGGACGAACCCCGTTTATACGCGGCAGCCGAGTGATGCGCGGCCTGCGACGGCGCGGCCTGCTGCGTGCAGCGCGCGTCGACGGCTTCCTATTGGCGCTTTTTGCGGCGCTTGGTTTAGCCTCCGTCGTACCCGAGATAGGAGCCACCGGCGGCCCGCTCGCTCCGGAAGTGACCACCAAAGGCGCCATCGCGCTCGTGTTCTTTCTTCACGGCGCGCGCCTGTCGCGCAAAACGCTGCGCCGAGGGCTCGTCAACCTCAGACTACACGCCCTCATCCAGCTGACGACCTTTGCCGTCTTTCCTCTCCTCGGTTTGCTCGGCGCCTGGGCCCTCACCGCCTACGGCGATGGAAGCTTCGCCATCTGGGCCCCAGGTTTGCTGTTGTTGTCCGCACTGCCGTCCACGATTTCTTCGGCCGTCGTGCTCACGGCAACGGCCCGCGGTGATGTAGCGGCTGCCGTTTTCAACGCCGCCTTGTCCAACCTCGCCGCCGCCGTCATCACTCCTGTGTGGGTCGTTCTGCTGTTGGAAACCGGCACCCAACAGCTGGCACTAGGTCCGACCCTGCTTTCCCTGAGCCTGTTGTTGCTCGCGCCTTTTCTGCTCGGTCAGGCATTGCACACGACCCTGGCTCGACACCTCGAGCGTCACCGCCAGAAGCTGTCGTGGCTCGAGCGCGGCCTGATCGTGGCATTGGTGTTCACCGCCTTCAGCGACTTTTTCAAAGACGACAGCCAAGTGCCTTCCTGGCTGGCCGCGCTGGCCGTGTTGGTGGTCTGCTCGCTCATGCTCGCGACGGTCAAAGTGGGCTTGTGGTGGATTTCGAAAAAGTTTGGCATCGACGACGGCGCGCGCATCACTGCCCTGTTTTGCGGCTCCCACAAGAGCTTGGCCACTGGTGTGCCCCTGGCTCAACTCATCTTCGGCACGGGCGCTCACTTGGGTCCGCTACTCGTACCACTACTCATCTATCACCCGCTGCAGCTCGTGGTAGGCGGATGGCTGAGTGAGCGGCTCGCCCGTCGGTCGCCGCCCACCTAGTTTACCTTCACCAGTCCGTGTTTCAGGAGAGAACGCTGCCTGGATGTGGACTCAGCATTCGAACCAGTTGGGGACACTCCGGCACAAGACTTTGCTGGCGCCGTATTTTGCACCACCGAGCGCGATCGAACGCAAGCGTGGAGCGAAATGTCGACACAAACTATGACGCGATCGCTCGGCTCGAGCATGAACGGTCGCTAGGGCCGAAGCTTGAAGCCCCAAAGCAAAATACAAATGAACGTCGTGCGCGCATGGGTCCTTTCAACGTCGTTGCGGCGTGCGGTCAGCTTGATGCTGATGAGCGCCTGGTTTGGCGCCTGCACTTCATCGCTCGACGACCTGCGCCCCGGGTCGTTTGATCCGTCTGACGCCACCCTTCCCGGACCTCACCCCGTTACGACCCTGCCGGGGGGCGACGGCGGCACGAGCAGTGTGGCTCCGAGCGGCGTCAACCCGCTGCCCATCCCGAGCGACGACACGACGGGGCTGACGGATCCCACGACGAGTGCCCCATCGCCCGACCAAACTGACACCAGCGCTGTGACGGACACGGGAGCTTCCACGGAACCCACGAACTCCGACCTCACCAGCGACACGTCCGACACGTCCGACACGTCCTGGTTCGAGCCCGACCAAGATGGAGGCACGACCACGTTGGATGACGGTGCCGTCGATCTGCCGCCGCTCGAGCTCTTGTTCAGTATGCCGGCTGCAGATGCTTCCGGAGTCGAGCCCGACGCGCCGTTCACCTTGGAGTTCAATCAGGACGTCCGCCCGGGGCAAGGCTTCATCACCTTGGCAGTGGAGGAAATCGCGACGCCGCTCGAAGAGCTGCCGGTGACCGACGCCCGGGTAACGTTCGTGGGGGCGACGATGACCGTCGACTGGTCGACGGAGCTATTGCCCGGTCAGAGCTACGTCGTGACCATCGATGCCCAGGCTATCGTCAGTCAGCTGCAACCAAACCATGCGTGGCAACCCATGGCGCTGCGTTTTGCAACCAAGCCGCCGCCACCACTCGTGCTGCACAGTACCACGCCGGTGACCAACAGTATCGACGTCGACCCAAACGCTCACTTGGTGTTGACGTTCAGTGAGACGATTGCGCTTGGTGAAGGCCAGCTACAGCTATGGCGCGCGGGAACATCCGACACGCTCATCGAAAGCTTCGTCACCGCCGGCTCCGGCGCGCCCGTGGCCGGCGTGGCAGTTAGCGGGAGTACGCTTACCGTCGACCCTTCTACAGCCCTGGGTAACTCGCTGACGTACTACGTCACGGTGTCTGAAGGGTTCGTCGTCAGCGCCCACGGGGCAGCTTTCGCCGGGGTGAGCGACTCCATGCGGTTTCGCTTCACGACCGCGGCCGCGCCTCCCCCGCCCCTACTCTGGGAAAGCTCCGTGCCTGCTGACAACGCGCTAAACGTTTCACCGTCCACCAACATCGTTTTGCGCTTCAGCGAAGCCATCCGCGCGGGAACCGGAGCCTTGGCCGTCGTGGATGCCGAGAGCGAGGTGACGGTCGAGAGGGCGCTCGTGACCGATGCGAGGGTGAGCCTGAGCGCCGATACAGCCACATTTACCTTGAGCAGTCCCTTGGCCATGGCGCGCAGCTACTACGTCACCGTGGACGCGGGCGCGATCGAGAGTTTAGCGGGAGCGTCCTTTGCCGGGATCTCCACTCCGACGCGACTGAACTTCACCACCCAAGGCTCGCCAGTCGCTTGCGCCAGCGACGAACACCCTGCTCCCAACGACCGCTGCTACTTCGTAGGCCGCTCGATGGTCACCTTCAGCGCGGCTCGCAGCGCGTGCATGGCGCGGGGCTCAGGCTTCCGCCTCGCCGAACCCCGCTCGGCCCTAGCGCAGAGCATGCTCGAGCCCCACCTCACGACCGACGTTTGGATCGGGGCTACGGACCTGCAGAGCGAGGGCGTGTGGCGTTGGGAAAGCGACGGCGCGCAGTTCTGGAACGGCGCCGCCAACGGAACCCCAGTGGCCGGCGCCTACACCCGCTGGCGCGACATCGAGCCCACCGGCGGCTCCCACAACTGCGCCAGAGTGATGTACGTGACCGAAAACGCGGGCTGGTACTGGGCCGACGCGCCGTGCGACTACATGTACCAGTACCTGTGCGAGGGGCCGAAGCGCTGACACCAGCTGCTCGCCCAGCTCGCGCCTCGGCGCGCTCCGGGCGCGATCTCAGTCAGCTGAGGGCGTGACCCAGCCGTACCCAAGCGGGGCTGCGCTTTGCATTCTTCCCAAAAAAGAAACTTTCAGAAACGATCCTGGACGGTTCGTCACCAAACTGTCACACGGAAGCCATAGAAGCGTCGCCGATGAATGTCGACTGGTTCGAGCTCGGCTACAGCGTGATCGGCGGGCTGTGCGTCTTCTTGTTTGGGATGAAAGCCCTGAGCGAAAGCCTGCAAGCGTTGGCTTCCGATTTTCTGAGGCGCGTCATCGGATGGCTCACCACCAACCGGCTGCTGGCGATTTTGGTGGGCACCATTACCACCGTCATCATCCAGTCGAGCACGGTGACGACGGTGATGGTGGTCGGCTTCGTCAACGCCGGCTTGATGTCGCTGACCCAAGCCGTTGGCGTCATCTTGGGCGCCAACATCGGGACCACCGTCACCGGCTGGATCGTTGCCTTGAAGATCGGCAAGTACGGCTTGGTGTTCTTGGCGTTGGGCTTGGCACCCTTCTTTTTCCTGAAGAACGTCCTTTGGAAGAACCTCGGCAAGATCTCGATTGCTCTCGGCTTCATCTTCTTGGGCTTGGAGTTCATGTCCAACGGCTTCAAGCCGTTGACCGCAGCGCCCGACTTCGCCAAGACCCTCACCTTCTTCGATGCCAAGAGTTTCATTTCAGTTCTGGCGTGTGTGGTCGTCGGCTGTTTATTAACCTGTATCGTTCAATCCAGCTCCGCGATGCTCGGGATAACGATTGCGCTGGCTACGACCGCGGCTCCCGGCGGAGAGCCAGTCATCAGCTTGGCGACGGCAGTGGCGCTCGTGTTGGGCGAAAACATCGGCACCACGATCACCGCGCAATTGGCTGCCATCGGAGGAACTTTGGCGGCCAAACGAGCCGCCATGGCTCACACGTTGTTCAACACGGTCGGCGTCTTCGTGATGGTCGTCATCTTTCAGCCCTTCATGGGCTTCGTCAACGGCGTCATTGGTCCCGCCTTCGACTCGTTCTCCGGATTCTTTCAGTTCAACTCCGTCGACGATCGCTTCGCCGTACGCGGCTTCGAGATCGCGGCCGCCCACAGCTTGTTCAACGTCACGAATGTGATCCTGTTTTCCCCCTTCATTCCGCAGTTGGCCAAAGTCACCGAGTGGCTGCGGCCCGACACCAAAGACGGCCCTAAGAACCGCTTGAAGTTGCTGGGAGACATCAGCCAAATCTCGCCGGAGCTAGCGCTCACCCAGGCAACGCGCGAACTCGAGGTCGCGTTTCGGGTGACCGACAAGCTGCTGCGAGAGTCCACCTCGCTGTTTGCCGCCCAAGGTGACCTGACGGAGCAGAAGCAGGCGATCGACCACGCCGAAGAGATCACCGACAACATTCAGAAGGAAGTGACCGTCTTCCTCACGACGGTGCTGCAGATGGTGATCACCCCTGAGCAGGCCTCGCGCGCCTACGGTCTGATCCGGATCGCCGACGAGGTCGAGTCGGTGGCGGATTACTGCCAGTCCTTGGGCAACTACGCCGTGCGCTTGGCGCAGAACAAACAACACCTGTCCGTGCAAGCGCGGGAGGAGTTCGAAGCGCTGGTGCGCGGTACCCAAACGTTGTTCAAGCAGGCGTGCGACAGCATCGCTCACGACCACGCGTCGAGTGCTCTAGGCCCCGTCAGTGACGCCGCCGAAACCCTGAAGGAGCAGGCCAACCGGGTGCGTGATGCACACCTGACACGGGTCAAAAACGGCGACTGCGACGCGTTGACCGGCCTCGTCTACAGCGACATGATCGTGGCGTTGCGCCGCATCAAGAACCACACCGTGAACATGGTCGAAGCGGGAGCGGCGACCTGGGACATTCCGAACGCCGCCCCTGACGCGGCGTGAGCGACGCGAGCGGGGACCGCGCCTAGACCGCGCCCGGGCGCGAGGGCGGGGGTTGGTCCCAATGGCGCATCGCCCGCTGCAACACGGCCCCATCGGGCTGAGCACGCGCGCTGCGTTCGATGTCTTTGCGGATGTCTTGTACCGGTACCCCGCGCTCGGCGGCCCGTAGCGCCGCGTTGAGCGCCGAGATGGCTTGCTCCGTCTCACGCCGTTGCTGCGCCTGACGGCGACGCGCGCGGATCGCCCACCACGCTATCCCAGCCACCGCTGCCACGACGAGCAGTGCAACAAGCACGATGAGCCAAGGGGAGGCACCCAGCAGGGCGTCAGCGGACTCGCCCACGGCTGCCAGCACCTGGCCGTCAGCTTGTGCCCCTCGTTCCTCGCGCTCTGCCGCTATTTGCACCGCGTCTTGGACCCCGAGGGTGGCTTCGCGCCCGGCCATCCGCGCCATTTGTCCCACCGGCCCGGTGAGTCCGGCCAACTGCATACCCGTCATGCCTTCATCGATGCCCTGCATCGCGCCGCGAGCTGCCGCAAAGGCCAAGCCTTCGACGCGCTCTTGAGCTTCGGGTCCGAGGGCTGCCGCCAGCGACATCTGAACGGATTGAGCAATGGTTTTGGCCAGGACGGGCCGAATGTCCTCGTCCAGACTGCGCGCGAACGCCTGTCCCAGGTGCGCCACCACGGCATCCGTCGCCCGCTGCAGCTGCACAGCGCGCTCGGGCTCGGTCAAGCCGTCCAACACCCCCGAGGCTGCCGCCTGGGTGAGATTCGACATGGCTTCGACCACTTCCGGGTTGTTGAGTGTGTCGGCGAGCATCTGCTGCGTGCTCGGCTCGGACACCTCTTCCAGCGAGCCTTCAACCGCACCCGAGGCCACCTCCTTGCCGGAGTTATGCAGCGTTCCGGCGCAGCCCGACAGTGACAACGGCAGCGACAGTGATAGTCCCAGAGCTACGGCCATTAACCGCAGCCAACGAGAAAAAGCACGTGGCGGTGTGGCAAAAACGGGCGCCGCAAGAAACGACAGGATCGCAGACAACCTACAACTGGACCGGGGGTACATGCACGTTGGCTTTGCAAAGCCAGTGCCACGACAACTTCGCCAGCGTAGGGAGCCTAGCCAGCGTGGAGAGCGTCCAAACGTCCCACCAGCGTTTCCGTGCGCCCCGAGGAGCCGAAA
>CAZNZA010000084.1:18387-21575 GCA_964577325.1 uncultured Polyangiaceae bacterium
AGAGCGTCCAAACGTCCCACCAGCGTTTCCGTGCGCCCCGAGGAGCCGAAACGATCCGTCTCTACGCCGAAGGCTTGGGCTATGGACACGAGCACCCGGTTGTTGGGGAGCAACTGCCCCGGCGGTTTGCCTGGACGCAGGTCGAGGTAGCGGCCAAGGGCGAAGTGCCCGCCGCATCCGCCCGCTATCAGTGTCGGTACCTCGCGCGAGCTATGTCGCGCCGGATCGCCCATGTCGCTCGATGCGTAGATGACGGTGTCGTCCAACAGCTCGGCTTGGTCGAGGCGCTGCATCAAACCGGCAATCTGTCCGAAGGTATGCCGGTTCTGCACGGCAAGCGCCGCCCACGTGGCTGGATCTCCCCCGCGAGCGCCCTCTCGCGCCGCATAACGGTGCGCCACCTCGAGGTGCACGTCTTCCGGCAATCCCAACGGCAGGGGCGTACGCGTCAGATCTCCCAGGTAAACGGTCACGAAGCGCGTCAAGTCGCAGTCCAACGCGCGGGCGATGAGATCGAGATGCAGCTCGGTAATCACCTCGTAATAGCGCTCTCCGCCGCCGAACGCGTAAATTTGCGGGAAGGTCGCCGCATCGGGACGCGGCAGCGGCGTGCAGCCGAGCGCCCGCGGTTGCAGCCGCTTCTCGACCTCGCGCAGTGCCGTTTGGTGCTGTTCGAGCTTCTGTCGCTCGCTGGCTGGGGCGCGGCTGCCCAAAGTGGCCAAGTCGCGGCGCAACAGGTCGAGCACGCTCCGTCCGGTGAGACGTCGCTGCTCGAGCGCCCGCCGTTCCAGAGCGCTCAACGGCTTTCCGAACAGCTCGTCGAAGAGCGCCGTCGGATCGATGAGCTTCGGCAACGGGGTGCCACCGCGGGAGTAACTCAAGTTGAAGCCAAGGCCGGTATCGTCGCTGCCGACGCCGACCACGAGTGACGTCAAGGGCGTCGTTGCACCGAGCCCCTGCTCGACCGCCAGGTACTGGTCGAGCGAGGGGTTCGTGCCGCGCGCGCCACTGCCCGTAAAGATAACCCGCGACGCGTCGTGCCCCACGGTCCCGACTTCAATCCCCGCGGCTAGGTCGATGCCGTCGATGACGGTCAAGTGGTTGCGGAAACTGCGCCCGAAGCGGGTGGCATCATCGAACACGGAAAGCGTGCAGTCGGAAGAGCTCAGGTCGAAGTCGGGCCGCGGTTCGAAGTGCTCGCGCGCTACCCCATGCGGCATGAACAGACCGATGAAGCGCAAGGGTTTACCCGTGCGCGACAGGCCCGGCGCGCGTGCCGAGCTCGAGTCCGCAACTTCCGACGCCTCGGCCTGCGCCCACGCTGTCTTGGCGAGCCACGGTGTCCCTGGCAGACTCACGCCCAAAGCTTGCAGAAAGCGGCGCCGGGCAAGGTGGGGTCGGGACATGATCATGGGCTCCTGCGTTGCACGAAGAGGTCACTTTGGACGTACGCCACCAGATGTTCGAGCAGGTTCTCTCGCTCGGGGGGCGGCAATGTCTCACGCAAAGCGATGAAAGCGTCCTCGGCGGCGGGCACGTGTTGATGCCCGGTGACGAAACGAAAAGCCTGACGCGCAAAACACTCGTGGGCGCGCGGCTGCTCGGCGAGCCACTGCGCTAGCTGCTGGCTGCTGGCAAAGGCCAAGGTTTGCTCGCCATACTGCACGCGTCCATCGTGGCGCACGGGCTTGTCGAGCTCGTGCGTGCGAGCGCGCCCGGCGGCGTCGAAGTTTTCGAACGCGAAGCCAAAGCCATCGATGCGGTCGTGGCACTGCGCACATTGCGGATCGGCTCCGTGGCGCAGAAACTGCTCGCGGCGCGTCAATGTCTCACTGGGTCGCGGCATGACGATCTCCAGGTCGAGCTCGCTCGGTCGCGGCAAGCGCTCGCACAGCACCTTTCGCAGCACGAAATCGCCGCGCAGTATGGGGCTTGTCGTGTCGGCGTGGGAGTGCGCGGCGAGAAAGCTCGCGTGCTGCAAAACCCCGAGTCGTTCGCTGCCCGCAAGCGACACCCGCGGCCCAAAGCGCTCCAGGCCGTAGAACACCGCCATCTTGGGATCGACCGCCGTAAAATTCGCCGTCAAGATGGCGCGCAACGACGCCCCGTGGCTCACGAACACCTCGTCCACGAAGCGCTCGGTTTCAGCGAGCATCAGTGGTTTGAAGGCTTCGTACACCTCGAAGACGGACTCTGCTTTCGCCGTTTGCTCGAGGCTGTCGACCTCCAGCCACTGCAGCACGAACTGCCGATAGTGCTGCCGCGTGTCGGGCAGGCTGAGCAGGCGGCGTGCGTGCTGTTGTCGCACCTCTGCATCCAACAGCGCCCCGCTTTTCCCCGCTTCCACGAGCGCCGCGTCGGGGGGTGTGCCGCGCAAAGTAAACGCGATGCTCGAGGCTATCTCCTCGGCCGTCAGCGTCGTGGTTGCGGCCGAGTCCGCACCCAGTGTTCCCTGTTCGGACACGTACCACACGTGGGGCGACTGCAGGATGGCCGAAAGGACCGCCGCAGCCCCTGCCTCTTGGCGCACGGCTGCAGGCGTCGCAGAAGCCCCAGCGGTCAAAGCATCGGCGCGCTCGAGCAGCGTGAACAAGTCACTGACTTCGGCGTCCGACACCGCGCGCCGGTAACCGCGCTCCGCCACACGGCGCACGAAGGAGTGGGCGCAGTCGTTACTCGCCCGGCTTGGCTGCCCTAAACACGGATAGATGTGTTCTCGTCGCGCCTGCACCGCCTGCGTCGCTATGCGGTGCGCGACTTCAGCCACCCGTACGGCAAGCACGGCCGACATCGATTGCTGCACGTTGCGGGTATATCCGTCCTCTTGCCGCACGTCGGGGGGAAGCTCGCGCTCGATATCGTTCGGCACGACCCACTTCGGCGTCTCACCGTCGGGGCTATTGAGCAGACTCTCCGTCGTGCGCACGAACTCGCTGTTCGTCAGACGTCGCACACCGGCTGGCAGCAGTGCTAAAGGCTCTGCCTGCACGGCGGGGGCACGCGCCGGCTGGGGGGCGCAGCCCAAAAGCACGGCACCATTTGCTCCCCACGCAAACGCGGCGAACAGGGCAGCGCGGTGGATCGGGCGAAGGAACATGGCAACGGGTGAACGGACGTCTTTCAAGGCGAAGCGGGACGGGGCGTCGCTGCGGCAGGTGCCGTCGTGGCGGGGGACGCCGTGGTAGCGG
>CAZNZA010000084.1:21675-25813 GCA_964577325.1 uncultured Polyangiaceae bacterium
TGGCTCGAGTAAACTCCACGTCGTCGATCCAGAAGTCGACGGGCAAGTCTTTGCTGTCGACGGCAAACTGCAGACTCAGCACTTGCTCGGGGGTGAACGGGGCTTCGGTGCCCCACCCCCATTGCTGCAACTGCTCCCAGGGAATGACGTATGTCTCCCACTCGTCGCTCAACATCACGATGCGGCTGTGGGTATCCCAACAGCGCTCTTTGCAGCGCCCCTCTTGATCGGTGGGTACAGTCTCAGGAACACCCAAGTGTACCCGCACCCTGCCGTTGCCTTTGGCTTTGAAGCGCAGGCCGTTAAATGCCGAGGCATTGAACGGACACTTGATCCCTTTGTCGACCCATCGCAAGGTCGTGCCCCAGCTCACCCCCCAATCGGAGTAGCCGCTGGCCACGAAGTGCGCCGCCATGCGATTCTGCGGCGTAGACTCTGGGGCGGGCAAGGCTTCGGCGGTGAAGGCGCCTTGCTTGGGCAATATCTCACCGGCGGTGCTATCGGCGGAAGCAAACCACCACCCTTCCCGATTCAGCTGGCGGAACGGGCGTTGATCGCCGTCCTCGAAATCGTCGATCAGCGTACCCTGCCCCGGCGGAGCCGCGGGACTACACGGTCCCGCGAGCACCTGCTCGTCGACGTTGGCCGGCAGCGGTTGCCCGTCTTCCAAACTCGCCCCCTCACCCCCGAACACCGGCGGCTGCCCATTCTTGGCGGGTGCCTCGCAGGCAACGACGGCAGTCATGGCTAGCAGCGCACTCCAGCGCGGCGGTGACGATGTGGAAGCTTTGGCGAGGAAAGCCGAACGCGGCGTAGGCTCAGAACCACTCATACGCATCATGACGCCAACGTTAGCAGGAATGGCTCATCAAAGCGGGCATCCCCGGTACCTTAGGCGCAAACCACCTAGCCCTTAAAGTCTGGCGATGTCAAAGCGGGTCAAAGCCTGAGGCATCGAAGCCCTCCCCGCGCACGAAGCGGGCACAAGCTTCGTGCAGCGCGGGCAACGGCGCGCGCGCGCCTGCGACCGTAAATACCACGTCGAGCCATTCACGTTCGATGCGGGTGACTTTTCCGTCCAGGATCGCCGCCGCCACCAACGCGCGCAACGCCGCGCGGCGAGCCGGCGCGTCCGCTGCCTTGAGCGCGCGCAGAAAGCGTGGGCAGTCGCCCAGATCGGGAGCATCGGTCGGAGGTTCGTGCGACCCCATGGCTCGCACCAGGGCCTGGACGTTGGGGTGGACCTTGCGATTCTTCACGAACGCCGTTCCCACCGCCCACAGCGCCAACGTCTCGCCCGCGACTTTGGGAGCGTCGGCCACTTTGGGAGGCAACGTCACCTGACGCACGTGCGCTTCTCTATCCGCCAAGCGCTCTCCCCGTAACCCCGCGCGCGACCGCTTTTGAGCCCCGTGCTGAACGTCTGCGTTCCGAGACGGCACAGCTACGGCTTCGAAGCCATTACCTATGGCGTTGCCTTTGGCGTTGTCTTTGGCGCCGTAGTTTTCGACGCGGTCTCCATTGGTGACGTTGGCGTCTTGCTCTGCGGCGTCTTCCCCCGCAGCAGTCTGCTGCAGGGGTTCTTGCACCCATGTCGCCAAACGAGCGGCGAGGGCTGGACCCATCACCCGCAAGCGCGCCTCACGCAGCACTTTGCGGCACACGTACACGTTCCACAAGGCCGTGACGGGCACCGCCACGGCCTCGAGCGCGGCCCGCGCCACGACTCTGCCCAAAGCTCGGCGCAGCAAGAGCCTGAGCAGGAAGCTCGTCACGGCGATCTTCGACTTGTAAACCAACGACGCCAACACGAGCTGTGCGCGCGACGTCTCACGCAGGGGATCGACGTGCAAACTGTTGCTGCTCGGCGTCGGCAGCTCCAAGGCCGCGCGTGCGAGAGCCAGCGTCACGAACTCGTCGGGACGTTGATCATCGACCAATCCCAACCCCGCCGTGCGCGCCATGCGCCGCACCGACCGCAATGCGTCCCAATACAGAAAGCTGATTTCGACGACCGCGGCCGCAGCGCCAATTCCGGCAACCAAGCCCCAGTACTTCCAGAGCGAGCTACTTTCCAGATCGCGGAACAGGATGATGACGGCCACCATCACTCCAGCACTCAATGCACCGGCGATCCCGGCTCGCCACACCGCATGGCGTTCGATGTTGCGCAGCTCTGCGCGCTCCTTGGCGTCGAAGGTGCCGACGGCGTGAGCCTCGTCGGGCCACGTCGCCGCGCCGGAACTCAACGCACTGAGCCCGAGCCGCTCGAGCGGAGATAAGTCAGGAGCGTTCACCAGGTCAGTCCAACAAGCGGGGCAATACCGCAGCCAAGCGTTCGTAGTCTTGCGGCGAGTTGTACACCTGTGCCGACACCCTCAACACGCGCTGAGGAGGAGCAGGAAAGGGCATGACCAAGGTTTCGAATCCTTCCTTGACCAGGCGTTCATACAGCTGCTCGGCCGTCGGTAACGAACGCAGCCGAGTGATGTCCGCGCCGCTGAGCGAGCGAGCTCGCACGGGGACACTCACGAGCGAGCCTATCATCGACTCGGGACAGGGCGGGGTCATCTCGACCGCTTCACACAACGCCTCCCGGGCAAGCAACGCCAAACGCCGGTTGCGCGATTGAACGGTGCGAAAACCACCCACGAACAGGCTGCCCATGAAGCGCAAGGCCTCGCCCACACTCAGCCACGCCGTAGGGTCGGTGGTGCCCTGCCAATCGAACAGCGATTGAAAGCGCTGGGCCGGATCCCGCGTCCAGCCGTGGCTGACACAGCCAGGCACGATGGCAGACTGCAGATCACGCCGCACCCACAGCATGCCCGAGCCCTTGGGCGCGCACACCCACTTGTGAAAGTTGCCGGCGTAGTAACCCGCCCCGAGCATTTGCAAGTTCACGTCCACCATGCCCAAGGCATGGGCCCCGTCGACCAACGTCTCCACGCCGCGCAGGCGCAGGTGCGCCACGAGCTCGGATATGGGGAAGACCAACCCTGTGATGCTCGTGACGTGATCGAGCACCGCAAGCCGGGTGCGCTCGGTCACCCGCTCCATGACTCGGTGCACGACCTGTTGCGGCCCCGATACGGGAAACGGCACCGTCGCTACCACCACGCGCGCCCCGGTGCGCGCACACACGTAGTCGAGCGCGTTGCGGCACGCGGCGTACAAGTGATCGGTGGTCAGAATTTCGTCGCCGGGATGAAAAGCCAGCGACCGCAACACCGCGTTGACGCCACTCGTTGCATTGGCGGTGAACGCTATGTCGCGTTCCTCGGCGTGCACGAACTTCGCTACCTCCTCACGCACCTGCGCCAGGCGTTCCGGAAGCTTGCGCGCCATGAACTGAACCGGGTTGCGCTCCATCTCCTCGCGCAGTGCCTTCTGATACTCCAGCACCGGCACCGGGCAGGCGCCAAACGAGCCATGGTTGAGGAAGGCGATGTCGGGGTCGAGTCTCCAGTTGTTTCTCAAACTTTCCCAAAGCCGGTCCATGAACGGTTGAGCGTATCCCACGCCCTGCGGGTGGTCATTGCCAAAAGCCCCCATAACCGCGGCCCGCGCGCCTCGGCTGACTCGAACGGGTGCGGCGCATCCGGCCTTTCGCAGCCGAAGTGTCCTAAACCAGTCACGCGTGGTGGGGCCTTTGCGTGCGCTGCCCCCTTGACGAATGGGCATGCGAGTGACACGTTGAGGGCCTCGCTCCTCACCCACTTTTTTTGCGCTTCGGCGCGGGGTGCCCATTCGGCGCCGCACGGGGAGTGAGACCGGCAACCCCGACCAACTTTTAACGGGGGCGATCGGTTTCGACGTGGGGACTGAAGGTTTGTCTGCGTGCAGTGGCGCTCGACCCACTCAAAATCGAGCAACGTACAATTGCAAACGATAATGCAGTAGCTCTCGCAGCTTAAGTGAGGGCCGTTGAGCGGTGAGATTGTCTTGGTAACCGTGAGGCGTCAACACTAAGACTGGCTTCGTGCTTGGGTTTCCTGGGGCACGGAGTGAGACAAACTGGAAACTAGGTCGTGGCCGAATCCACGAAGCCCCGTCGTTGGGCCAATAACGACTACGCACGTGAATGAAGGCAGATTGGACGCCTTGCGGACC
The DNA here is from genome assembly GCA_964577325.1 of uncultured Polyangiaceae bacterium. Classification (GTDB taxonomy): domain Bacteria; phylum Myxococcota_A; class Polyangia; order Polyangiales; family Polyangiaceae; genus SZUA-265. The sequence continues at coordinate 25,789 of CAZNZA010000084.1, forward strand.
CGGGTTCGATTCCCGGCGCCTCCAC
>CAZNZA010000085.1:0-24732 GCA_964577325.1 uncultured Polyangiaceae bacterium
CGCGTCAGAAGCAGGGTGGGTTTCGAGTGCTTCACTGGTATCCGGCTTCCCGTGCGGACTGGATGATTCATCCCAACCTCAACCGCATGGTGGACCCTGCCAGGCCGGAAACCGCGCACAAAGCGGCGTTGCTCGCGGACAAGCGTTTTCGGCAGGCGTTGTCCCTAGCCATCGATCGTAAGACGATCATTCGGGCCGAGTACAACGACCAGACCGTACCCTCTCAGGTCGAACCGGGACCCGAATCGCCGTTCCACAGTCAGAAGTTGGCGCAAGCTTTCATCGAGCACAATCCGGTGCGAGCTAACGCTCTGCTCGACGAGTTGGGTTTGACGCACCGGGATCTGGACGGCATGCGCACCTTCCCCGACGGCTCTACCATGACGTGGTACTTGAACTTCTCGCCGTTCACGGGCATCGGTCCTGGCCAATTCATCGTCGACGACTGGCAGTCCGTCGGAGTACGCACGATTGCTCGCGAACAAGCACGCACGCTATTTTACGTGAAGAAGGATTCGTCCGACTTCGACTTCATGGTGTGGCCGAGCGAAAGTGATTTTTTTCCCATGCTCGAGCCCCGGGTCATCGTCCCCCCTGACGTGGAAGCTTTCTACGCATCGCGGTGGGGCCGTTGGTTTTTGCGGGGAGGTTACTACGACTCGACGAAGCTGGAAGGCGTGAAGAACGCTTACGGTCCTCCCCCTGATCATCCCATGTGGCGCTCGTATGCGGCTTACGTCGAGGCGGTGAGTGAGACAACCGTCGAGGCCCAAGTCGAACGTTTCTCAGAAGCGCTCGACATCGCCGCAGAGAACCTGTGGACGATAGGAATAAGCGAGGCCCCTCCCTTTTTGGTAGTGGTCGACGAAGATCTGCACAACGTCCCCAAGAATGCTCTGCACGCCGCCCACGCGCGCACTCCGGCCAACGCTGGCATAGAAACGTACTTCTTCGGAAACCCAAGCCAGGTAGCGCGGGCCGAGACCAAGTCCGCAATAGAGAACCCAGTACCACTCAAACGAGTAGCACCGGAGGGAGGAACGTCGAACGAAAGCTCGCATCCCGACGATCCCACGCTCCTCGGGCAGCTCCTCAAGTGGCTCCTTGTGGGGGTGACCGTAGCCTTCCTCCTGCTGACGGGGCTCAAGCATCCTTTCGTCGCGCGGCGGCTAGTCATTCTCGTGCCAACGCTGTTGGTCATCTCGGTCATCGTCTTCACCATCATTCAGTTGCCACCGGGAGATTACCTCACTGCGCGCATCGCCGTCCTGCAGGAGACTGGCGATGCGGTGTCGATGGCCGAGATTGACGATCTCAAACGACAGTTTCACTACGACGACCCAGCGTGGAAGCAGTACGCGCGCTGGATGGGCCTGTTGTGGTTCACCTCGTTCGAGAGCGCTGATGCAGGGCTTCTACAGGGACACATGGGGTTTTCGATGGAGACGGGCCGCCCCGTCAACGAGCTCGTGGGGGACCGCGTCCTGCTGACGATAGCCATTTCCCTAGCGAGCTTGCTGTTCACCTGGGCACTGGCCATTCCGATCGGCGTCTATTCCGCTGTGAGACAGTATTCGCTGGGCGACTATGTTTTCACGTTCATTGGCTTCATCGGCATGAGCGTCCCACCCTTCCTGCTCGCCTTGGTGCTGATGGTCCTGTCGGGCACGTCAGGCTTGTTTTCCGCGCAATTTGCCGCGCAGCCCTACTGGGATTGGGCGAAGTTTCAAGACCTGCTGCGTCACGTGTGGATCCCCGTTTTGGTCATGGGCGTATCGGGAACCGCTGGCATGATCCGCGTCATGCGCGCCAATCTGCTCGACGAACTCAAGAAGCCATACGTCACTACCGCGCGCGCCAAGGGCGTACGACCGCTGAAGCTGCTTTTCAAGTATCCAGTGCGGGTTGCTCTAAACCCCTTCGTGTCCGGCATTGGCGGTGTGTTCCCGCACCTCGTTTCGGGCAGTGCCATCGTCGCCATCGTTTTGAGTCTGCCCACCGTGGGACCTCTACAAGTCTCCGCGCTGTTCAACGAAGACATGTATCTCGCGGGTTCGATGTTGATGGTCTTGAGCTTGCTTTCCGTGTTCGGAACCTTGGTAGCAGACCTCCTGCTACTGTGGCTCGATCCGCGCATCCGCTATGACGGGGGCGGCCGAGAATGAGCAGCAGCGAACTGTCAGCCACTCAGTCCCCGGGTCCGCGTGAGCCGCAACCCAAAGCTAAAGCTGCACTGCCCGTCAGACGGGTGCAGGTGGGCGGCATGTCTCAGTGGCAGCTCATCCGCATGCGCTTCATGCGGCACCGTTTGGCGGTGGGCTCACTGTACATGCTCGTCTTCCTGTACACGCTGGCTTTGCTGTGTGAGTTCGTTGCCCCATATCGGCCCAACGTGCGCAATTTGGACTATTTGTATTCCCCCCCAAATTCGCTCCATTTTAACCTTGAGCACGGACTTCACACCAACGCATTGCAGCAATCGGTCGACCCCATCACCTTCCGCAAGAGCTATCTCGAACTCAGGGAGCAACCCGTGGAGCTGTCTTGGTTTACGCGCGGCCATGACTACGAGCTTTGGGGCCTGATACCCATGCAGCGTCACCTGTTCGGCGTCGATGCCGAGGCGTGGAGACAGCAGTTGGGCACATCCGCGGACGAGGCGGCTTTGGAACCGCCCCCCTTCTTCCTGCTTGGCGCGGACAAGTACGGCCGCGATATCTTCAGCCGCGCCGTGTACGGCGCTCGGATCTCGCTTTCGGTGGGGTTGATAGGCATCCTCGGTACGTTCATTCTTGGCATGACAATCGGTGGCGTCAGTGGCTACGTCGGAGGGCGCACAGACAACCTGATCCAACGTTTCATCGAGATCCTCCAGTCTCTGCCGCAGCTGCCGCTCTGGATCGCCCTGGCGGCGGTCTTGCCCGGCGACTGGTCTGCGCTCAGCGTGTATTTCGCCATCACTCTGTTGCTGAGCGTGTTGAATTGGACTCAGTTGGCGCGCGTGGTGCGCGGAAAGATTCTGGCTTTGCGTGAAGAGGACTACGCAGTGGCGGCGCGACTGTTGGGCGCTAGTCACTCGCGCGTGCTCTTTCTCCATCTCATGCCCGGGTTTACGAGCCACATCATCGTGGCATTGACGCTGAGTGTGCCTGGCATGATCCTTGGTGAGACGGCGCTGAGTTTCCTGGGTCTCGGTTTGCGCCCTCCCATCGTCAGCTGGGGTGTCATGCTGCAGGACTGTTTGGACGTCAAAGCAGTGAGTTACTATCCGTGGCTGCTGATGCCTGTCTTTTTCATCGTGGTTCTAGTGCTTTGCTTCAACTTTTTAGGCGACGGTCTGCGTGACGCCGCCGATCCCTACAACTGAACATGCCTGAACCTCTCGATTCAGCGAGACCATCGCGCGAACCACTTCTGGAAGTGGTGGACTTGCACACCTACTTCTACACGGAAGAGGGGGAAATCAAAGCCGTCAACGGAGTGACCTTTACGGTAGAGCGCGGCCGCACGGTGGCCGTCGTGGGTGAATCCGGCTGCGGAAAAAGCGTCACGGCTTACTCGATACTCCGGCTGATCAACGCGCCGGGAAAAATCGTCGCAGGACGTGTCCACTTTCACGATGCGCGGAGGGGCGTCGTCGATGTTCTCGGATTGAAGGACGACTCACCGCTACTGTTCGAGCTGCGCGGCGGAAGCATTGCCATGATCTTCCAAGAGGCACTAGCCGCATTGAGTCCAGTGCACAGCGTCGGCAGTCAAATCGTCGAAGCCATCCTCGCTCACCAGGACGTGACGCCCGAGCGAGCCCGGGAGCTCGCCATCGAGATGCTGGACAAGGTAGGCATCCGGGAGCCCGAACTGCGCTTCCGGCAGTACCCTCACCAGCTTTCGGGCGGCATGCGCCAGCGCGTCGTGATCGCCATGGCGTTAGTATGCCGACCTCAGCTTCTGATCGCCGACGAACCGACGACCGCGTTGGACGTGACCATTCAAGCACAAGTGCTCGCACTCCTGAAGCGCCTGCAGGCCGAGTTAGGCACCGCTATCCTGCTCATCACCCACGATTTGGGCGTCGTTGCACACACTGCCGATGACGTCATCGTCATGTACCTGGGACGCATCGTCGAGAGGGCGCCGGTACGCACACTACTTCAGACTCCACGTCACCCGTATACTGCTGGCCTACTTCGTTCCTTGCCTAGCTTAGCCAAGGAGCACGCTCGCCTACCGAGCATCTCAGGCTCAGTGCCGGCCCTTTCGGAGATCCCTGCCGGCTGTCCGTTTCATCCACGCTGCCCTCACGCTCAAGCGGGCCGCTGCGATGTTGGGGAACCACCAGCACTGCTTGAAGTGAACGACGACCACGCTGCGGCGTGTGTCCGTGTCACCGAGCTCGACCACCAGACCCTTTTCGCCGCGGCAAGCGCCGAACTACCCCCTCCGTTAGCCGATGAACCCGTCTGAAGGTCGTTCCCCTGCGCGTCCACTTCTCTCCGTGCGGGAGCTGTGTAAGCATTTCCCCGTCTACTCCGAGGCGCTGGTGCCCAAGCCCATCGGTGCCGTCAAAGCCTGCGACCGCATCACCTTTGACGTGATGCCGGGTGAAACGTTTGGCGTCGTCGGGGAAAGTGGCAGCGGAAAGACAACACTTGGGCGCACTCTGCTGCGAGCCACCAACCCGACCTCGGGGCAGGTGCTGTTCAGACGTAGCGAGAGTGATGAGTCCATCGTGGACCTCGCCGCTCTTTCAGCTGCGGAGCTCAAGCCGTTGCGCCGAGAGTTGCAAATGATCTTTCAAGATCCGTTTGCTTCCCTCAATCCGCGTTGGACCGTCCAACAGATCATCGGCGAACCCCTCGTCATACACCGTCTGGCGAGGGGCAAAGAGCTCGAGGACCGCGTCGTGGCAATGATGCGCAAGGTAGGGATCCGGGCAGAGTACCGCACCCGGTATCCGCATGCGTTCTCCGGCGGCCAACGCCAGCGCATCGGTATCGCTCGCGCCCTGATCCTCAACCCCAAGTTCGTCGTGTGCGACGAGGCCGTCTCGGCACTGGACGTGTCGGTACAAGCCCAAGTCATCAACTTACTTGCCGACCTTCAGCAGGAGTTTCGGCTGACGTACTTGTTCATTGCGCACGACCTCTCGGTCGTGCGCCACATCTGCGATCGCGTAGCGGTGATGCGGCAGGGCGAAATTGTAGAGCTCGCTGCAACGAATACGCTCTTCGATGACCCTCAGCACGAGTATACACAGACCTTGCTGAACGCAGTTCTCGAGCCGCGCTTTCGCTGATTCGTCAGAATACACCTGAGACGCCAGCACCGAAGCCACCAAAGGTAAACTGTTGCGGTGCAAGCTGTACGGCTAGATCTTCACGTACCCAAAGCCGCTTCTGCCAGGTCGCTCCCACGATCGTCATGCCCAAGCCCACGGCCTGGATGACACCGCTTGCGGTCAACAGGCGGCGCGGCCCGCACACGTCCGACGTGCAATCATCGTCGCGCGTCAACAGCGTTAGCCATGGGCCAGCCACCGGTAAAGCCAGGAAGCCCTTTTGGTTGTCGAAATCGTCGAACGAGGCCACCGCCAGACCGCTGAAATAGGCCGCCCCTATCAGCGCCACGCCAGGGATGACCAGCCCTTTGCGCCAACGCTCTTGCAGAACGTAACCGTCCACCTCCTCTTCGCCGCGATACGTTCGATGCTTGGGCCGCTCCCTCCATGAAAGCTCCAAGCGCTGGTTGGGCGGTGGCGTCGACGGCGAGGTCCGAGGTTCTGGCGCAGCGGTGTCCGGTAAGTTTGCGGCAACCTCTGGCTCGAGCGCCAACGCATCGGCTTCTACTTCGTCGCCCGACCTGGAGGCGGCACGCTGTTCTTGTGCCCACGCACTGGCAGGCAAAACAAGCCACAGTCCAGCCGCTGCTCCCGCGATGCCCCATCCGCCCCCACTGCGTTTGACCATGCACGACACCCTACTCCGACTGGCGTGGGTCGCCAACTCCCGGAGCAGCGGTTTGCTAGCGCTTCGCCCCAAGTTCGTACACCAACGGTGTGTGCTGGGGAACTACGTTTACCTCCAGTGCTTGACTGCGCAGCAGGTTCTGAGTCTCGAGCACCTCGAACAGGGCGCGCGCGATGTTATCGTTCTGCGATACGGCGGCGAGAGCAGAGCCGACGATATGCGGGCGCGTCGCGGCCGCCTTGCCGAACTCGACGGCGGCTTGCCGTTCGGCGGTCGAGCGGATGATGCTCACGCGGTTTGCGCCATCTTGCTGAATGGCTCCCGTCACCTGGCGCAATCGGTTCACGACCTTTTCTTCGATCTGGCGGATCATGCCCGGGTCACGGAAGTGGACTTTCCTGATGTAGACGCTACCGACGCTATAGCCCCACTCCTCTGACTTGGCCGAGACTTCTTTCCTCACACTTCGGCTCATGGTGTGCCGATTCTCCAGCATCTCGTTGAGCTTCATGTTGCTCAGGCTGCGCACCGTTGCGTTGGAAATGTTCGCGCGCAACGAGCCGACGGGGTCGTTGTTCTTGTACAAGTACGCGACGGGGTCGCTCACCGCCATCTCGCACCAGACACCGATACCCATCGGCGCCCCCTCTTCGGAATTTACGCCCTGGCTGCGCAAGTATGTCTGATCTCGACGCAGATCCACCGTAAACTTTTTACCAAACAAAGGGATGAGGATTGCCAGCGGGCCCATGCTCGTCCAAGGCGTGTGCAGGCCAGGAGTGTTGATCACCTGGCGCACGCGACCGAAAAGTTCGAACACCACGCACTGCTGCTCCTGGACCACGACGTAGAGCGCCAAGAAGCGCGCAAGTAGCAACAGCAGTGGCACTACGATGAAGCACGCCAAAAACGTGCAGGCGAAGCCAATCAAGAAATTCATACTTCTCTCGCTCCCTCTTCGACCAACACCACCTGCCGTGCCTTGCGATGCAGCGGAAGTTTCGCGTTCCGCACGTAGGCGGCAACCGCCGCAGGTCCGCTTCTGCCCATGAGCTCGGTCAGCTGCGTCGAGAGCGCGATCAGCGGCTCGACCTCTGCCTGAGCGTTCAGGGTTTCGATCTCTACGGCCCGCTTAGACTCCACGATGCGTTGCTCAGCAGCAGCACGCGCCAGGCTGATTTCGCTCGAGACGTGATTGTGGGCGGTGTTGATGGCTGCCAAGGCCGCGTCGACTTCTGCGGGTGGATCGATCCCAGTGATGAGGGCGGCGTCGAGCTCGATGCCGTAGCGCGCCGCAGCCGCCGAACAATCTTGGTCCATCCGCTCGTTGAGATCTCTCAGGTTCTTGCGCAGGTCGTTGATGGAGATGCCTTGAATGCCACCTTCAGGGGCGTCGTCATCACCGAAGCCGCCGAGCGGTGCCGTGCCGGAGGGCGCCTCGAAGTTGGCGATGCGATCGCGCAGGACCGAAACGAAGTAACCCATGACGTGAGCGACGGGATTCTTCACCCCGAACAGATACGCATACAGGTTGCGCTCGGACACCGTGTATCGGAGCTGGCCATTCAAGCCAGTGTTCAGCTGGTCCTTGGTGACAGCCTCGAGCACCTGGCCGCCGGAGTTGGCGTCAGGCGTCTCGGGATCGTAGCCGATGGACACCGTCTGGGTCGCGACGGAGGCGCGATGTACGCTTTGCCAAGGCAGCTTCCAGTAGAAGCCTGGCCCCACCACTCGCACCAGCGGATAGGCGTAGCGTTCTCGCTCGTCAGGACTGAGAGCGGCGCTAATCGGGTCGTTCGAGGTCGTGCCGTCGCCGAGCCGCTGGGCGCGACCGAACGTGCACAGCACGGCCCGCTCGTTGGGTCCGATCGTGTAAAATCCGCCGAGCGCGTAGCGCACCACGAACCAAACGACGACTCCGAACAGAGCACCGAGAATGAAATCCATGCGGAGCAGAGTAGCCGTGGCCAGAGGACACGGCTAAATTTGCCGCCAGCGATTCGGCGCAGCGCGCCATGCGCGTCAAGCGCGTGGCGCGGCTTCGCAGGTGACCCGTGCTGGTGCGCTGCTCGCGCCCACCACATGCATCCATCTGATCCAGGTCGTCGTGGCCAGAGCCTCTTTGAAGGACCGCTGGTGCGCCGGTGAGTGCAATATTCCAGCGGTCTAAGACGATTGTGCGCTCCCCCGCAATGAATCGAGCCAAATCTGGAGACAGCCCGTAATCACACGCAACGACCCCTGTTGTACCCCACATGGTTTCTGCCACACTGGCAACCGAGGCTCCCATGCGACAATTCTTACTGCTTTCGTCTCCACTCGTCGTGCTCGCAACGCTGAGCTGCAGCGCTGGTGAGTCCAGCGGCACCCCACGACAGAATCCCATCGTCAATCCAGGCCCCGGTAATCCCGACGTGCAACCCGTTTCGCCGGTGGGGGTAGATCCTGGCCCCGGCGGGTTAATGGGTGGGGATGAGCCGTTTTTGATGACTCCGGCGACTCCTACCGGAGGCGGCGAGGCACCTCCCGGGTGCGGCAATGGTGAACTGACTGAGGACGAGGTGTGCGACGACGGCAACACCGCCAGTGGAGATGGCTGTAGCGCCAACTGTCAGCAGCTCGAACCAGGGTTCAGTTGTTCGGTAGACGGGCAGCCTTGTCTGAGGGTGGCCGTGTGCGGTGACGGCGTGAAGGCGGAGTCAGAGCAGTGCGACGATGGCAATCGCGATCCGGGAGACGGGTGCTCGGATCGTTGTAAATTCGAGCAGGGTTTCACCTGCGAAGGCGAGCCGGGAGTATGCCGTCCCACCGTGTGCGGCGACTCGATCATGGAGGGGGCGGAGAGCTGCGATGACGGCAACGTCGTGCCCTTCGACGGCTGCTCCGACGTGTGCGTAGCCGAACCTAGTTGCCCCGGCGGCCAGGACTGCACCTCGCAGTGTGGCGACGGCCTGTTGATCAACGAGGACTGCGACGACGGCAACCAGATCAGCGGTGACGGCTGCTCGAGCACCTGCACCATCGAACCGGGCTTCACCTGCGTGCAGAACTTCCCTCCCCCCGAGCAGGTGAACGCGATCAACGTATTTCGCGTGCCCGTCGTGTACCGCGACCACTCCGACAGCCACCCCGACTTCGGGAAGAATCCCAACGAGTGCACGCGAGTTGTGGAAGACACCGGCGAGGTGGTGCCCGCCAACGTCCTTACCACGGGCATGGTAGCGCGCACCCTGGACGCCGAGGGTAGGCCCCAGCTCGCCGCCGGCACGACCGCCATGCAGGAATGCACGATGGGCTCCTACACCGGCATCACGCAGTTCGACGACTGGTTCCGCGACGGGCCCCACGTCATGGTCGCACCCAGCAGCTTGGTACTGTTCGACAACGGCGCGGGCGGCTACGTCAATCGCTTCACCGAAGACGGAGAGCAGTTTGAAGGCTATGTCGAGGACAGCGAGGAATGGGACGATCAAGGCGACCTCACCTGTTCTTGGTGCTTGGACGGCGATTGCGAGGACCCCTGCTCCGCCGAACCCATGGACTATGATGGCAGCCCCTTGTTCTTCCCCGTGGATCACATCACGGGACCGACCGCGGACATGGGCGAAGCCAAGGTACCGGCCGAATACGGGTTTTTGGCTTGGCCGTGGGAAGGTGACGTCTTTGGGGGCTCTCCCAAACACAACTTCTACTTCACGACCGAGGTGAAGACCTGGTTCAAGTACGACGCGACGACCAACGCCACCCTGGAGTTCACCGGCGATGATGACGTCTGGGTGTACGTCAACGGCACCCTGGCAGTCGACTTGGGAGGCATTCACGGACCCGAGGACGGCGCGGTCACCATCTCCAGCACGACGGCGGCAACATTCGGTCTCGTTGCCGGCAACGTCTACGAACTGTCCGTGTTCCAAGCCGAACGGCGCATGGAAGGCTCCTCTTTCCGTCTCACCTTGTCGGGCTTCGAGCAAGCGCCGAGCGATTGCTCGCCGGAGTGCGGCGACGGCATCGTCAGCTTTGGTGAAGAGTGCGACGACGGCGTGAACGACGGCGGCTACGGCGAGTGCGCCCCGGGCTGCGTCCTGGGCGCGTACTGCGGCGATGGCGTCGTCAGCGATGGTGAGAATTGCGACCCAGGCATCGACCCCACCTGCGTGGGTTGCCGCCGCCGTATGGTCCTCTAACGCTGTGCTGTAACGGCGTCCGAGCTTGGTCCGAGCTCGGGCGCCCGCACTCACCGTGAAAACACCTACTGAAAAACCAGGCACCTGGCTCTTGTTGCGCGGGCTGGGACGGGAGCAGGCGCACTGGTTCGAGTTCCCGGACCAGCTCGAAGCGGCCCTCGGGGCGCGAGCGGTGTGTCTCGATCTGCCCGGCACCGGCACCGAGTGGCAGCGCGTAGCCCCCGCGTCGGTTCTCGATACGGCACGCGACGTGGCCGAGCGCTTGAGCCGAAGCCACGGCGTGCCGGATCGCCCGTGGGGGATCATCGGGCTGAGCTTCGGTGCGATGGTCACACTCGCGCTGGGTGAGCTGTATCCTGATTGGTTTTCACACGTGGTGGCGATCAACACCAGCTGCAACTTGTCGCTCCCCCATCAGCGCCTGAACGCCAAGGCCGCGTTGCGCCTGGCTCACCTAGCCTCCATATCCGATCCCTTCGAGCGAGAAAAAGCCATCTACCGCTTCAGCAGTTCGTTGGGGGAAACGCGCATCGAGCACTATGCCCGGCTCGGCGTCGACATCCACTTTCAACGTCCGGTCACCCGAGCCACTGTAGCTCGTCAGCTGGCCGCTGCGTCACGCTTCCGCCCAGCCGCCTTGCTCGCCCAACGCGTGTTGGTCCTGAGCTCGGAGCGTGATGGTTTGGTCTGTCCCGATGCTTCCGAGCATTTGGCGGCTTTCATTCGCGCTCCACACGTGTGTCACCCGACTGCCGCCCACGACATACCCCTCGATGATCCGCATTGGGTGCTGCGGCGCACGGCACGCTGGCTAGATGTACTGACGTCGCGGCGCCGGCTGTCGTGGTCCCCCTGAGCGGGATTGTTCTCACGTCGTCCGCTACTCCACGCCTACCAGCAGACGCTGCGATAGCCGCCCAGACCTTCGAGTTCGCGTACTCCCACTAGGTCAATCACCGTCTTCTGGCCGAACTGTGACGTCGGCACCTTGCCGAGACTCTTGCGCGCCGTCACCAGCGTGTCGCTCATGCTCACGAGCTGCGACAAGTCGGCGACCAGGCGCGTCGCCAAGTCGGGGATACCAAGCTGAGCAAACTGCAGGTTCTTTCCCCGCATCTCTGACTGCTGCACTGCGGGATCGTACACCTTGACGTCCAACCCCGACAATAGCAGGTCGCGTACGATTTGCACCATGGGACTTTCCCGCAAGTCGTCCGTGTCGTCTTTGAAAGCAAGCCCCACGAGACCGACGGTCTTGCCGCCACTATCCCTTACCGCGTCCACGATGCGCCGCACCTGTTCATCATTCGAGGGCAACACCGAAGCCAGCAGCGGAACGTTCGTCTGCTGCTCGAGGGCCAGGTGCGTGAGCCCTCGCAAGTCCTTCGGTAAACAGCTGCCACCAAAGGCGTTACCCGGACGCAAGTAGGCGCTCGAGATGTTGAGAATGGTATCCTGACACAGCAATGCCATGGCTTCGCGGCCATCCGCACCCACGGCATTGGCAATCGCGCCGATTTCGTTGGCGAAAGCAATCTTTACCGCGTGAAAGCAGTTGCAGGCATACTTCATCAACTCCGCTACCTCCAGCGTGGTGACACGAGCGGGCGCGTCGATGCCTTCGAGCAAGCGTAAGTAAGTCTGCGCATGCGCCTCGTCGAGAGCGCCAACGAGCGTTTGCGGAGGCTTGTCGAAGTCCTGAACGGCACACCCTTCGCGTAAGAACTCCGGCGAGAAGACGCAGGTGAAGGCTTCCCCGTGCCGTAGACCCGATGCCGCCTCGAGGCGCGGGATGAAGACGTCCCGCGTCGTGCCCGGTAAAACCGTGCTCCGCAGCACGACGGCCAAGGGGCGCCCCGCGCGGTCCACCAGAGCCGCGCCGATTTCGTCAGCGACGGCCTCCACCGCCTTCAAGTCAGGTCGCCCGCGAGCCCCCGTCGGCGTGCCCACGGTGACGATGACGACGTCGGACTCCGCTACCACGCGGCGCGTATCCAACGAGCCGCTCAGTAATCCGCCGGCCACCCCGCGTTGCAGAAGCTGTTCGAGCCCCGGCTCCACGAAGCTAGGCTTGCCTTGATGCATGAGCTGTACCTTCGCCGGGTCGATGTCCACGCCGACCACTTGATGACCGCGACCCGCCAAGCAAGCTCCCGCCACAGTACCAACGTAACCCAAGCCAAGAATCGCGACTTTCATTTGTACAACCTCAGAGAGCGAGCTGTCATCAAAGCGCGCGCAGGGCATGGGCGCAACTCAAACCTACGCGCGTTCGAGATGCTCCACGATTTTGCGACGATTGTCGCTCCAGCGTGCGAGCTTTTTCTTACGTAGAGCCGCGGCGCCCGCCTTCAACGCGTCACCGTCGGCCCTCGCCCGTTCCAGGGCGCGAGCCAGTGCGGCACCGTCGTTTTCCACCAAGAGCGCGCCGTCTTCGAAGTTCTCGCGCAGGATGGGCCAATCCGACACGATGACAGGAGTGCCGAGGTAGATGGCCTCGTAAGCGGCGCGCTGCATCGTGTGATCGCGGGTGGTAAGCGCGACAGCCACGTTCGCCCCAGCCAACGCGGCGAGGTACTCCTCCCTCGACAGAAAACCAAGCCGCTTGAGGTTCGGCGGCGCCGTCTCCAGTAGTTCGAGCGCTCTGCCCTTCGGTTTGCCGGTGATCCAAATGTTGACGTCGGGCGCGCGACGAGCCGCGTCGACGATCACCTCGAACGGCTCGTCAGCGCTGTACGACGCCACGTAGATGGCATGATAGCCGGGCCCGAAGTCGCGAGCTTGGGGAACCTGCAGCTCCGTGGGTACGTCAGGTACGATGACCGTTTGGCCGTCAGCTGTTTGCACGACGCTTTGGAGGAAACGGTTAGTCACCGCGGTGAGCTCAGCCTTACGGCTCAAGAATAACTGTAGCTTACGTATCTTCGCCCACGGCGTGCCCTCGAACGCTCCGGTGTGGGCGTCGATCGCAAACTTGGCTCCCGTAGCGCTGCAGTAGATCCACACTGGAACGGCAGCCAGGGGCGAAGGGCTCATGCACCAAATCACTCGCGGACGCTCACGCGCCAGGTCCCAGGCAGTGGCTCCGAATTGGTAGGCGTACTTGAGCACGAAGCTCAGTGGTCCGGAATGGGAACGGTGTCGACGCATGAACTTCATGCCCACTCGCCGCGCGAAGTTCTCGGAACGGCTGCAGTGCGCGGACCAGTCGACAAACACCCAGCCGGGTCTCAGCTCAGGCTCCAAATCGTCCACTTGCGAAGCGTCACTCATGATTCACGATTCCCGACTATGCCGCGACTGCACCACATTTTGCGCCGTCAAACCGCCCGCCGTTTGAGAGCCTGCACGACCGTGTAAGTGGCAATGTTCACGAGTTCGGTAACGCTCGCTCCGATCGGGACAGCCCCGACAGGTCCGCCCAAGCCCGTCACCAGCGGCCCCAAAGCTTCGGCGTCCGTCAGCTTCACCAACAGCTTGTACGCGATGTTGCCGGAGGTGAGGTCGGGAAACACCAAGACGTTGGCGGCGCCGGTGAGCGAACAAAAGGGGAAGTTGTTTTCCATTTTGGCGAGGTCGATTGCCGTGTCGGCTTGCATCTCACCATCGATCTGTAGCGTAGGCCAACGCTGCCGTACGATGTCGATGGCCTCACGCACGGCAATCACCTTGGCGTCGGAGTAGTGTTCGCCAAAATCGGAGTACGAAAGCATGGCCACGCGGGGAACCTCTCCAAACGTCTCGGCCACGCGAGCCGTATTGATGGCGATTTCTGCCAATGTCTCCGCGGTTGGTTCGATGTTGACGGTGCAGTCTCCGAAAAAGATGCGCCGATCGCGAAACAGCATGGCGTACACCCCTGAAACGATGTTGCGGCCCTCACGTAAGCCCAACACACGAATGGCAGGACCGATCGTCTCTTTGTACGGCCGACGTAGACCACCGACCATGCCGTCGACATAACCTTGCTTCAGGAGCATCAGTGCATACCACGTGGATTGGCGGATCATCGTGCGTGCTGCTCCGGAGGTCATTCCCTTGCGGCGCCGTCGCTCCCACAAGGCATCGGCGAGCTCTTCCGACCGCTCCGACCCGCTCGGATCTTCGATCTCCATCGCGGCCACGTCGACGGCGAGCTCGCGCGCAGCTTTCTCGATCCGTTGTCGGGAGCCGATGAGTACCGGTCGACAAATGCCATCGTCGAGGCAGATCTGAGCCGCGCGCAACACCTGCGGGTGATTGCCGTCGGCGAACGCCACGCGGAGCTTTTGCGCGTGAGTGCGCACGCGCGAAAACAGCGGCTGCATGATGCTACGGCTGCGCTCCGTCAGTCGGTACAGCGACTCCCGGTATGCGTCGAGGTCGGCTATGGGCGCGCGAGCCACGCCGCTTTCAGCTGCCGCCTGTGCGACTGCGGGAGCAACGGAAGTAAGCACGCGGGGGTCGAACGGCTTTGGGATGATGTAGTCGGGCCCGAACTTCAGGCGGTCTAGACCGTAAGCCTGCAACACCTTATCGGGAACGTCTTCCCGAGCCAAAGTGGCGAGGGCATGCACCGCCGCGAATACCATTTCTGGCGTGACGGCACTCGCGCGGCAATCAAGCGCGCCGCGAAAGATGAACGGAAAACCCAATACGTTATTCACCTGGTTGGGATGGTCCGAGCGACCCGTAGCTACGATGGCATCGGGGCGCGCGCTGCGAGCCGCGTCGAACGCTATCTCTGGGACCGGATTGGCCATGGCGAAAATCAGCGGCTTGGGCGCCATGCCTTGCAGCATGTCGGGCGTCAAAACGTTACCGACACTCAAGCCCACGAACACGTCGGCGCCCACGAGGGCGTCTGCCATGCTGGCGAAGCGGTTGGCACAGGCAAGCGAACTCAACGCGGGATGCATGTTTGATCTCCCCTGGTCGACGCAGCCGTCGATGTCGAACATCGTGACGCGACTGCGCTGCACCCCGAGAGAAATGAACAGCTCGGCACAAGCGATCGCCGCAGCGCCCGCCCCAGAGAAGACGACTCGCACGTCGTTGACGTCGCGCTCGGTCAGGTGCAAAGCGTTCAGCAAGGCAGCGGCGCAGATGATCGCCGTGCCGTGTTGATCGTCGTGGAAAACGGGAATGTCGAGGTCTTGACGGAGGCGACGCTCGACTTCGAAACATTCCGGCGCGCGGATGTCTTCCAAGTTGATGCCGCCAAAGGTCGGCGCGATGGCCTTCACCGCCGCAACCATCTCATCGACGGTCGGTGCATCGAGCTCGATGTCGAACACGTCGATGTCGGCGAACTTCTTGAACAGATTGGCTTTGCCCTCCATCACGGGTTTGCCCGCCAAGCTCCCGATGTTGCCCAGGCCCAGCACTGCCGTGCCGTTGGTCACGACGGCTACCAAGTTACCTTTCGCGGTGTAGCGGTAGGCGTTGCTCGGATCCTCCGCGATGGCGACGCAGGCGTCAGCCACCCCGGGCGTGTAAGCCATGGCCAAGTCGCGTTGCGTGGCGAGGGGTTTGGTAGGAACGACCTCAATCTTTCCGGGCCGGCCCCGCTCGTGGTACCAAAGCGAGCTCGATCGCCGGCTCATAGGCTGCTTTTCCAATTTCTGATCCCCTTCGGTAGTTGGTCGTGAGGTGTGGGCAGAGTCTGGTCGTCTCAAAAAGCCTTCGGCAGTTTCAACACGCGCTGCGCTACATAGCTCAACAACAGGTTGTTGAAGACGAAGACCGTCGACTCCCGTAACTTGCGCTCGATGTGCATTTCCGACGTCAGTGCCCAGCCCCCGAATGTCGTCAAAGCGGCCCGTGCCATCTCCCAGGCGGCTTCGGAAGCCAAAATCTTTGCCAGCGCTGACCGTCCCCCGGCGTCCTCTCCCTCGCACAGCTGGCGCAGTGCATCTTGCCGCATGAGATCGGCAGCTTCAATTTTCGCGTACGCTTCGGTCAACGGATACTGCACACCTTGGTTCTGCCCAATCGGCCGCTGATGTGTCTCACGGGTGCGGGCATGCTCGAGACTGCGATCGAGCAGATACCGCCCGTTGCCGATGGCCTCCGCGGCAGCCAAAATTCGTCGCAGAGCAAAACCGCTCATCAGACATTCGAGCCCCTTGCCGGGCTCGCCGACACGGGCAGAGTCGTCGACATGCAGGTTATCGATGAACAGAGCGGTAGTCATGCGGTTGACGACCATCGGCATCGGCCGCACCTCGATCGCATCTCCGGCTGCCTCTCGATCGACGAGGAACAGCGTCGGACCCGCCTCTGTGTTGACGAGCACGAACATCAGCTGGGTGTGTTCTGCCATGGAGATGAACATCTTTTTGGCATTCAGAAGCCAGCCACTTCCGTGCCGAACGGCGCTGCTCTGCAACGCCGTCATGTCCGCTCCGCTGTCACTTTCCGTGGCTGCCACGCCCAGGCACCGCAAGCTGCCGTCTGCGACGCGGCGCAGAATCAGCTTTTGTTCCGGACTACCGTGCCTACTGAGCACTCCGCAGATGGCCATCTGAGCGTTGATGGTGGCGGCATCTCCGCCGGCACGGTTGATCTCCTCCACCACGATCGATGCGACTCGTGGCCCGGCCCCCGTTCCGCCATCTTCCTCGGCAATGAGTGTCCCAAAGAAGCCGGCTTCCCCCACGGCGCAAAAAAATGCCTCGGGAAAGCGTCGTTCCAAATCCGTTTCGCGCCAATAGTCGGCCGGGAATCGCTTCATCAGCTCCCGAACCGCGTCGCGCACTGCGGCAAGCTCACTGGCGTCCAACGTCACGGCTGCTTGCTTACCACCCCAGCGCCCGAAATGGCGACGATGAATTGCCCGCTCATGCCGTGGACGTCCCGACGCGGCGGGTTCAGGTTCGCGCCGCTCCGAGCGTCGGGAGGCTCCTCAGCCGGCGATGGAGTGGCGCTTGGTGAAGTCGACGAGATCGGCGACGTACCCGAACGCGAGACCGACCACCGTGTCCGCGCAGCCGTAGTAAAGGGCAAGCCGCCCAGTCTCACCGTCGACCAGCGCGCCACAGGGAAAGACGACGTTGGGCACGTTGCCCACGCTCTCGTAAGGGGCCGTCGGCGTCAGGATGTAAGGATCGGTGCGCGCGATCACTTTCCACGGCTGCTCGAGATCGAGCAGCGCCGCACCTGCACTGTAGACGAACCCGTTACACGTCGTTACTACCCCATGATAGATTAACAGCCATCCCTCCGACGTCTCGATGGGCGCGGGACCAGCTCCGATCTTGGTACTTTGCCACCCATTCTCCTCTTTGACCGGCGCCATCATGTGTCGGTGGCGCCCCCAATGTACGAGGTCTTTGCTGCGACTCAGGTACATTTCCCCGAACGGGGTATGGCCGTTGTCGCTGGGCCGGCTGATGAGGATGTAGTCACCGTTTATCTGGCGCGGAAACAACACGCCGTTCCGATTGAACGGCAAGAGTGCGTTCTCGAGTTGATGAAAGGTCTCGAAGTCCTCGGTGTATCCAAGCCCGATAGTGGGCCCGTGATACCCGTTGCACCACGTCACGTAGATCCGCTCGCCCACCTTGACCAGTCTTGGATCGTAGCCGTAAGTGAAGCGGCCGATTTCGGGATCATCGGACAGGAACCGCAACGGCTCCTCGTCGAGCGTCCATTCGAAGCCGTCGCGACTGCGTCCCCGGTGCAGTTGCATGCGGCGCGAACGGTTGTCGACTCGAAACACGCCACGAAATTGCCCGTCGAAGGCAATCACGGCGCTGTTGTGCACGTACGTCGAGGCAGCGATGGCCCGCGCCGGCACGACTGGATTCGCCGAATAACGCCATAGAACGTCACTGCCCCCTGTTGGCCGTTCCTGCCAAGGAATGTTGGGGATTGGTTCAGCCACTACTCGAAGCGCGCTCATGCTTCCCAGTCTCCCCGGATCCGCCCCTGTGGGGCAAGCAGCAGCTTTGGGAGCAGTGCAGTCCACGCGGATGACGGCCAGGTCCGACTATGATCTGCCCGGGGTCGTCCCGCATGCCTGGTCATCCGCTCAGGCGCAGGCTGCGCATGAATAGGTCTTATCGTGCTTGTGGCCACCAGCGATGTGCGTTCCAATGGCGGCCTCAAATGGGGAAGGACGGGTGCGACGGATGAATATGCGCATGAGGCAGACGGGTAGTCCGAGTCCGGGAAGGGGGCCCTTTCAGGTCAAGCCCTTGCGTTCGGCCGGCGACGCTTCTTTGGCGTCGCGAGGCGGTTCATATCGTCCGGCGTCCACGCCCGTTGGTGCTTTGCCTGCTGGAGCTAAACAGCTCAGGACCTTCAGCTACGTCGTCCATTCCGAGTTCAACATCTTGATCCATGGGTTTCAGAACCCGGACCAGCAAGAATGGGACGCGTACCTGACAGAGCTGACGCCGTTGGTCAGAAAGGACGTGCTGCGCGGCGTGTTGGTGCGCAGCCTCGGAGGTGGACCCAACCCGCACCAGCGACGACAGATCGTGGAGCTGTACAAGGGGAAGAGCCTGCCGGTCGCCAACGTGTCGGACTCCGCAGTAACCCGCGCCATCACCACCGCTATCGGCTGGTTTTACAAGGGCAAGATGCGCAGTTTTTCCCCCGCCGACCTCGTAGAAGCCATCGCCCATCTCAACGTTCCCGAGGCGCAACGCCCTTCGATGCTGCAATGCATCGCCGCGCTGAGTGCCGCCCGCGGTATCATCGCTTGAGGTCGCCGACCGTTCGGGACGCATCCCGTTTTCGCCACGCCTGGCGTCGTTTGCACTACCGCCGGCGCTCCGTCGGCAGTCCACACCGTGGAACCACCCCGGTTCTTCTTCAGAAACGTGACGAATATGCTGGCTCTTGAAAACCCACCAGCACGAATTGATCAGCAACGAGCAAGGGACGCTTGATGAGTTTGCCGTTCGCAGACAACTCCGCGAGAGCTTGATCCGAAGACATCGTCGCCAGGCGCTCCTTGTAGTTGCCGTCGCGGTAGGCTTGTCCCGACGTGTTGAACAGCTTGTTGACGGGCAAGCCACTCAGTTTGAGCAGGCGAGCCAGCTCCGCTTTGGTCGGCGGTGCTTGCACGATGTCGACGGCTACGTAGGGCACGGCATGGGCGTCCAGCCACTTCAGCGCCTTGCGGCACGTGCTACATCTTGGGTACTGATAGATCTTCACCACACGCTGTCGTTTACCTGAAGTTCGGCGGTGTGCGATGACAATTTCTCGTGGACCGTCTCGAGAAACGATCGTCAAGGTGCACGGCGTTGCCGGGACCAGTTCGAACGCTGACTGCTGACAGTCGTCTCGGCGATCGCCAAGTACCGCTTGCGGGCAGTGTCGTGAGCAACCACCGGCAGCGGGTACGTTTGGCCCAAGACTATCCCGGCGCGGCGCAGCTCGGGCGTAGGAGCGGCCCATGGTTGGTGAACGAACTTGGTGTCGAGTTCTGCAAGTTCGGGAACGTATTTCTTCACGTACGCCCCGGCAGGATCGAATTTTTGGCCTTGCGTGACAGGATTGAAAACCCGGAAGTAGGGCTGAGCGTCGCACCCGCAGCCGGCCGACCATTGCCATCCCGCGTTGTTTTGCACCCAGTCGCCATCGGTGAGATACTTCAAGTAGTGGGCTTCCCCAGCCTTGTAGTGAATCAACAGATGCTTGGTGAGAAAGCTCGCCGCGATCATGCGAGCGCGGTTGTGAACATAGCCTTCGAGGAGGAGCTGGCGCGCGGCAGCGTCCACCACGGGATAGCCCGTCTGCCCAGCCGTCCACGCATCCCATTGTAGGCCTTCCCCAGGTTTCCACGGAAAATCCTGGAATTGCCGCCGGAAGGGTTGCTGCAGCAGCGTCGGCCGATGCCACACGGAGTGGTAATTGAATTCTCGCCACAACAGCTCGCTCAGAAACTTATCACGAGCTTCGGGGGCCGGGACTTCGGAAGCTGCAACCGCATGCCACAGCTGACGAACGGACAGCGTACCGAACTTGAGATCTGCAGAGAGTCGGCTCGTAGCGTCCGCGTCCAGCCGATCCCGGTTCTGGTCGTACACAGCAAGCTGTTTCGCTGTAAACCTCTCTAGGCGATTCTTCGCTGCGCGCTCACCTCCGGCCTGCAAGCGAGGATTGTGGCGCAAGCCGAGTGACGCCAAGTCGACTTCGCCAAGAGCGCCGGTTCCCACTTCGCCGAATGTCTTGGTAATGGCTGGCAGCGCCGGCAAACGCTCTGGAGCCGAGACCGGAGTCGATACGTCAATCCCTCGGCGAAAGGCGTTCGCAAACGGTGTGTATACGGAAAAGGGCCGCTTGCCGCCGGTCAACACCGTGCCCGGTGTAGCCAGCGTCTCACCCTCGAACAATGTAAAAGGGACGCCAAGCCGTCGCCTCACTCTTTCGTCGCGCACCCTTCCAAAAGGCTCCGTCCAACGGTGCGCCACGACCGCGTCCGCTTGCCACAGCTTCGCCAAGTAGGGCACCACGTCGACGCTCCGACCCCGGGCGAGCAAAAGCGAACTGCCCAAAACCTCCAAATCCGCCCGCAGCTCTGCCAGCGACTCGAGCAAGAATTGCATGCGATGAGGAAGCTCTCGAGCGGCCGAGGGCGAAAAAAAGAACGGGTCGAGGACGAACAGCGGAAGAACTTCACCTCGAGCGGCTGCGCTTCGGAGCGGCTCGTGGTCGGCGAGCCGCAAGTCTTTGCCACGAAACCAAACGATCGTTCTCATGATGACGACCCGTTCCTCTGCAGCGCCGAAGCGCGCGGTCGATGCTGCTCAGTGCGCTAGCCAGCAAACACACTACCGCGTTCACTCGATGGGCGGGTGGGAGCACCGCGTCAACGCCGTCGTCGCTCAGGCGATGCGAATTACGGCTTCGGCCACAGTATTGATGAGCGCCATGATCACGGCGGCAATGAGGGCGACTTTGAAAGACGCGATGCGCAGCCGGCTGCTCATGACGTCGGCCACCTTGAGCAGGATGGCGGCAACGATGATCTTCGTGATGAAGGACAACAGAAAGCCGATACCGAGCGTGGCAAGGCCTAGGATGGCGTAGATGAGCCAGCCGAGGAGAAAACTGAGCGTTCCAAAAACGGCGGCAACGAGCAGGTAACTCAACGCGCCACCGGTGATCTCCAACCCCTCCAAAACCTTGTCCGCCACCCACAGCCCAAAGGCGATGGTCAACCAGGAAACGACTATACTCAGCATACGGTTCCCATAGGCCATGGGTCCCAGAACGCGACCAAAAACAGCCGAACACTAGGCGAATCAGGCGAGGCGGTCCAACGGCGGTACATTTAGCCACACGTCGCCCTTTGCACGCCGTCCAAATCCGTGCTCCCCACAGAAGTAGTCAGACGTAGTGCACTGAAGGCTGGACGGTCGGGCCGAATCCGATTAATCGCCCAAAATGTGAAAATCGTCGTTGTTGGGACCGGGTACGTCGGATTGGTGGCAGGAGCCTGCTTTGCAGAGTCCGGCCAAGACGTCGTGTGTGTGGATGTGGACGAAGCGAAACTGGAGCGCCTGAAGCAGGGCCAGGTTCCGTTTTACGAGCCAGGGCTGAACCAGATGGTGCAGCGAAACTGGCCGGAGCGCCTCAACTTCACAACCAACCTGGCGGAAGCGCTCGATGGCGCCGCCGTTGCCTTCATTGCAGTGGGAACTCCTCCCAACGAGGATGGCTCGGCGGATCTGTCCGCCGTGCTCAACGTTGCCGAGCAGATAGCGAGCAAGGCAACGGGCGACCTCGTGGTCGTTCTCAAGAGCACGGTGCCCGTCGGCACCAATGACAAGGTGCGGGCAGTCGTCGACAAGGTCGGCCGCCACAAGATGATGGTGGCCAGCAATCCTGAGTTCTTGAAAGAAGGCGCAGCCATCAGCGACTTCCTCAAGCCCGACCGCATCGTTGTGGGTGCGCGAGAAGAACGTGCTTTCGAGGTATTGGCTCGACTGTACTTGCCGTTCAACCGTCAACAGAACCGTCTGCACCGCATGGATCCGAAAAGTGCGGAGATCGTGAAGTACGCCTCCAATGCCATGTTGGCGACCAAGATCTCGTTCATGAACGAAATCGCGGTGCTGTGCGACGCCGCGGGCGCCGACGTAGAACAAGTCCGTATCGCGGTCGGTGCAGATAAACGCATCGGCTATCCGTTCCTCTTCCCCGGCATGGGTTTCGGCGGCTCCTGCTTTCCGAAAGACTTACGCGCACTCGTGCGCACCGGCGAGGAGCTGGGCGTGGCGATGGACGTGTCCAAGGCCGCGGTAATTGCCAACCGCAAGCCGATCGAAATGATGATGAAGCACATCACCAAGGATTTTGGTGATCTGCGGGGCAAGCACTTTGCGCTCTGGGGCCTGGCATTCAAACCGCGCACGGACGACGTGCGCGAGGCACCCGCCATTGCCCTGGCCCGGGAGTTGGTCAACGCCGGAGCAACGGTCGCCGCCTCAGACCCCGAGGCCTTGGAGACGACGCGGACGTCTTTGGAACATTACGGCATCAAGAACGTGACGTTGTTCAATGACCAATACGCCGCCTGCAAGGATGCCGATGCCCTCGTGCTCTGCACCGAATGGAAGCAGTTCGGTGCGCCCAATTTGCGCAGGTTGAGCGAACTGATGCGGGGGCGTCGTGTCTACGACGGACGCAACATCTGGATCCCAGCAGAGTTCAAAGAGGCCGGCTTTAGCTACATCGGTATCGGGCGGCGCTGATATCACGCTCGCCTATCACGCTCGATGGCGCGTAAACATTGCGCGCCTAAGCGGGTGTCCCGGCCGCGGCTTTGGTCGTTGCTCGAACCACGGCATCGGTCAGGCTCTGCATTTGAGCGGCATCCGTCGGCTGTTCTACCCATGGCAAGCTGACTACGGGCCGTTGCACCGCGTCCGATAGGCGCTTGCCCAATCTTTCGGCTTGTGCCTGAGCGTTGGCATGTTCGATGGCTAGTTCCACGAAGCCACGCTCCTGCTCACCCACGACCGGCAAAAGGTCGGAGAGACGAGTCAGCTCGCCTTGGGCAAAAAGCGGAGCGGGGACCGCGTTCATGATCGTTCCAGCTAGCGGGACACCTAGCTTGTGCACTTCATCGATGAGCTCCAGTGTCTCTTGCACCGGAAGTTCCTCCGGAAGGGTTACCACCACTACCCCCGCCCGTTTCGGGTCGCGCAACATGTCCCATGCGGCACTTGCGTCCCGCTTGAGGATGCCCGGAGCCGACGCCTCGGTGATGACGCCGGGTACACGCAGCATCTCCAAGCCGTGCCCGGTCGCCGGCGCGTCAAAGACGACGGTATCAAACGAGCCGCCGCCAAGCTTCGGGTCCCCCCCGGCGTGAAACCATGCCTTGCCGAGCGAGGCCCACTGGTGCAGGCCGGGCACCGCTGCGAGAAAGCTCTTGCTGTATCGGTTGCCGAACAGGGCTCGATAGGCTGCCCGACTGTGCAGCATCATCTCGCCGTATTCTTGCAGGGCCTGCTCGGGCTCGACGAGCAACACGAACAGGCCTGGCGAAGCCTCGCTGAGCTCGTTGTCGACGCGCACGCCCCCGAGCAGTGCACCTACCTGAGCGCGCTCGGTAACCGCCAGCAACACGCGACGGCCGGCCGCGGCCAGCGCCTTCGCCAACGCAACGCTAGCCGTCGTTTTCCCGACTCCCCCCTTGCCCGTGACGAACAAGAACTTTCGATCAATGGTCAGCATCGCGAGCTTCCGAGGACTGGTACCAGATGACTCTCGTCCTTATCCAGCCCAAACCCCGTGCTGAGCTCGTTCCCCCTGGCAAGCGCACTCCGTGATGATCCACGATCTTGGCTGTAAAGCGTAGGCCTGGGCGGGAATATGTGGCGCCCGAGTCGGTTTTCGGCGAGCAAGTCATGCTTATGAAGTGTTCGAGTAATTGGCTCCTGCCGTGGGCGCTCCTCGCGGCGCTAGCTTGTAAATCCTCCGATGAACGCCAGAGCTCACCAAGCGCCTCACAGGCTACTCCTGCACAGGCGGCTTCTTCGGCGGTGAGTCCATCCGGCGAGCCGCGTTCGGTATCCGTTCCCGAAGTCTACCGGGTTCCGGTGGGACCGCCGCTGACCATATTGCCTGGCAAAGGGCTCGGACCCGTCCGCTTCGGCGCCACTCTGCAGACGATCGAGCGTTTGATGGAAGCACCCTGTACCGAGAAGACGGAGACAGACGCCGGGATCGCTTGCCGCTATCAACCTCACGCCGTCGACTTCTGGCTCGAAGACGGGCTGCTCACGCGCATCCACGTGCATGGCGTCGAGCGCGAATTCATTCCTGGCAAAGGCTTGGAGGTGGCGAACACCTACGGCGTCTTCAATGGCGGGTTCGTGGACGGGTTCAAGCTGGGGATGTATCCCAAGTTCTCCCGTCTCGGCGAACCGTCTAGCAAAGAAGAAACCACGCCGGGGCGCTTTCCGACGGTGGAAAAGCATCACTTCGAAGACATGATCCTCGAGTACGACAAGCTGAAGAACGGCAACGTCGTCCTCGGCGGCGTGGTCCTCACGAAGCCGACCAAAGCTCCGACCAAGGCGACGGGCGCCGCCAAGACCCCCTAAGTACCTCGGCAACCAAGTTGACCGGTT
>CAZNZA010000086.1:0-24363 GCA_964577325.1 uncultured Polyangiaceae bacterium
GAGCTGACTGTCCGCCACGCCAAGCATCGGCTGCGACCTGGTGAGACGTCAGCGTTCGTTGCGGATTAGCCTTCGGAGGTGGACGCCGCATGCCACCGGCGCCCACAGGGGTGACCTACGCGTCGCCACTGACTTACCATTTTGCGCGAGAGCCGCCCGATGGGTGGCGTACGCCTGGCGCAGGCGGTAAAGTCGAGCATGTTTCGCGGCGAGCTTGAGGCGCCGGATTCGGGTGAAGGGGTACTCGAACTGGAACTGGCGACAGACCAGCTCGACGAGCTGGCGAGCCCGTCTCCATTGCCACCAGTAGGGGCAGCTCCCGCGGGCGCTGTCCTAGTTGTCCACAGCCCGGTGGTGGTGACGCTCGCGCCGCCACCATTGGCCCGACGACGGCACACGCTGAAGGCCTTGCTTCCCGCATTT
This sequence comes from uncultured Polyangiaceae bacterium, assembly GCA_964577325.1. Classification (GTDB taxonomy): domain Bacteria; phylum Myxococcota_A; class Polyangia; order Polyangiales; family Polyangiaceae; genus SZUA-265. The sequence goes on from CAZNZA010000086.1 coordinate 424, forward strand.
CTGTGCCTGGGATGCGCTATGGCGCTGGCTGTGGCGGGGCAATGGTTTGGGAGTGTCAGCGGACACATGCCCCACATGGGGCCAATTCCACTGTCGTTCCTCATCCTGTTCCTGATCGGGCTTGCTGCAGTTCAGGTCGTGGCGCAGTTTGGCCGTAGGTAGACCGCGAGGGCTTCGGCGAGAGAAGCGCGAAATGCGCGAACCAGTTGCCAACGGGTTGGGGCCCCTACTAAACACTCGACTCAGGGAGGAGACCGCCGGCTGGTGCTCGGCGGTTGCGGGTAAAAGCCATGTTCAAACTAGACTTCCATAGAAACGATGATTCGCTCGCCTGTGCGGCGTCGCGGGGGATCGATGCGGGCGCCTTGGAACGGCCGCGAGATCATGTATCGAAAGCGGCTCAGGTCCTCATCTGTGATGACGAATCGCGTCTGGGCGATCTGACGGCGGGTTTGCTCGAGGAGTGCGGGTTTCCCGCCGCGTTTGTGGCCGAGGGTCATCAAGCTCTCGACTATCTAAAGCGCCATCCCGCGACGCTCGTGCTCTTGCTCGATGTAAATCTGGCAGCCGGCATGTCGACGGCTGAACTTCTCGAGCGCCTCGAGCAAGAGAGGCCGAAGGTGCGTGTGGTTTTGACGAGTGGGAGCGCTCGTCAAGACTTGGAACCGGCCTTGGCTTATCACGCACTGGTGGTGGGCTACTTGGAAAAGCCCTACACCGAAGAGGCGCTGACGGCGGCCGTCACGGCAGCGTCCAGCTAGCGACTTGCGTTTTGCGATGGGCGGCGAAGGCGGCCTCCGGTAGCCTTTCACGCATGGGCCGCAGTATGCCTAAGCAGGGAAAAAAAGCAGGCTCTCGTCGAACGGTGAGGGCGACGTCGGAGGTTGGTGCGCGCCAGGCTCGCGACGTGCTGGACCAGCTTCGCGCCAAAGCGATCACGCGAGTCAAGATCGGTGGCTTCGACGTCGACGGTTTGCTGCGAGGCAAGTACGTGTCGCTGGCGAAGCTCAGCTCGGCCCTCCAATCCGGCTTCGGATTCTGTGACGTCATCTTCGGTTGGGACATCAATGATGCCTTGTATGACAATGCAGAGGTGACGGGTTGGAGCAGCGGATATCCAGACGCTCATGCGGTACTGGATGTGAACTCGTTGCGCTACATACCATGGGAAGCCGGTGTCGCTTCACTGCTGTGTGATTTCAAAATGGCCAGCGGCGAGGACCACCCTGCCTGTCCCCGTTCGTTGCTGAAACGTATCGATGCCCGCGCCAGAGCACGCGGCCTTACCCCGAAGTTCGGGGCCGAGTTCGAGTTCTTCCTGTTCCGTGAGACACGAGACACCCTCGAGCGCAAGGCGTATCGCAAGCTACGCCCGCTAGACCCAGGCATGTTCGGTTACAGTTGGGTGCGCACCGGTCAGGATGCGGCCTTGATGGATGATATATGGAAGTCGTGTGAAGAGTACGGCATCCACCTAGAATGCCTCCACACCGAGACCGGGCCCGGCGTCTACGAAGCGGCTATCACGTACGATGATGCCGTGTCGGCTGCAGACCAAGCCGCCCTGTTCAAGACGACGCTCAAGCAGCTCGCACACCGTCATGGGTTGAGCGTCACATTCATGGCCAAATGCGATGCGAGCATGCCTGGTACAAGCGGTCACTTGCACCAGTCACTGGTGGGAGATTCCGGCAACGTCTTTTACGACGAGCAAGCGCCCTACGGAATGTCGACGCTCATGCAGCACTACGTGGCGGGGCAGATGCAGGTCATGCGCGAATGGACGGCTTTGTACGCCCCAACCATCAATAGCTACAAGCGTTTCGTGCCCGGGCTATGGGCGCCGATCGTTCCTTCTTGGGGAATAGAGAACCGGACCTGTGCCATTCGCATCGTATCGCCCAACCACCCTTCGTCGTTGCGAGTGGAATACCGTCAGACGGGCGCCGACATAAATCCGTACATCAGTATCGCCGCTTGCTTGGCGGCAGGTTTACACGGCATCGACCAGGCAGCCGAGCTCCCCGCAGCGGTCGAGGGCGAAGCTTCCGGCGATGAGCATGGTCGCCTACCGAGCTCCCTGGCCGAAGCGACTCAGCTGCTGCGCAACAGCGACAGTGCCCGCGCCGCATTGGGTACCGAATTCATCGAACACTACGTCCGCACCCGCGAGTGGGAAGTACGCCAGTACGAGCTGGCGGTAACGGATTGGGAACTGCGTCGCTATTTCGAAGGCGTGTGACGGAGAAGAGGGTTCAGACAACTCAGGAAGGCGCCCCGATGACGGTAACATGGAACTATCCGACGCGTATTCGATTTGGGGCCGGTGCAGCGCTCGAGGTGGGCCATGAGCTGCAGGCTTTGGGCGGGCGCCGGGTGTTGTTGGTGTCCGACCAAGGAGTAGCGGCAGTGGGACTACTCGAGCCGCTGATGGCTGCTCTGACGAGCTCAGGCATTGCGGTCCAGTCCTATCTCGACGTGGATTCCAACCCGACCGAAGCAAACGTGGAGAACGGGGCAGCAGCGTACCGCGCCTGGAATGCTGACGCTTTGGTCGCTGTAGGAGGCGGATCGCCATTGGATACGGCCAAGCTCATCGCGGTGCGAACGTGCGTGAGTCTTCCGTTTGAAGAGTTGGATGATGCGGTCGGCGGCGATCGCCACATTCCCGCTCACTTGCCTCCAGTCATCGCCATTCCAACGACGGCAGGTACGGGCAGTGAAGTGGGACGGGCAGGCGTTTTGACGGTCAAGTCGACGGGAAGAAAGACGGTCGTGTTTTCCCCTGCCATGCTGCCGCGGGTCGCCCTATTGGATCCTACGTTGACGTTGACCTTACCGGCGCACACCACGGCGGCTACGGGGTTCGACGCCCTCACGCACTGTCTAGAGGCGGTGGTTGCGACCGGGGACCATCCCATGGCAGACGCCATTGGGCTGCGCGGTATCGAACTCGTGCGCCGAGCTCTGCCGCTAGCCTTGAGCGAGCCGCACTCGCTCCACGCGCGGGGTGACCTGATGAAAGCCGCGATGATGGGGGCCGTGGCGTTCCAGAAGGGACTGGGCGTGTGCCATGCTTTGGCGCACCCGCTGTCCAGCATGTTTGGACTGCACCACGGCGTGGCCAACGCTCTGTGCTTGCCAGCGGCCGTCGAATTCAACGCAGCTCATGCCGGCGCGGCAATGCACGCGGCAGCCGTGGCGTTTGGCGTGGATGCTGCCGCCCTTCTGCCGGAGGCCTTGCGCCAATTTCGCGCGTCGGTTGGATTGCCACAATCTCTGCAACAAGTCGGGATACCGCTCGAGGCCTTGCCTCGACTCGCCGCTTTGGCACAGCTCGACGGCTGCCACGCCACCAATCCCCGGGCATGCGACGAAGCCACCATGCTCGCCCTGTACCAAAGCGCGTTCGCGGGCTAAGGCTCCAGGTGAACTCGACAGCCGCAAGGCGTTTTTGGCAAGCTGCGGCTCACGAGAAGGAAACAGGCTGACCTGTCGCCTCGAGCACGCTCGACCAAAGATCGCCGTTTGGGTCGACCTGTTTTCGCGCCCGAGTCGCCAGTTTCATCGGCACGTGTACGAAACGACCGTGCCAGCGGCCGATGATCATTTCGGTGTTGCCGGCCATAGCTGCGTGCACCGCGTTGCGTGCCATGTTCCAGCAATAGATGGCGTCCGAAGGGGACGCGGGGACACTGCGTATGTGGTAGCTCGGATCTATGTACTTGAGCGTCAGTTCGACATTCCGCTTCCTGAAGTAGGCGGGAATGCCGTCTTTGAGGAGAATCCCGACGTCTTTCAGCCGCACGTTGCCGCTCAAGTCGGTTTGAGGAAAGTCCGACTCCGTCTGGTTGAACAGCTCTTGACCCGCTCCTTCTGCAACGACAATGACCGCGTGTCCCTTGCGGCTCAAACGCCGCTCGATGAACTGATACAGGCCGCGTTCGCCCTCCAGTTTGAGTTCGACTTCAGGGATGAGCACGGCCTGAACGCCGCTGCAAGCGAGAGCGGCGTGACACGCGATGAACCCCGAATGGCGGCCCATGAGCTTGACTAGCCCGATGCCGTTGCGCGCGCCGCAGGCTTCGACATGGGCGCTTTGAATGACCTCGACCGCAGCGCTGTACGCGCTCTCGAAGCCAAAGCTCCGATCGATGAAGTGGATGTCGTTGTCGATGGTTTTGGGCACGCCCACGACCACGATCTCGTGCCCCCGGCGGCGAGCTTCCCGCGCCACTCGGATGGCACCGCGTATCGTCCCGTCGCCCCCGATCACGAACAGCATGTTCACGCCATAGTGAATCAGCGTGTCGACAACTTTGGCCGGATCCTGCTCGCCACGCGAGCTCCCGAGCATGGTGCCGCCATTCTTGTGGATCTGCCCGACGGTTTCGGTGTCTAGGTGAAGGGGGACGTGGCCATGATCCAGGACCAGACCCTCATAGCCGTAGCGGAAGCCCAAGATGGATTTGACGCCGTAGCCGTAGCTGAGCTCGAAAACCAAGCCCCGGATGACGTTGTTCAAGCCAGGGCACAGGCCCCCACAAGTGACGATTCCTGCCGTTGTATGGGCCGGATCGAAGAAGATGTTGTTGCGCGGCCCGGCAAGCTCGAACGACGGCAATACGTCGAGGGAGTGACGATGGCGCCTCAGCGTCGACATGTGGTCGTCAATCGGTACCCGATCCGCCTCGCCGACGAACATCATGGCGCGTTCACCCAAATGAGCGGCCACCGGCGACGGATAGGTGCATTCGCCGATGGTGGGAATGGCCACATCGCTCGGGCTCAGGGACAAGGGATCCCATTTGTCACCCGCGTAGCGGGGGTCGGGGAGGATACTGGGGGGAACGCTGTCAGGAGGGGGCACAGGATTGGCTCGATGAGGCTGCACCTTCATGGGCACGAGGTGGCCTAAGGTACGGGTAACTTACTCTGGGGCTGGCGCCGGGTGGGGTGAATCTACGTTCGCTGTGGAAAAAATTGCACCAACCGACTCAGCATGGGACTGTCCGGGTCTGACGGCAACGGGCGCATGCCGAGCCTCACGCCTTCGTGTCAAGCAGGCAGCCGACATTACCGACGCGGCAGGGGACCCAAAGAGCTCGCGTCTGATAAGGCGCTGCTCATCTTGCAGCCACAGACCTCCCGCCCACAGGCTGCCGCAACAGGCAGGGAAGAGTGGCGTGGAGCAAGCAAGGGACCTCGAGCGGGAGACGGGATTCGAACCCGCGACCCCAAGCTTGGGAAGCTTGTGCTCTACCAACTGAGCTACTCCCGCGTCGAGCGCCCACAGTAGTCAAAGCGGTTTCCGGTGCAAGAGCAATGTGCGCGCCGGCTGTGGTTTAGCCGCCCACTCGAGCTGAGCATGGGTCTCATCTGAGCGCACCCCGACGGTCAGCTCAAGAGGGGCCGCCGCTCAGCCAGACATACAGCACGGGAACCGCGACTCCGGTCAACACCAAGGCCGCACCTCGACCAAACACTCCCTTGCGTCCGGGGATCATGAACAAGCCCGAGAGGGCGAGAAACAGCAGAGCAATGGCATAGGCATCGGCCACATATGTCCATGCCTTCTTTCCTCGATTGAGGTGGAGCCAATTGGCGGCTCGCAGCAAGAAGCGCGGCGACTGGCCGTCGCGCAGGACATGACCGTCGCTCGACACATAGATGGTGCTCTGTTCTAAGGTGATCTCGAGCCTGTCCGGACTCGAGCGGTAAGTCCCCACCGGCGCTTCGTGAATGCCGAGCTCTTGCAAAACGACCTCCGCAACACGGTCGTCGGATGCCTGGTGGGGAAGCGTAATCTGATGCTCCGAACGCACTTGAGTGAAGTTCGGATCCCAGTCCTCGACGTGGTTCACAGCCAGGCCGCTCAGGGCGTAGACGAACGTCAGACCGACAGCGAGGTAGCCGGCGTCGCGGTGCAGAGCGCGTAACGCCCCGCGCGCTCGGGGCGGGATACGTAGGCCCTGCCGTTTACGAGGCTCTTGCGCATTCCTTTCCATCCGCTCAACCGTAGCGCTGCTCGCGCCAAGGATCGGCGTAATTGTGATAGCCGCGCTTCTCCCAGTATCCCGGCTCATCTCGATGGGTGAACTTCACCCCGGTCAGCCACTTCGCGCTCTTCCAAAAGTAAAGCTCAGGCACTACCGCTCGTAGCGGAGCGCCGTGGGCACGGGCCAGAGGCTGTCCTTCGTGTTCGAAAACGATGAGCGTGGAAGGTGCCAGGGCCTGCTGACGCACGACATTGGCGGTATATCCCGCGGCGGCTTCGAAGATGGCGTGTCGCGCGCGGTCTGAGACGCCCACACGATCGGCGAGCTCCGCCAGCCGTACGCCGCGGAAACGCGCCCCCAACACCGACCAGCCCGTTACACAATGCACGTCCAACGCCAGTTCGACGGATGGCATGGCGAGAAGCTCGCGGTACGACCAAGTATTGGGCTTGCTCACCTCGCCGTGGATCCGGAACTGCACAGCGGCGGGATTTGCGCTCCCCGGCTGCCCGCCCATGGGTTTCAAGCGCTCAATGACCCGCTGCCCTGGAGGCAGCCTGGGCCGCCCGTCTGCCCGCGTTTGGGCGCGAGCCTGGTGTGTCAGACCGTCGTTGAAGAAGTACCAACCACCCAACACGGCAATCGTCGAGCCTGCGGCCGCTTGGCGGATGAACGTTCGGCGCTGTTGAAGATCAAGGGGCGTTTTCACGGAGGTCTCTTGGGGTGCGGGACGGTGGCGATGTCGTTCTTAGGGTACGTGACCCCTGCACGGAAGGTTGCGGGCGGGAGAAGATACTAGATACATGGAGTGCAGCCCGGTGAGGGGAAAGCGGTTCAGTTTGGGTCAGGGCACGGCAGAAGTTTTCCGGCAGGGAGGAGCGGCACTTTCCCGTCGGAGGGTTTCATGGGAGCCTGCAGGCGATAGCCTGAATTGCCGAAGTCCAGAGGAAAGCTCATGTGCCGCCTGTTCGGATTCCGCAGTGTACTGAAGAGCCAAGTTCACGCTTCGCTCCTTCAGGCCGACAACGCGCTCGGCACTCAAAGTGACCGGCACCCTGATGGCTGGGGGGTGGCTTACTACGTCGATGACTGCCCTCAGGTCATGCGCAGTCCCCAGCACGCTCTAGGTGATCACCTCTTTCACCGCCTGAGTGGGGTGGCGGCGAGCGAAACCGTGTTGGCGCACGTCCGCAAGGCTACTCAGGGCGAAAAGAACGTTCTGAACTGCCATCCGTTTCAGCACGGGCGCTGGACGTTTGCCCATAACGGGGACATCCCCGACTTCCCGCTGTACCGCGAGCGGCTGTTACAACGCGTCGATGAGCGACTCAGCCGCTTCATTCTCGGGGACACCGACAGCGAAGTCATCTTCTTCCTGCTGTTGAGCGAGCTTCAACGGCATGGACCGCTGAGGCATGGGTATGAAGTCGGCACTTTGGTTGACGCAGTGCGCAGTACTGCTCGGCAGGTGCGCGAGGTATGCGACCGATCACCAGGCGACCGATCTTTGTTGACGATGGTGGTCACGGATGGCCAGTCCCTTGCTGCCATGCATGGGGGCAAGGAGCTGTTTTTCAGCACTCACAAGCGGCGTTGCCCCGAGCGGCATACTTGTTCCAGCTTGAGTTCAGAATGTGAATCGCCAACGACTACTGGGCGAGTCAATCACTTCATCGTATCAAGTGAGCCGCTACAGGGGCACAACGTTTGGGAAGAGCTATCCGAAGGGGACGTCGTGGCTGTAGACGGTGAGATGCACTTGTGTCGAGAGACGTTCGGTCGCATTCGCTTGAACTTGGTCCGCGAGGGGACGACGTCAGCCTCCACCGTCTTCAACCCCTGACCTGGGCGGGGGGATGGTGAGCACCGGCACGCGTGCCGTACGCACGACACGTTCGGCGACGCTGCCAATGACGGCGTGAGCGATTCCCGTCCGCCCGTGGGTGCCCACGACCACAAGCCCATGATTGTGTTGAGCCGCGAAATCGACGATGGCCTTGGCCGGTTTACCCTCGAGCACGACGGCATCGCTGACGATCACGGTCGGGTACTGACTGCGCAGAGTGTGCATGAGGGTGTGCAGCGGGGCGCGATACTGCTGCGCAAGATACTCTACGTATTCTTGCTTCTGTAAGAGTGGATCCGGCGGCTCCACGACGTGCAGCACGGTTACCGTCGTGCGCAGCGTGGTGGCGAGCTCGACGGCGTGCTCGAGCGCTCTCTGGGAGCAATCGGAAAAATCGATGGGGCACAAGATCGGGGCAAGCATGAGAAGCTCTCGAGATTCCGGCTCAAGGCTGCGTGGCAACGACCAACATGTCAAACGCGGAATGCGCAGGGACGTGCTCCTGGGTCAGCTCACTGACCTCCAGCAACCGTACTCCCCAAGTCCGCGAGCGGCTGAGCCGACGCTCGACGCGGCGTGGGATAGCGGAGCGGTGACAGTGGCCGGCCCCTGCTAAAATGACGATTTGCGCTCCGGCTGGTGCTCGGGATAGCCAAGCTGCCGCTGACGCCGCCATGACTTCGTCCCACACGACCTGCGCCGCATAGTATGGGTCTGTCGCAAGCGAGTCGACAGCGGCGTGCGCTCGATGGCCGTGTCCGTGGCCGGCCATGGCTGCGTGGAAGAACTCACGATGTTCGCTGTCATCCAGGTCGATTTCAGAAAGAGGAAGGCTCGATGGATACTGGTGCAACGCTGTTATCCCATTCTTAGCAACCGACTTCGTCCACTCACGTGGCGCGTTGAGTGCAAGCAGCGTTCCTCCGCCCGACCGCACCAGATCGATGATCGGTCGGTAAAATGAGAAGTCGTAGCCCCAGCGTGTGTGGTATTCCGAAGCGTTCAATAGCGTCGATTCGTCGGTCTCGAAGCGGGCGTAGGCGTCGAGCGCCGGCTGAGCGGAGAGCTGGAACATCTCCATGCCCAGAGCAAAAGCACGACCTTGCTTTACAGCTGCCGCGAGGAGGTTTTCGACCAGCTGGAGTTGCAGGGCGTGATGGGCCAAGTCATCATGCTGTTCGCCCAGGCACACGACAGAAGCGTTTTCGAGCTTAGAAGTGACCTCGAGCTGCGTAAGCTGGCCGCTTTCATCCAAGCCATGAAAAGGGGTGCGTGCGGCTTCGACAGCATCGTTGGCTAACGGTACCGGCGCCGGTGGACGCGCACGCGCTGCCGTTGCTGGTGAGCATGCCCCTACCACGAAGGTGATGAAAAGCGCCGGCACCAACGAGCGCAAGAGCGCGCTTGGCGCGTCAGAAGCTTCGGTCACGAAGCTCCTGGGGAAGGAGAGTGCTGGGATTGCCACTCGTGACGAACCACAGCTGGTGGGCTGCGCGTGTGGCCGCGATGTGCAGAAGGTGGCGCGAAGCATCGTCGCCGGCGTAGGTCGTATCGCTGACGTCGACGAGGATGACGTAGTCGAACTCTAGACCCTTCACCTGTCGCACGTCGGTCACGTCGATGCCGGGTTTGAAAGGGAAGTCCTGATCAGCGATGCGCCGTAGGCGCGGTGTCTCTGCGCGCTCCAAACCGTGAAAGAAGACGTCCGCTTGCTGGGGGTGACGCGCGATGACGGCAACCGATGCGCGCGGCTCCGTCATCATCAGTTCGCGCAGCGCGTCTGCCAAAAAGCCTACCGCCTCTCCGTTGTCCGCAAACCGAAAAAGCTCCACCGGCGCTCCGTGGCGCGTCGCCAAAGGCGGGGGATCTTCTGCCAAATGACCGAGCACCGTGCGCGCGAAGTCCAGAATTTCAGAGGTCGAACGATAACTCAGCCTCAGTGGCTCGACGGCGACGTGTTGCATGCCGAGGTCGCCCAGCGCGTGCTTCCAGCCAATGAAGCCGTTGTCCATGTGAAGCCGTTGCGCCACGTCGCCCGCGAGGGTAACGCTCTTGGAGGCGCTCAAGCACTGACTGAGGACGCGCAATTCGACCGGACTCAGGTCTTGGGCCTCATCGAGCAACAAGTGTTCGTACACCAGAGGCTCCTTGGTGCCTGGCTTGTTCAAGGCACCGCGTAAGCGTTGCCACAGCATCAGCAGAAGGGAATCGTCCTCCCGGTCCAGGAACGGCTCCTCCGATAGCTCGGCACCGTCAACGGCGTTCGAGTAGTCATCGTCGTTCGGTTCCTGGGGAGCACGATCCTTTTCTTCTTCGCGCCGCTCCTGGGCCGACCAAAGCGCATCACACTGGGCTCGACAGGCTTCCAGAGCTCGATCGAGCTCGCGTTCGCTGAGCGGCACCTCGCTGCGTTCTTTCAGAGCAGCTCGTATGCGGCGCGCATCCGTCAACAGATCGGTCCACGCCAAGACGATGTTCTGCGCGCGCTCGAACCCGCGTCGCAGTCCGCGCTCAACCACATTGCGATTGGCAGTCGGCAGCGTCGCCTGCTGAGCGAGCGCTGTTTTTAACCCATGCAGCCGATAGGTAAACGGCTGCTTCGCCGTCTTGTCCCAAGACGCCAACAGCTGCGCCGCTTCCTGGGGGGCGCTGGGAGCAACGCTCTCGAGCGCCTCGCGCACGTCGCGTTCACATTCCTCAACGTAGGCATCGATGGCAGCAATCAGCGCCGGGTTCTTCTTCAAACGCGTGACCGCTGGCGCCGTGTCTGGGTTGTACCGCTTGGGAAGGTTGTTCAGGATGCCTTTGCGGATCTCGGCTGCCCACGTTTCGTAGGTTTTTACCGGAACTCCGTTGACGTCGAGAGCGGGCAGTACTTGAGAGATGTATCGAGCGAGCGCTTGATTGAACACGATGACCAGCATTCGGTCGGGTCGGAAGCGCCGGCGGTCCTGGTAAGCGAGGTAGGCGAGTCGGTGGAGGCCGATGGTCGTTTTTCCGCTACCTGCCCCTCCTTGAATGACGACAGGACCGGAATCGGGGCGGGTAATGAGTTCGAATTGACGAGGATCGATGAGCGCAGTTATCTCTCTCAAGTGCTTGTCATCGGCACCCAAATCGTAAACCTCCCCCATGCCCAACGTGCCACGCTTGCGATGCTGCTCAGCCCGCGCTGCAGTCCCTTCGCCGCCCGCAAGTTTGAGCTGCCCGCTTGCCGAAAGCCAATCGCCCTTTTCCGGACGCACGTACGTGCCCTGAGGGCAGACGATGCGACGTAAGCGCGATTCGACGATAGTCAGACTTCGCCGCAGTGCGACGTGGCCTTCGACCTCCCTATCACCAAAGGTCTCTTCGTAATCATCGCCCTCGTTGTATCGGTAGTAAAGGCGACTTACAGGGGCATCTCTCCAGTCCACGATGCGCACCCCGGACTTGGAATCGAGATACGTGGATCGCCCGATCAATACCTCGCGCTTGCGGCCCCCCTCCTGCAAAACCATACGCCCGAAGTAGGGGGACCGAACGTCGATGAAGCCTGTCGTCAGCATGCGCTGTCGGGCGGCAATACCCTGGAGCCGTTCCATCTGCTCGAGCAATGGTGGTACGTCTTCGGTGCGCGACGCGGCAATCTCGTCTCGGAGCGCCAACAGTTGTGAGTCGTAATCGATCTCGCGGCGCTCCTCGCGGTGACTGCGGCGTTCATCGACGTGAGTCAGGATGCGGTCCAGGCAACGCTGCTCGTCGTCGATGATGCGGCGCCAGTCAGCGTTAGCGGGGGATGAAGAATCAGTCACAGCTGCCTACTATATAGCGATCGAGGTGTGGGGCCGACGCCCCTGCCGTAGTGAATTCGGTCACTGAGGTCGGTCGCGCCAGTGAGTAAGGAACGCCTACGTCCACATCGCGCGTAACCGGGCGGCCTAGCATCTTTCTTCTGCTGGCGCAGTCCCTTTTTTGGCACGCTCTCCGTAGCCACTTCTCCTGGCGATATGGCTCCACGCCCCGCATGAACTTCTCTATACTGCGCCCGATGATCGATACCCGTCGGCTGTTGGGGAGTGCCAAAAACTACGTTCTGCAGCATCCCGAGGAGCTGCTGCGAGCTGGCAAGAACGCCTTGCTCTGGCGCTTCGGAGTGCCACTGGATCTACTGCGTTGGCTCGCGGAACAGCTGCCTGGGCAGAAAGCACCCAAGAACATCCAAATCGAAGCCGTCCCTCCGGGTGTGCGTTTGGGGGCAACGCTCGACCTGATGGGCACCGTCGTGCGAGCATCCGGTATTCTTTACGTGGAGCACGTGCGATTCAATGCCGAGGAGCTGCGCCTGGAGCTTCGCCTGGCCGACGTTTCATTGAAGTTGCTCAAAGATGCCCCGACGCCTGTGGCAACACTCATCAAATCCGGGGCTCTCGACCTCAGCAAGCCCGGCAACTTGGTCGCGTACATGCCCAAGCGACCTGCGTTCTTGGTAGAAGCAAAAGACGATCGGATTGTGGTTGACTTGATGAAGCACCCCGCCATCGCGCGGCAGAACAAGTGGGTAGGGTTGGTGACGCCGTTCGTCAGCGTTGGAGCCATAAGAACGGACTGGGAGCACCTGGATGTGACGCTACGCCCGTTACAACATGGCATTAGTCAGGCCATTTCCAGCGTGCGAGAGCGCCTCTGAGTCTAAGCTTGCCCAAGACTGTTTACTGAGCGGGCGAAGCGGTGCTGGGGGTATTTGGTTGCGAAGGAGTAGGCGTGGCGCTAGCTCGTTTCGGTCTGAGCGAAAACAGGTAGCGGTGCACGGTTGGTGAAACGGCGATGGTGGCCACTGCCGCGATGAGGAGCAGTAGGACACTCACGGAAGTCGCGCGATGATCAGGGAAGTGGGTGCGCGTCCACACCACTTCGCAGGCAGCGGTCCCGAGTAATAGGGCAGGGGCGAGCTCCGCTCGACGAGCACACAGCGGCACTAAAGCCAGCACGCCTATGGACGTCGACAACGGTTGTGTCAATGCCGTCAACGCCACTGCTCCGAGTGCCGCACCAAACCACACTTGGCGCGCGCGGAGCGCCGACCAAAGGAGCCACGCAAGAAGGCCTCCGAACAAGAGCAAAAAAGGTATCCGCGTCTCACTCAGGCTACGTGCACGCTGAATGCTCCATGCTTCAGCGGGGTTCGCCAATGAATCGTTGCGCATTAACCGATAGGGCGCATGCTGAGTTGCGGCGAGCGCCGTTGCGAGACCGACGTCCTCGAGTTCGGGAATCGAAAGCTGCAAGGCGAGTTCGGACGTGTAGCGCCGGTGATTGGGTTCGGCATGGACACTCACCCCCAAGAAGAATGCCAGACTCAGTGCCCACACCCAGAGCGGCGTCAGCGCCCGTCTTCGAGACGAGTCGCTCCGCCTCGTAAAGAGGAGGGTGACGAGGGCGCCCGTCACTACGACGACGGCCCACGGTTGGAGCGCCATGGCCGCCGCGAGCGCGACACCGCCGGCGCTCGAGCGATGCTTCTTCAAGGCGCACAGCCCGATCATCAGCAACGCTACCCAGGCGTTCTGCAGCAATCCCACCCCGTCGTCGAAGGCGAGGAACGGCTGAGCGCCCCACACCACGGCCGCAATAGCAGCCACACGAGGTCCGAACGCCCACAGCAGGGCGAGCAATGCCACCAGGTGCAGGGCCGGGTCCATGAGCGCCAAGACGCGAAACCGAGCCTCACTCACGGGCGCCTCGACGAGCGGCGCGACCAATGCGGTCCAACCCGGAGCGGCCACGAACCACCGCCGCTCGAGCATAGCGGACCACTTTTGGGGGGAGACGACCTTGGTCAACGCCTCGACGTCGTTCTTGAAAGCAGACCAGCGCACTTGGGTGAAGCGGCTCTCACAGCGTTCGGGGCGCAGCGCCCCCATGCTCGTCCCCACGGGCACGAGACTCTCGGGGTCGACGTGGCTGCGCACGTAGCGCTTGGCGAAAGTATTGGTGCGCCCCAGTTGTTTTTCGGCCGCAACGGTACAATCAAAGAGCCATCCCGTCTCCAACTCCGTTCGATATTTGACGCCCAAGTACTGCTGGTAGAACGCTTGCGGGCTGTACAGGCCAGGATGCCGCGAGTTTGGATTGAAACCCTCGTAGTGCGTGAGAAAGCCGAGGCTGATGAACAGCCATGCTAAGCGCGACACCGTCGCTCGCGGCACCCTTCCGTGACCGCGATGCACGGCGAACTGGGCCAGCAGTAGCGCCGCCAGGAGCAGCGGCAGCAGCACCCGCACGCCGTGCATCGTGCTTTGCCAAAAGTCGGCCTCGAAAAGCGGGCTCGGCCACTCCTCGAAGGTCAGTCTCTCAGCCCACTCCTTGAACGTCTCAGACCAGTCCCTAGTCGGGGTGGGGGCGGCGGTGGTCGCCGGCGCCGAGGAGGAAGCTGATGTCGTGGAGGAAGCCGTCGTGCCTGAAGCGGCGGCTGCGACGCTAGCGGCTGCCGTCCCGGTGGCTGCGGGTTGACCTGAAAACGCAACCAGAAGGCACGCCATGGCTAACGCTTTACCTTTGAGAGGGGGCGCACTGCAACAACGGCAGTGTCTCCGGTGCCCGCCGCAGTCGTAGCCTCGGTGATGGGGTCGAACGGAGAAAGGCAGCCCAACTTTCGTCGAGCTGCCTTTTCCCTTTGCGGCACTTGGTGTTGCCGCTAACGCGTAACGAGTGACCCCAACGAGATTTGAACTCGTGTTACCGACGTGAGAGGCCGATGTCCTAACCGCTAGACGATGGGGCCGATTGCCGATTCCTCGGCGAAGCTACTGGTTTTCATGCCAAACGCAAACTTGGAGGACAAGTCTGCAGGTGGTTGCGCCTTCTAATTGAAACTGTTCGTGGCGCCAAGTCTTGACTCCAAAAAAATCCTCTGCCACCGAGGCGTCGATTCATCGATGGGCGAACCGACGGCCAGGCCCCGTGAAGGGCCTGGCCGAGGATTGTTGCGGCTCTGATGACCGCAACCAGTAGTTGGGGAACTAGGATTCGAACCTAGATAACAAGAATCAGAATCTTGTGTCCTGCCATTAGACGATTCCCCAAAAACGGGCTCGGAACAGTAATTCGGCAAAGTGAGAGACTCAAGTGAAAAAGGCCGACTAAATTGCCGTCGCCGCCACGGAGCATCCCGGGTTGTGGGCGGGCAGCGCGTCATATACTCAGCTTTAGTCGCTGGTGCCCCTTGACCTGGTCGGTAGCGCGCTTAACTTCCGCGCCGCGAGTGGGCGCGGCTGATCGACAGTGACTTGCCGACAGTGACTTGCCCCACGTCATCGATTCGGAGCGAAAGGCAGATGATGTCCTTCCGCGGCAGACAACTTTCAGGAGATCTCAATGAGCAGCAAAGACATTGTATACCGACAGGCGGCGCGCCGGTCCTTCCTCCGTGGCTTGGATGCGTTGGCCAACGCCGTCAAGGTGACGCTTGGACCGCGCGGGCGGAATGTAGCGCTCGAGCGTAGCTGGGGTGCTCCCATGGTGACCAAAGATGGCGTCACCGTCGCCGAGGAGATCGAGCTGGCATCGAGAGTCGAGAATCTGGGCGCGCGCTTGGTCAAAGAGGTGGCTCAGCGTACGAACGAAAAAATAGGAGACGGAACGACGTCAGCGACCGTCCTGGCTCAGAGCCTGTACACGGAGGGCTTGAAGCTGGTGGAAGCAGGGTTTTCGTCGATGGAAATCAAGCGCGGTATCGATCAAGCCACACGCGCCGTTCGCGATGCGCTCAAGACCCAGGCCGTCAAGGCCGTGAGCAGCAAGGACGTTGCCCGGATTGGAACGATCAGCGCCAACGGTGAACAAGAGGTCGGACAATTCTTGGCCGATGCTTTCGACAAAATCGGCAAGGATGGGGTCATTACGGTCGAAGAATCGCAACTGATGGAAACGACCGTGGACGTCGTGGAAGGCATGCAGTTCGACCGCGGTTATATCTCGCCGTACTTCATCACCGATCAGGAGCGCCTGAAGGCGGAACTGAAGAACCCGTACATTCTCGTGATGGAGAAGAAGCTGAGCGCGTTGGCCGACATTCTCCCGACGCTGGAGATCGTGAAGCGCGCGAACGGTTGTCTGCTCGTGATTGCAGAAGACGTCGATGGCGAGGCGCTAGCCGCGCTGAGCGTGAACAAGCTGCGCGGAGTCCTGCAAACGGCGGCCGTGAAAGCTCCTGGTTTCGGGGACCGACGCAAGGAGATGCTGAAGGATATCGCAGCCCTCGTGGGTGCGACGCCATTCATGGAGGACCTGGGACGCAAGGTAGATGCCGTCGAGGAGCGAGATCTGGGGCGAGCGGACAAGGTCATTCTCGACAAAGAGACGTGCAAGGTCATCAAAGGCAAAGGCAAGCCGGACGCAGTCAAGGCACGCATTGCGGGCATCGAGCGAGACATTCAAGAGACGAACAGCACGTACGACAAGGATAAGCTCAAGGAGCGTTTGGCGCGACTGAGCGGCGGAGTTGCTGTCGTCAAGGTCGGAGGCGCCACCGAAGTCGAGGTGCGCGCCAAGCGGCATCTGATCGAGGATGCGCTGGCTGCCACCCGGGCAGCAATGAAAGACGGCTACGTTGCTGGTGGTGGTGTGGCTCTGTTGCGAGCACGTAAGGCTCTCGAGCCACTGATGGAGCAACTCCAGGGCGGCGAGCGCGCAGGCGCTGAAGTTCTCTACCGTTCATGCGCCGCACCCCTGGCGCAGATCGCCCGCAACGCGGGCATGGAGTCGGCTGTCGTCGTCAACGCCGTCGAAAACGGCAAGGACGCCTACGGCTTCGACGCGCAAGCCCTCGAGTACGGCGACATGATCAAGAAAGGTATCATTGATCCGCTCACCGTCGTGGACACCGCGCTCGAGAACGCAACGAGCATCGCCAGCCTCATGCTCACCACGGAGGCGCTCATCGTCGCTCATCCAGAACCCCCCAAGCCCGCACCTCCAGGTGGCGGAGGTGGCATGGGTGGTATGGGCGGCATGGGTGGTATGGGTGGTATGGGCGGCATGGGTGGTATGGGCGGCATGGGCGGCATGGGCGACTTCGACATGTAATCCTGCCGGCAGCACTGCTCGACGAGGCAGCGACCCGCACCGGGTCGCTGCCTTTTTTAATGGGCGTCGTGTACTCGTACTCGTCCCGTGTCCGACGCGCGCTGCAGCGCACCCATACGGGGCTACCGCGCCTGAAAAAGGAGTTCGGTGTCGATTCTGGCTCCGGCTGCTGACCGACACTCGGTCGTCGACCTGACTCCGCTGCTGACCGACACTGGGTCAACAAGGCCTGGCTCCTGTCGACGGCACCACATGGAATGGTGAACAGTTCTCCGACTTTGGACTTGAGGACGCCCGCGTTCGTCGCTTCTCATTCAGTTAACATAATCTATCTTATGCGACATTCTCACGGGCGTCGGAGGAAGCTGAAGCGGCCTGTTCGCCTGTCCTCCGGAATGCCCGATCAAACCCCTCAAGAGCCGATACAAGGACGTGCACCGGGGCACGTCCAGCTGCACCCGCGTCCAACGATGCCCGGAATGCCGATCCCAAGGCGGCCGGCGACTAGCGTCGTGGACTCGGTGGAGTAACGGCCAAAGCCATCAAGCGGCCCGTGTCGCTGATGACGAAGGCTCGCGTGCCGTACGCCGTGGGTGCTGCAGAAAAACCGATCTGCGTATGGAAGCCGTCGATGACACCGCCGTTGAGCGGCGATATCAAATAGACGCCGTGGCTGGTTGTCGTCACGACCATGGCTCCGGCCACGAACGCCGGCTGGCTGACGCCGCCGTCCGGCAAGTCACGTTGCCAGAGCTCTTCGCCCGTATGCGGGTCGAGCGCCCACAGCCCCGTCGTACCGGTGTTGGCGATCAGGTGAACGCGCGGAGGATGCAAATTGCCCTTCGCGTCTTGGTGCCCAGGCTGTTGCCAAAGGGTCAGATCCGTGACCCCAAGTACCCCCGGATTGCTCCAGATTTGGTCCCCGGTTTCGGCATCCAGCGCGAATACGCCGCCTTCATAACTCGCCACAGCCACGGCTTGACGGCCCTCAGGTTCAATCGGAATCGGTGTAGTGTCGACGTCGAGGTACTTCGGGATTTCTCCCAAAGACTGTTCGGCTTCTGCGCTGAGGTCGACCGGCAACCAACGCTCGCGCCCCGTCATCGCGTCGAAGGCCGTGACGGTGCCATCGCTGAAAGCGACGTGAACGCGACCTTCGAGCACGGCTAATCCGGAATGGCCGGAGACTTCCATACCGAGCGCCGGCGTGCGGTGCTGGCTCCACTTGAGTTCTCCGGTGAGCGAAGACACCGCTAACACGGTGTCGTTGGCATTGACGAAGTACAATGTCTCACCGACTAACACCGGGCGCTGAGCAACCTCCGCGTTGGTGTCGAAGCGCCACAGCAGCTTACCGTCGCGGGCACGCACCTTGTACAAGGCTCCGTCGTGAGAGCCGAAGTACACGACGTTCTCGATGGCATCGTAGAGCGGTTCCGACTGTACCGGGCCCAAGGTCTCGAAGCGCCAGATGCGGCGGCCGTCGCGTGCCGACAAGGCGTACAAGCCGTGGTCACTCGAACCGACGTAGATGCGGTTGTGGACCGGGTCCAGCGCAACCCGTCCTTGCTCGTACGGCTCGCCCTGGCGGCGTGAACCTGCGACCAGATCCTGCTGGTACAGGACGTGGAGCGCTCCGGCCGCACGATTGTACCAGGGCGGGGATTCTGGGATGGCCGCGTTGGTGGTCGGTGCGCAGGCCGCGCCCCAGGAAGTCAGCAGGAAAGCGACGGTGCGAGCGCGCCAGCCGTTCTGGTGGCTGCTCAAGGCGACTCCTCGGGATTCGTGGTTCCGGTGTTCGCGGGGCTCGGTGGTGGCGCTTGCAGCCCTTCGGCCAATTGCCGGATCTGGTCCGGGGTTATCATGTTGGGCTTTCGCTCTGGCGGCGGCACACCGATCGCGCTCGCGAGCGAGCGCACGCTCTGCTCCAGGTAACCGGGAAACATGGCTTCGAGGCCCTGTGCCGGTGGCAGGTCGTTCTGAAGCGCCTGAACCAAGCTCTTCGCCTCATCGGGCCGGCCGAGGGCGTGCTGCAAACGAGCCTGGTTGTAGCGGGCCAACAATGAATATGTGCCCGTCGCCTCACCCGCTAACTTAGCATATGCAGCCAAGGCAGCTTCCTTGTCTCCCTTGCCCTCCTGCGCCTGGGCAACGCCCTCCAGGGCCCGCCAAAGCAAGTCCTTTTCCGTTTGGGCGGCGGGCGCTTGAGCTACTTTCTCAAACTCCGCGCGCGCCTCGTCGTACTTCTGTTGATCGAGCAGCACACCGGCTAACCCTAACCGCGCGTAGAGCGCCGTCCCTGTCGCAGCGTCGCGTTCGGCGGCTGCGCGAAAGCCAGCTTCCGCAGCGCTCAATCGAGCTTGATCGTCGGCGAAGGTGGGCGTCGGATCGAGCTCCGCGAGCTCATCATCGCTCGTCTCGGCAGTCCCGACCTTGCCAAACTGCGCTCGCGCTGCTTCCGCCAAAGCGTCCGACACCTGGGCCTCGACCTTGGCTTGTCGCCAATCGTAGATCCCCCACCCGGCCCATACAGCCACGCCGGCTACGACGATCCACTGGATCGTGCTCGAATACTTGCGCAGCCACTTACCCGCGGTGTCGGTGGAGCGGACGAAAGCGTCGTCGAGGAGCTCCTGAGCGCCAAGTCCTACGGCTTGAGCATCTTCTCGCTCCCGCATGCGCTGCTTTCGGGCTTGAGCGGCGGCCGCGCGCCGGGCGCGCCGGTTGCCGGGCTCCTCGCCGCTCACCTCCGTGTCCGTGGCCTCGGCAGGTACATCTGCGGCTGCATTTTCAACACCGGTGCTGGGATCACCCGCTGCACTGGGTGGTTGGCTCGGTGCACTGCCTTCCGCTAGGTTCTTCGGCGCGTCGGCCGAGGGCGTCGCTTGATCTGGGTCTCGTTCTGACACGGGGGCTCTATATCACTCGTTGGCGACAGAGTTTCGAGCCCCGATACCCCCTGCCTCATCTTTTTTTGAGGCGTGGGCCGGAGCCGCTGGGTCCGTGCTGGCATCGGTATCTAGCCCAAGCTCCGATTGAAGCGGCAGGGCGGCCAAGGCCTCGACGCTGAGTCCATGTTCGGCGAACACCACCAGGTACGTCGCCCGCCCTGGCTCGAGTCCCAGTTCCGGGGGGGCTAGGCTATGTCGTTCCTGGACCTCTGACCCCGGCGGGAACGTGATGAGCGCCTGACGCGATGGGTCAATTTCCGCTAATTTACGGGATGTTACGCGGTTACCTTTAGAGTCGTAGCTGAACACGCCCCGCGGTACCCCGACCCGTAGCTGGAGAGCATCGGACGCGCGATTGCGCGCGGCAACGAGCAGGCGGATGCCGTTCCCGTTGCCGGTTTTCGGTACCACGACGCGGATCAGTTGGCCCAGGTTGGCGTTGTTGCGCAGGCGATCCAAGTCGCGCTCACTGGGGCCTCCAACCTGCTCCAAAATGCCTGCAGCCGTGGCGATGCGCAGGCCTCCCGGCAGAGGGTCGGGCACGCCGAGCCAGCGCCGTAGGGGCACGACCAGCTCGTGCTCGGCTCCAAGCTTCAGCAGGGCGTCAGCCAGGATCAGGCGGTTGGTCTGATACGGCTCCTGTTTCAGAGCGACGAGCAGAGCATTCGTGGCCATTTCGTCGCCAATCGCGGCCAAAGCCGTCGCGATGTGAGGGCGTAATCGGACGTCGTGCAACGAGCGCGTGAGCGGCCACACCGCATCCTTTACCTTGCCTCGAGCAAACGCCTCGAGCAGGCGCCGTGACGTGTCGAAGTCGCGGTTCTCCTCATCCATCCACCACGCAAGCAGCTCATCCCGGCCTTTGGATTCTCCCGTCTCCGCCAAGACCAGCGCCGCTCGGCGGCGCCAGAACTGTTGCTCCGAAGCCAGCAACTCCCTCGTCAGCGATGCCCCCTCACCCATTCGTGTCAGTGCCAGGGCGCTGTAAGCGCGCACTTCTTCATCCTCGTCGCGCTGCAAAGCGAGGCGCAGCGGGGTGACGGTTTGCGGCACCGCGAGGTCGAACAGCACGGCGGCCGCTTTACGCCGTATGTGAACATCCGCGTCGTCGAGCAAAGCGGCGACTTCGGTAGCGGCGTCGGCATCGCCGGCAAGCCCCCGCAAAATGGGTCCCGGCCAGTGCGTGCCTTCGGCACGCCCGCCAGCGCGCTCATAGCGACCGTGGTGGCTGTTGAGCGCGCGCAAGCGATCGCGCATGGCGCTCATGATGTCTGGGTGGCGCTTCGAGACGTCTGTCCGTTGTTCGGGATCAGACGCGAGGTCGAACAACTGACACGCCCCCAGCCTGCGTAGGCAGAGCAAGCGGTAGGTAGATTCAGCCAGCAGCACTTGCTCGTCGGTTTCAGCAAAGGCGAACCCTGGATCGTCGTCCGGAACCCCCGCCAACAGCGGCGTCAAGTCGTTGCCTCGGATGCGCGGACGTACGGGAATGTCCAAAATCGACAGCACGGTGGGCAGCAAGTCGACCGTCTGCACCGGCCTTGATACCACCCCCGGTGCAATACCCGGAGCCTGCATGAGGAGCGGCACGCGGACCTGCTCCTCGTACACGCTCGAGCCGTGGTATCGCCCCCCGTGGTCACCAAATTCCTCCCCGTGATCGGCGGTGATGATGACGAGGGCATCCGGGCTGCGCTCTCTGAAGGCGCGAACTACCGCACCAATCGTTTCATCCGCCGCACGGATCTCGGAATCGTATCGGTCGATGTCCGTCGCGCCAAAGTCGTACTCCGGATGCTTCTCGTACGGCTCGTGCGGACCAAACAGGTGTAGCCAAACGAACAGCGCCTGGTCGGGGGGCTGGTCCGCCAAGTACTGCTTCACTTGCTCGACTCGCGCCGAGCCCTCCAAAAACTCGCGTTTTTGATATTCGAACCCCAGCATGCGTTCATCGAAGGCGCGGAAGCGCTCGGGATCGATGAAGAAGATGGCAGGCGGATAGAAGCCTGCCGTGCGATACCCGTAGCGGCGCAACAGTTCTGCCCAGGTTTCGGAATCCTCGCCGAGGCCCTGGAGGAGCAGCGGCCGCATGTACTTGCCGGTCATCAAACTGGTCACCGAATACGACGTATGAGGCGTCGCAGCGTAAGCGCGCTCGAAGCGAACCCCCCCCTTCGCCAAGCCATCCATGTGCGGCGACGTTGGCCGCGGGTAGCCGTACGCTCCGAGGTGGTCGGCGCGCAACGCGTCGACGGTGATGAGCAGAATGTCGCGTCCCGTCCAGCCAAGTTGGGCGGATTTGCGGTGCGGGTCTTCGATCGTGGTTTGCTCTGCCAGCACCGGCGGAGGCGGCGCAAGCATACCGGAAACCTGTGTCGCGAAGCCCAGAAGGGGTGCGTTCTGGGTGACTATCCAGCGGAAGTTGTCGAAGCTCGCCAGGATACGCGCCGCCGGCACGGCCGCTGCCACCAACAGAGTCGCCAAGATGAGCGGCGCTGCCCACGCATGAGCCAGCCACGATACAAATGGCCCCCGCGCAAGCAGCCATGCCCTGACGGACTGATGCCTCGGATTGCCATCATTTGATAGATGCCACTGATACACACCCAGGGCCGCCAGGGCTGCCGCTCCCAGCGATAGCACGGCCAACGCCACATGGAAGGCGGGGTACAGACGAACGAGGACGAAGCGGTTCACGGTTTCGAGCAAGATGGCACACGCGACGGCTGCCCACGCGGTGCGGCTCGGATGATGGTGGAGCCAGTCTCGCAGCTTGCCGTGACCCCAGAACACGCCGGCCGCCCCAGCCGTTGCCAGTACGGCGATGAACCCGATACGCCGCCACCACAAGTCAAAGTGGCGGCCATGAGTCAGCTCGTAGCCCAACCAGGCGGCGCTGAGTCCTGCCGCGATCACGGCTGCCGCCACACGCCTGGACCGGCAAGACCACGCGCTCCACCATAGCGCCGCCCACAGCAGGCCGCAGCCGATGGCGAGGATGGCTGCCGTCGGAAGCAACCAGAGGGTTCCCCACTGCAGCTCCCACAGATTGGCGAATTCCGGAAACCTGAACAGGACGACGAACACCCATTCCAAGGCGCACCCGGCAAGGGCACCGGCGGGCATGACCCACCACATCGCGTGCCGGGAGTGCTCGAAATTCAGCGCTTCACTTGAACTCAACGGCGACGATCTCGTAGCGGCGTAACCCGGCCGGAAGTTGTACGGCGACCTCTTCGCCCGTCTCTTTGCCGATCAAGGCACGGGCCAGCGGCGCCGATACGGAAATCAGTCCACTGTCGATATCGGATTCGTCGGCGCCGACGATTTGGTAAACGACTTCCTCGTCACTATCCAGGTTCAACAGCGTCACCGTTGCACCGAAGCGGACACGATCGCCGCTCAACTTGGATGGATCGATGACCTCGGCGCGCGACAGTTTGTCCTCCAGATCCTTGATCTGCGCTTCGACCATACCTTGCCGTTCTTTTGCGGCATGGTACTCGGCGTTCTCTTTGAGATCGCCGTGCTCCCGCGCCGTCTCGATATCTTTGGAGATCCGCGGGCGCTCTTCCTTCAGCCTGGTCAAAAGCTCTCGGAGTTTGACTGCACCCTGGGGAGTCATGGGGACACGTTCTGCCATCCGGGCGTTATTGCCCGTTCCCCGCGGCACGGTCAACGTTCGCTTTACTCCGAGGCTTTGGGAGACGGAAAATCCTGGACCCGGCTTCGGTGGCAGTGCTTTGCGCGGGTCGCTTGCGCTTCGCTCGGCAACCGACTAAGCCGAGCGGCTCAATATGCTGCCCGGTCGTTTACTTCAGATCCGCTTGGCCAAGCGCCGCGGTGACTCCTCCGGTTGCGGCGATGCTTCCAGTCGCGGCGATTCTTCCAGTCGCCCAGCTGTCCGCTGGAGTCGCTTCGGCTTCAAGGGCTTGTCCTCGAGCGCGCGTGTGCTGTCCACCGCAGCAGTGCTGTCCACCGCAGTCTCCACCGCCACGGTGTCGACAGTCGCCGTGTCGACACTCGCCGTGGGCTGTGCCTCGGAGCAGCAGCGCCCTCGTACCGCTGCCGAATACAA
>CAZNZA010000087.1:0-11555 GCA_964577325.1 uncultured Polyangiaceae bacterium
CTGTGCCGTCAGTGCCTGTGCCGTCAGCGCCTGTGCCGTCAGCGCCTGCGCCGTCAGCACCTACGCCGTCAGCGCCTGCGCCGCTCGACGTCGTTTCACGCGTGACGAGTTTCTGAAGCTCGTTACGCAGAGTGACGGAGATGAGCTCGTTCTGATCGAGGCGAAAGGTACCGAAGACAATGCTGTCTCCAACGAGCAAGATCCGGTGGCCCGACTTCGGATCGCGCACTTCGTCGCCGCGCATGCCCCAACGATTGACGTCGATACGCGCGTGGAACTGCCGGTAGTTACCGGGCTTGAGGTGATACTCAATGTGCGGGTCGAGTTGCACCAAGGGGGGATTGCCGAAGCCGACGGCGCGTAGCGCTACTTCCGTGACAGCGAGGAGTACGACGAGCGCACCTACTCCCCCAGCGACCTTGTGCCGCTTCAACCGATCAACGATAGCGCTTACGCAAGTTGGCAACGGGTTGCTCCATGTAGCGGAGACTGATTTGCGACAGTACCAGGCAAAGCACGAGAACCAGTGCGCCGCGCAGCCACGCGTTCATCGCTGGCGCCAGATGCTCGCCGCTGTACAGCAGCACGTGGTGAATCAAGTACAGGGAGTAGCTGAGAACACCGATGTGACGCACGGCCTTCCACTCCAGCCAACGGAACACAGGCCAATTGGCGTTGGCAATGGCGATGTAGAAGATGGGCAGCAAGGCCAAACCCTGCAGGGTGTAGCGGTACGTCTCGCGAAAGGCAGGGTCCCTATAAACCAAACATCCCAATAGCACAGCGAAAGCCACGGTAAGGAGCAGCACACGACCTGTCGCTCCCATGCGCGCCGGCGGGTCGAGGAGCGGGTTGTAACTCATTGCCAGCAAACAGCCCCAAAGGATGGAGTCCATGCGGGTGTCGCTCGCCAAGTAGGTGCGGTCCTCGCTCACGCCCTGCTCGACGAGATAGATGCGCCAACCGAGAACCAATATGCCGACGAGCGTGAGCACCACGGCGCTCAAGCGTCGGTCATTGCGGCGCAAAAGGAACAGGGCCAGAAGCGGATAGGTGAGGTAATAGTGCTCCTCCACGGCCAACGACCAGTAGACGCCGGTTCCCGCCGGGATGCGAGCCGTGCCCTCCAGCACTTGTAGGTAGTTGCCGGCATGCAAGGCGAGCCAAGCAATGCCGCCCCAGTCGAGCACCCCCGGTAACGCGCCCACCGCAAGCAACACGATGGACAACGCCAGCGCCGTGTAGAAGGGGGGGAAAATACGCAAGACGCGGCGCAAGTAGAAGTTCTTGAAACTGATGCGCCCATTGTTCGCGAACTCACGGCGCAGCAAGGTGCTGATCAAGAAACCACTGAGAAAGAAGAATACGGTCACCCCGAAGCCACCGGGGATGAGGTGACTCAGCCCTGCATGCGCCAAGTACACGATCATGATCGAGACGGCTCGGATGCCGTCGAGCGAAGGAATGTGGAAAGGCGGCTTGGGTCGAAGTGGTTCCATCGCGCTAGAGCCAACTTATACCGGTAGCGCGACAGACTCTAGTGCGGCAAAAATCTAAAATTGGCCGTCGCCGCGCCGATCCACTGGTCCGTCCAGGCGAGGACGTTGCATCTCGCCGATAGGGACGTGGCGAGCACGCGGAAAGGCGCGCACGAGGGCATCGCGCAACGGCGGTGCCCCCGCATAGCCAATGCAGGTAATGAGCGGCTTCAGATCGAGCAGGGCATGGACCGGGTCGTCGCTCACGGCCAGGCTCAGAGCGCGACACGGAGGTGCCAGAGGCACCTGCTCGCCACGCTCCAAGGCGCTGCCGTAGTTGGCAACCCAACCCTTGCCCGCTCGAGACGTGAAGGCCAGCTGTCGCGCGACCCGTTCGGCCCAAGCCGCAGCGCGTGCTGCCGCCTCGTCTAGGGCACCTTGCGGCACTTGCCGTTCCCACGCCTCGAGACGAGCCGCAAGCTCAGTCTGGAAGTGGGCGGCGTTCACGTTCGGGTGCAGCAGCGTCAGCCGCGGACTGAGGCAGCCTCGTTGATCGAACAAAACTATATCGGCAGCCAGCTTTTCAGCTGATTCGGCAACCGAAGCTCCCGCACCCACGACGGCGACACCGATCCCGTGACCGTGACCGTGAAAGTGTACACCTGCCGGAAGCGAAGCGGCAATGGCCGTCAGCGTCTCGTCGGAGCCGTACGCAAAGACGTGATCGCCCGGGCGAGTCTCGAGCTGGTCGACGATCGAAAACAGGTGTGGAGCACAGCTGTGTAGCTCACGCACGAAGCCTGGCGCGCGACGGGAAGGCTTTACCCGCACGTCAGAACTCACCGCCAGTCCCAGCGCCAACGCCCGATGCGCGGCGGTAAACACCGTCGCCGACAGCACAATCCACGCCACTGCGCCGCGCGCGGCAGCCGTCCGCGCCGGAGCTACCCACGCCATCAGCTCATCGAGCTCTTGATCCGTAGGTTCGAGCTCCAAGGCACGCTCGAGAGCGAGCTTCACCCCTTGTACGCTGAGACCGCTGTCCCGAGCCAAGGCTTCGATCCCGTGAGACGTGATGCCTGCTGTCGTACGGTCCGACAACAGCGACGTCGCTAGCCGTCGCGTCGCGTTCAGCAAACGTTCGATGCGAAGGCGAGCGTCGATCTCGAGCGGAGTCGTCGGCGGCAATGCACCGGCCGCACTGAACGTCGATTGCAACGCGCGCTCGCGTGACGGCTTTGCCGCGCCTGGTTGTGATGGCGAGAGCAGCGCCGCGCCCGGTCGTGATGGCGAGAGTAGCGCCTCGACAGCCAGCGAACAGCCGCGCAGCGGGGCCTCCTGTAGTCTTCCCATCAGCCGTATGCCATCACCCTCGCGTCGCACGCGATCCTGAGTCAGCACCACCGCCGCCGAATCCACGTTACCCAAGTCGACGAACGCCGCGATACCGACTTGCCCGTCTGGAAGTACGTCGTAAGTTACCGGATCGCACACCAGGACGCGCAGCCAGGGAGGCTCGAGGTAAACGCCAGGTATCAGCGAGGACTCAGCGCGTGAACGGCGCTCGTACAGTTGGCTGCACAGTTCCGTCATCCCGTACTCCCCGATGATCTCGATGTCTCCGAACACGCGGTGCAACTCACGCTGCATCTCGTGAGCTGCGATGTGGCGCGTGCGTCCTTTGAAACCGCCGGTGGGCATGACCACCGAACCTGCAGGCAAACGACACGTCTTCGAACCCAGCTGGTCCAGCAGCGTCACGAGCGCAAAGGACGTCGCCAACACGACGACTCGCACGCCTTTGGTCGAAGCTAGCTGCGTGACTTCATACAACGCGGCCAGGTCGACCCCGCGCTCGGAGACCAGCCAGCGCCGGGGGTCATCCAAACGGAAACTATCGGCTTTGCGTTGCATGCACAGCGAGCGCCCGTCGAAGCGCTCCATGCAACGCTGCATCATGTGGCCCAAGCTGGAACTCGTGGCCGTGCCCGTCCACGGCGCCAGGGCAACCACCAGGGGCGGCGGCGTTCGCTCGTCGGTCGCAAACCCAAGACCATGCATCGCCCCAAGCAGGGACAGCGTGTCGTAAGTGCGCGCGTCGCGCAACAGGTGCACACCCGAAGCGCGCCCTGTCGTCCCGCTGGTGACGAACGCCACTTGCGCGTGGGAACGAGGAAAGCGAAACACGCTACCGAACCGAAAACAGTCAGCCGGCACCGCGTGTTGGCTCAAGGCATCGGCGCTCGCCGGTCGAGTGCCGCTCTGGAACGCCACCAGGTCGAGAGCGAGCTCGTCGAACTCCGCCGCATGTGGTGCGCGCAACGCAGGGTTCGCGAGGTTGCCGTAGTGCGCAGACCATTTTTCCGCAAACTGTCGCACGCGCTGATGCAGAACGTCGGAAAGCGCGAGGGCTTCCTCCAGCCTATCACCCCGCGTCGACGGCGCATTGCTCATCGACGTCGTCACTGGCACGCCTCAATCACTGCGCCCGAAATCGGAGCGACCGTTGCCATGAGACACGTCTCACCAATGGTGAGGGCCGGAGTCAACACCACCACTTCGCGCTGGCCCCCACCCGTGGATACCAAGTACCCCTGGGGGAGCAAACGCGCCATCACCCGAGCTGCGGCACCCGGTCGGGCGCCCATGTCGATGCCAACCATGAGCCCACGCCCGCGCACTTCCACACCACGAGGTGTAAGCTCGTGTTCGAGCGCCTGGGCGTAGCGGGCGCCTAGTTCGCGCGCTTTTGCAATGAGGTTGAAGCGGCGCAGGACGTCCAAATTGGCCACGGCCGTAGCACACGCGAGCGGCGCTCCGGCGAAGGTACTCGTGTGAACGACCTCCTCGGGTTGTGCCCAGTGCCCCAACACGTCTCTCCGCCCGACGACGGCGCTCAAGGGCAATCCGCCACCCAACCCCTTACCCAAACACACGAGGTCTGGAGCTACGGAAGCGTCATCTCCACCTTCTGGATCACAGGATGCCAACCAAGCCCCAGAGCGCCCCAAGCCTGTCCAAATTTCGTCAGCAATGGTCAGCGCTCCCATCTCATGCGCGAGCCGGGTTACTTGGGCGGGCCAGCCCGGCGGCGGCAGCCGTATCCCGCCGCGCCCCAAAATGGGCTCGAATAGAACGGCGCCTATCGCGTGTTGGCCGAGCAGTTTGCGCAGTTCCTCGAGCTGGTCGTCATGCGCCGTAGGGTAAGGCAAAAAGTAAACGTGCGGATTGAGCTGAGAGGCAAACGGACGGCGATAACTCGCGCGCAGCCCGCACGTCGCCAAAGGCCCGTAGGACAAGCCATGGTACGCCCCCTCGAAAGCCACGACGCCTGGTTTACCCGTAGCAAGCAACGCCGACTTGAGCGCCGCCGACACCGCGTCAGCGCCTGATTGTCCCAAGATCACTCGAGCCCCGGGCTCGGGATGAAGGGCCGCCAGTTGCGTCGACAACCCGATGCGCGCATCCGAGGCGTACAAGTCGCCCATCGCTTGCATCAGACGGGGCGCTTGCAGCTGCAGCGCACGCACCACGTAGGGGTTGCCGTGACCAATCAGCATCGAGCCGAAGCCAGCCGCCAAGTCGACATAGCGATTGCCGTCGGCGTCCCAGAGGTTGGAGCCATAGCCTTCCGTCAGCACCGTCCCGAACGCCGGCCCCCCGGGGTCGATGGGTCCCATGGGAGCGAACACGTGCTTCTGACGGATCAGCCAAGAGTGAGTCTCTGGGCCCAGTCCGGGCGTTACTCGCTGTGGCCCCTGGCTACCGTCGCCGTGGCGTGGATCAACCGGAAACATGGTCTTGCTGTTTGCGACGGCGGCGCACCATACGTTGCTCGGGGCGGACCTCTATGATTTCGTTCGTAGCCAGATCGCGCACCCGCACTTGCTTGATCAGATACTGCTTGCGGGCGAGCAGCCCCGAAGACTCGAGCAGATGACGGATCTCGAGCCGTTTGCCCGCGGCCGCTAAGGCTGCACCCTCTTCCGACTCGGTGTCGTAGGTCCACGTGCCGAGGTTGTCCGGCAGTTTTTCCAGCGTGCCGAAGCGCTCGTCCAACGTTCCCGGCACCGCGTTGAACATGATGCCCAGGTAGGCGAGAAATCCCAGCGCTCCAATCAGAACGATGAACAGGTAAATCATGAAGCTCCGGCGCAGTTATAACAAGTCAGGAGGTCGCTGTAATGCATCGCGTGAAAAAGCCGGTATGCGCTCGAGGGGTACACCCCTCCAGAAAACGCACCACTCGCCCTGGCGATGCATGCCGTCGCACTGACTGCGGTACCAGGCAGATATGGGGTTGCTGATGCGAGCCCGCCAGTACAAGACTGGATAATCGCGCGCCACCGCCTCCCACAGGTCGCGTCCCAGGCCTTCTCCTTGGGCCGAGCGGATGACGGCAAATTTGCTCAGGTAAGCTGAGCCTTCGTACAGGCCGGCGTGTACGATGGCAGCTCCCCGATAGTTGGGTTCAAAGTATACGGCCAAGGGCGCTTGCTCGAGAAACTCCGGTCTCAGGGTGCGACCAAACGTCGTCTCCAAGAGCTCGACGAGCCGCTCACGTTGCAGGTCATCATAGGCTCGCACTTGCTGCAGCGGGCTGCCCGTCTTGACCAACGTACCAGCACCGCGCACCGTAAACAGCTCGCGCAACAGGTTGAGCGGTGAGGTGAGACTGGTCACGAGTGCGGGTGCCTGGGTGTGAATCAGCGACACTTGCCGAAGCAACTGCTGTTCCTGGTCGTCGAGGTACCCTCCGCTGAGCAAGGGCTGCAGATCCGTGCGCAGGTTGACGACGTTGATGCCGTTCTCGTCGGTGTGCAAAACGTGGTTGGCCGACAACTGCAACGCCCGGGCATCTTTGGGTCCTACCCCTCCCCGCGAACGCAGAAGCACCAGCTTGCGCGACTGCAGGGCAACGGCGAGGTCTGCCAATGCTGCAACACCGCGTTGGGCGACGTTGGCGGCAAAGTCCACGCAAGCAATACGCCCGGCTTCGACATCGCTGCGCACCGCTGAAGCCACCAGCTCTGCCTCTCCATTTCGTGTCACCAGGTCGAGACGCCGGTGGCGCAATTCGCGGGCGAACTCTTCGACGATGACGTCGGTGTCGGGAGCGACATTCGGCTCGAACCCGCGCGCCAGGACCGGGAACAGGTCGAGCCGAGAAAGGAAGTGCAGCGCATCGACCAACTGCCCCATGGCTTCCCGCAGTACGAGCGTGTCGAGCGCCACCAGCGCAAAACTGGCCTTCGGCAGCTGACGAAACAGCCGCACGTACAGTTCTGCGTCCTGTCGCCTCCCCACACTTTCGAGAAAGGTGAGAACGATCTGGCTCGGTGGTGACACTGCCGCCGAGCCTAGGCGAAAGCGCCCTCTGCCGGGCACCCACAAAATGTTCGAGGCCGTGCAATGCTTGGACGTTCCGGCCCGTTGCGTCGCCGCCGTTTGATTGCGATTTGAAGGCGACCTGGTTAGGCTGGCAGCGTCCTGGCTTGGCCGTCGTCGAGCCCAAAATGGAGCATCATGCCTACTGCCACTAGCTTTCTTCGTTGCCTGAGCGCTCGAGCAATACGCAACCTCAGCCTAGGTGCGTTGGCGTTCGTCGGCGTGGGCGTCGGACTGCAGTCGATCGCGGGCGCCGACAACCCCCAGCGCTATCCCTTTGATCCCGCCTGCCCCTGGGGGCGCTTGGGTGATGGGCACGGGATGCTGATCCGTTGCTTGAAACCGGCCGAGGCAAGTCAACTGCTCAAGCTGGATGGCAGTGCCCAGCCAAGCACTAAGCCTGCGCCTTCCGGTGATGGCGCGGGCGTGACTCCCACGCCCGCCACGCAACCCTCGTCTGCTCAAAGGCTCCAAGTCGATAGCGTCGGTCCTGCCGTCGCCGACGCGGGTGAGCTTCCCCTGGCCGGCTCCAAGCTTTCGCTGCCCAAGGATCGCTACATCGAGTGCGTGAACAAGCATGGAGGGTTGAGCGCCAAGCAGGGCAAGGTCGTGGTTCGCTTTCTCGTGCGCGAGCGGGGACGAGCCGAAGGGGTTGCCGTGAAGAGCCACTCGGGAATGAGTGCTGACGCGGCGAAGTGTATCGCAGACGTCGTCGACCGCCGTTACGTGGGTTACCCTGCGGCACCCATAGTTGGAGCAACGCTACCCATCGTCATGAGTGTGGCCCCTTGACTGCCAATGACTCGGTACCGACAGGAGGCGCCGAAGCCGCGCCGCACAGGCTCGTAGGACTGTATCAAGAACGATTGGCACGCTTCACCACTCAGGCCCAGGAGCTGGGGACTCGCTCGCGCCTCGTATCCAATTTCCGAGGCCTCAGCTTCGGGGTCTTCGCCGTGAGTGCCGTGGGTTGGATGACCGCCGAATCACCCGTGTGGCCGGTGCTGACGCTGATCGCTGGGGCCGTTTTCGTCGCGCTCATCGTCGTGCATTCGCGCGTGCTTCAGCGCGAGGATGTGGCGTTGCGCTGGGTCCAAGTAAACAAGGACGCCGCTAAACGCTGTAGCTCTACGTTCCGCGATTTACCCTTGGACGGTACCGAATTTCGCAATCCAATCCATCCCTACGCCGACGACCTGGACTTGTTCGGCAAGGGTTCGTTGTTTCAGCTCGTCAATGCGGCTCGCTCCCAATTCGGCTTGCGTCGGATGAGCTCGTATTTGATGAATCGCTGCGCTCCCGAAGAGGCGCAGAGCCGTCAGGAAGCGGTCAAGGAGCTAGCGCCGCTACTCGACTTCCGTCAGGAGCTCGAGGCGCTAGCTTTGGATTCGGCTGAACCGCTCGAGCCGCCGACGACGACCCAACCACGCAAACAGGTGGTCGATCCGGAACCACTGTTGGCGTGGGCGGAATCGACCCCTCGCTTGCTCGAGCAGCCCCTGCTCCGATGGGTGTGCCGCGTCTCTCCGGTTCTGACGACACTTTGGATTGGTTGGTCCTTCTACGCGGGGTGGCACGCCATCACGTGGATTGTCCCGTTGATCTTACACGGCTTGCTGCTGCTCACGGCCCAAGCTTACCTGTCTGCTGTCTTCAACGCCGTGTCGAGCCATCAGGGCGCATTCTTGCGCTACGGTCCCATGCTGCGCTTGCTCGAGGGCCTGGACTGTCGTTCGCCCCTGCTTCAGGAGCTCAAGCGCGCGACGGAGACCGAGCGGG
Organism: uncultured Polyangiaceae bacterium; assembly: GCA_964577325.1. Taxonomy (GTDB): domain Bacteria; phylum Myxococcota_A; class Polyangia; order Polyangiales; family Polyangiaceae; genus SZUA-265. Next base: position 8,646 of record CAZNZA010000087.1, read on the forward strand.
TCGCGCCGAGTGTGCGCATGCGGCAATTCGAGCGCATCGTTGCCTGGTTCGAATTTCGCCACAACGGGTTGGTCTATCCCTTCTTCAATCTATGGTTGTTGTGGGATTTCCAATGCGTTTTCCAGCTAGAGCGCTGGCAACAGGCTACAGGTAAACAGCTACGGGGTTGGTTTCGAACGCTGGGTGAACTCGAGGCGCTGTCGAGTTTGGCGGGCTTTGCACACAACAATCCTGATTTCGCTTGGCCCGACTTCGTCGCAGACCGCACGTGTTTCGAGGCCAAGTCGCTCGCTCACCCGCTGATCTTCAAAGGTCGGGTCGCCAACGACATCAGCTTGCCCAGCGCCGGCAGGGCGCTGCTCGTTACGGGGTCCAACATGAGCGGGAAGAGCACGCTCATGCGAGCCATCGGCGTCAATGCCGTTCTGGCCCAAGCGGGCGCTCCCGTGTGTGCCGCATCTTTACGGATGAGCGCGCTATCGGTGCGCACCAGCATGCGTATCAGCGATTCCCTCGAACAAGGCATCTCCCACTTCTACGCCGAGCTTCACAAGTTGAAAGCGGTCCTAGATTCACGCGGCGGAGAAGTGCCGGTACTGTTCTTGCTCGACGAGATCCTGCACGGTACCAATTCGAGGGAGCGCCAAATTGGCGCGCGCTGGGTGCTGTCGCAATTGTTGCAGTCGGGAGCCATAGGTGCAGTCTCCACCCACGACAGTGGCCTGTGTACGCTTCCCGAGCCCCTCATGTCGGCGGTCGAGCAAGTGCACCTGCGCGAGATCACCGAAGGTTCGGAGATGACCTTCGACTACAAGTTGCGCCCGGGCCCGGTTCAGTCGGGCAACGCCCTGCGCTTGATGCGCAGCCTCGGACTCGAGGTCCCGCTGCAAGACGACGCCGCAGCTCGAGCCCTCGAGCTTGCCAACGGGTGAATGCCCGCCGCTGTCGGGCGCCGGAGTTGTGGAAAACCTGGAATCCAGCAAACCACGAACCGCGTGGACAAGCGCTCCACGGTCACCCAAAGTGGTCGAGGCAATCCCGCTTCGAGAGGCTTCGGTACAAAGGCGGCTCGATAGCGTTCCGTATCCGCTCACCGACCGGGCCTCCAACGTCGGGGAGCCGGTCCAGACTGTGGAGGTGAGCTATCCGTGCGTGCATGTAGGGTCATCAGAGCACTGAAGATCGAGCCAATGAAGTGGGTAGCCCGCACCATTGTCTGCTAGTCTCACGCCTTGACGCTAAGAAAGCCCGGGGTTTACGGTGCCCGGGCTGTGCGGCCGAGATAGGCCACGAGAGTCCTGCGTGAGCGACTTCGACGACGAAAAAACCAGAGTCACGACGGTTACGGCCGAGCCCGACCAGCCCGGCAATGATTGCTTGGTGGTGATCTATACCAAAGAAGAGCCGACACTACTCGGCAAGCGCTTCGTGTTGGATCGGCGTCGTCTGCGCGTAGGGCGCGGGCCCGATAACGACATCGTTCTCGAAGGCGATTCGGTGTCGCGGCGGCATGCGTACTTCGAGCGCAGTCGGGGTGATGGGTGGACGGTCGTGGACGACCATTCCACCAACGGCACCTACGTCAACGAGCAGCAGATCGAAGGACGCCACGATCTCACGAACAACGACCGCATCAAGATCGGCCCCACGATCATGAAGTACCTGAGCGGTGCCGATGCGGAAGCGAAGTACCACGAAGAAATCTACAAGATGACGATCGTGGACAACCTCACGCAGATCCACAACAAGCGCTACTTGTACGAAGCCTTGGAACGAGAGATCACGCGCGCGCGCAGGCACGACCGAAGTCTGGCGCTGTTGCTCTTCGACATCGACTACTTCAAGAACATCAACGACCAGTACGGCCATCTCGCCGGTGACCATGTCCTGCGCGAGCTGGCAGATGCCGTGAAGTTGCGCATCCGTCGCGACGAAGTCTTCGCGCGCTATGGAGGTGAAGAGTTCGTCATCGTGCTGCCCGAAACGACCTTAGAGGGAGCGCAAGCGCTCGCAGAGAGCATTCGAGCCAAGGTCGAAGAGCACGACTTCACGTTCCAAAACGAACGCATACCTGTAACCATTAGTATTGGTTGCGCGGTGCTCACCGGTGACGAGGTCGCCAACGACCTGATCCGTCGCGCCGACGAAATGCTCTACGAAGCGAAGCGCAGCGGCCGCAACCGCGTCTGCTAGGGGTTGGGTACGGCGAGCGTCTCGTCGTCGTCGGCAGAACCGATGCTCGGCATCGCCGTCGGATTCGCCGTGCTGCAGTCAGCGACTCCGCAGACGAATAGCCGCGACGAGTAGGATCCAGGACTGAGCGCCGTGGGTTCCAAGGTGCGGTAATAATTGGCGTGTGCTGCCAATTTTTCTGCCAGATCGGTGCGTGAGCTGTGGGGTATAGCGCCGGGGTTCAATACCTGACATGCAGGAACTGCTCCTACCAGGCGGCCGTCGTGGCTGCCCGAACGGGGCAGATTCAATTGCGGTCATGGATCGGCGCCGTTTGCAGCGCCTGGAAGTAAGGACAGTTATGAGAAGAGTTCCTGCCCTGGTTGTATTGCTTGCCGCTTTCCCGGCTCTGCCCGGTTGTGCAGGCGAGGGACCCACGGACACCGGCAACGAGCTTGCGGTAACTCCGCTTGCGCCCAGCAACGTCGCGCCTGTCACCGGTGGCAGTCAACCTGCAGGAAGCATGAGCGCTCCCCAGCAAAACGTGGCGCCGAGCAGCCCCTCCGGCCCGAGCGGCCCCGCGCTTGGCCCGACGCCGAGTACCCCGCCCGCCAACGGAGGTGACGTGTCACCAACCAACGGCTCGGCGACGGTCAACCCTCCGGTTACGCCTGGCGTAGCGCCTGCAACCGACCCCACTGGGAACCAAGCCACCGTCAACCCAACGGTCAACCCAAC
>CAZNZA010000087.1:11655-19230 GCA_964577325.1 uncultured Polyangiaceae bacterium
GTCAACCCAACGGTCAACCCAACCGTCGGCAACGATGCGACCGATGATACCAGCGTTAATCCAGTCAACCCTCAAGATCCTGGCCCTCCCCCCACGACCGATACCTCCGACACCGGGCCAGAACCAGACGACGGCACCGGTGATGGTAATCCACAGCCCGACGTAGACCAGAACGGCAAAGCCAACGCCGCCCCAGGAGAGTCCACCTCCGCCGTGCAAGACTACTTGAGGCTCGGTGAGATCCGCATCCTGAATAACAACTGGGGTTCTGCGGAACGCGGGTGCGACACGCAGATGAGTGTGTTCGTCAATCCCGACAAAAGCTTCGGTTGGGATTTCAATCGTGGCGGCTGCGGTGGCGGCGGTTCTCAGCCCGACTTTCCTCAGATCGAGTTCGGCATTCACCCGTTCGGTATTGGCCACGAGCTCGTCACCTCACCCGAGTTCTCTTCCACGACGCTGTTACCCCTACAAATCGGCGCTATTGAAACCGCGAGCGTCAACGTCCAGAACCTCGCGATTTCCCTGAACGCCGCGAGCTCCTGGAACATCACCTTCGAGTTCTGGTTGAGCGAGGAAGATCCGGTGAACCACCCGAATCCCCAGGTCTACGCCGAACTCATGACGTTCTGGGGCTGGCAGAATGGCCGTTGGCCCGAAGAAACGGGAGCTGTCGGAAACGGCGCCAACGACAAAGTACCGTCTGCCGGCAGGAACTACACGCTTTGGGTTCAAAATGATAGCTGGGCCGATGGCAAGTGGCGCTACTTCCAGTTCCGAGACGACAGTGGACCCCAGGGGTCCTTCAACGGCACCCTGGATGTAAAACCGTTCCTCGACTACCTGGTGGTTTCCCGGGGATACTCCGAGGATCTCTGGGTCACGCGCCTCGAAGTGGGCAGCGAGATCGACGACAACACCAGCGGCCGCGTCACGCTGAGCAACATCACCTTTGAAGTAAACGGCGAAAGTCGCTCGCCGGTGTTCAGCGAGTAGGGGCTAGAAATTCTGGCTAAATGCCGTTAATAGGCAGAGGGTGATCCGTCTTCTGAGTATTCTCGCGGCAGGTTGGCTGTTGTCAGCCTGCAGCTCAACGCCCAGCGCCGCTACACCGAAAACGTTGGTTGAGCTCGGCGACCCCAGCGACGACGTCGATCCAAAGGCCATTGGTGAGGCCGTGCGGGGCAGTTCAGCCCGTTTTCAGCGTTGTTACGAGGTTGCTCGAGAACGTAACCCGTCGCTTTCGGGCCGCATCGAGGTGCGCTTTCTCATCAATTCCGACGGCAGCGTGGGACAAGCCATGGCCGCAGAAACCGATCTCCCACCGCAGGTGGCCGATTGTGTGGTTAACACCTTCTACAGCCTGAGCCTGCCGCAACAAGAGGGCGCCGTGGTCGCTCAGTACCCGATGTACTTTCAACCGAGCTGACAGCCTGCGTTGATATGGGCGAGGGTTAGCCGGCGAGGCGGAGGTCGGTCGTCCAGCAACCGGTGGCGTTGATGGTTTGACTCAGCCATTGAGTGCTGGTGGGGGCATCGCTCGGGTGAGCGATGAGGAAGCCTTGGGCGATGTCACAGCCGTGCTTGCGGAGGAAGGCCATTTGTTGAGGAGTCTCCACGCCTTCAGCCGTGACGCTGACGCCCAGGCTGCGGCCGAGGGCGATGACAGCGGCGGCCAGGGCAGCGGCGTTGTCGTCGGTGTTGACGTTGTCGAGGAAGGAGCGGTCGATCTTCATGCTGTCGATGGGCGCGCGCTTGAAGTGAGTCAACGAGGTGTAGCCGGTGCCGAAGTCGTCAATGGCAATGCGCACGCCCAGTTGCCGAAGCTCTTCGAAAGCTAATTGGTTGCGCTCACTATCCCGCATCAAAAGACTTTCCGTGACCTCCAACTCGAGCTCGTTGCCCTGCATACCCAGATCAGTCAGCACCTTTTTGACGCTGTGTATGAAGCCCGCGTCCTCGAATTGCCGCGGCGATATGTTCACCGACGCTCGGAGCTTCAGATCCCCGCTCGTGTTCCAGGCCCGTACCTGAGAACACGCTCGTCGAAGTGCCCACTCACCTACCGGAACGATGAGACCGGTGGCTTCCAGAGCGGGCATGAACTCCGCGGGCGGCACCAATGCCCCTCCCGGCGTGCGCCAACGCAACAGGGCTTCGACTCCCACCAAAGAGAAGTCGCGCAGACTCACTTGGGGTTGGAAATGTAAGACAAACGCTTCATCCGCCACAGCGATGCGCAGTTCATTCTCGAGCTGAATTTGTCTCACGGACTGGGCATGCAGAGCTTCGCTGAAGAACTGGTAGTTGTTTCGGCCCGTCGCTTTCGCCCGGTACATGGCTGAGTCGGCGCACTTGAGCAGGGCTTCCACGGCAACCCCGTTGTGGGGGAAAACGCCGATCCCGATACTCGTGGACGTTTCCACCTCGCCAGAAGACAAGCGGAACGGTGTAGCAAACGAATTGAGCACCCGTTGCGCGAGCAACGTCGCTTCTTCCGCACGCTCGAGCTCCTCCACGACGACCGCAAACTCATCGCCCCCCATGCGCGCCACAGTGTCGGTGTCTCGCACGCTACCGCGCAACCGCGCGGATACCTGACGCAGCAACTCGTCGCCGGCATCGTGCCCCAAGCTATCGTTGATGGCCTTGAAGCGGTCGAGATCGAGAAAGAGCACCGCCACGAGCGTCTCGCGACGTCGGGCGCGCAGGAGCGCTTGCTCGAGGCGTTCGCCGAGCAGCATGCGGTTTGCCAGACCCGTAAGCTGGTCGTGATTGGCGAGATGGGTCAGCCGTTCTTCCGCGCGTTTTCGCTCGATGGCGTGAGCGATGCTGCGGCGTAGGGAAACGGGGCGCAAGTCGGCGTAAGACAGGCAATCTTGCGCGCCACCCTGGACGGCCATGAGCGCCAAGTCCTCGTCCTCGATTTGGCTGACCGCGATGGTAGGGGTGCCGGGTCGCGCCGCTACCACCCGCCGCACGGCGTCGATTCCCGGGCACTCAGGCAACTCGAGAGACAACAGCACGGCATCAAAACAACGCGCCTCGAGCGCCTCGATGCCGTGCTTGAAGGTTGCGGCGAAGGTAACGCGGTAGCGCGTATCGGGCGAGTCAGCGAGCAGATGGTCGATGCGAGCGTTCAGAGACTCCTCCCCACCGATCAAGAGCACTGATAACTCCACGCGACGCGACGGAGGAAGCATCGTGGGTTGGCGTGTCGAACGGTGATAGGTGTCCACCGCACGCCGCAAAACGGCAGCCAGCTCGGCGGCGCCCCAAGGCTTCCGCACGATCTCTGCCACGCCCATGCTGTCCACTTCGCACTGCGCCAAAGCAGCGTCTGAAGCGCCGGTCACGAGCACGCACACGGGCTCGCGCTCGGCGCCTCGGACGGCGGCCAACAACGCCAGACCGTCCAGGTCGGGCATGTACCAGTCGGCAGCAACCACGGCGTAGGGGTAGTAGCGAGCCAGGCGCAGCGCCTCCTGCCCGTTGTCGGCAACGTCGACGATGAAGCCCAGTTGCCGCATGGAGCGTGCGAACGCCCGGCGACTCAATGGATCGTCGTCAACGAACAGGATCCTATCCATGGTGCTCATGCGTGAGTTCCGGACTACCTGAAGGTTTACGGGCACCCCTGCGCACCTCTGAAGGACCCTGGGTGCACATTTGCCTCACCAAGCCGGGCTGGCGACCAATATGCCTCGGTTCAGCTACGACGCGCTCACCGCCCGAGAGCTTCCGCACGGTTGACGATACGGGGCGTGAGAAAGATCACCAACTCCCCGCGAGTGTCGCTGGAGCTTCGGTGCTGGAACAGAAGGCCGAGCAAGGGGATGTCGCCAAAGAACGGAACCTGGTCGACGCTGCGACCCGTGTTGCGCGTGAAGATCCCACCGATGACAGCCGTGTGCCCGTCCATCACCAGGAGTTCCGTTTCTGCTTCGCGTTTGAGGATCGTGGGATCGCCGCGGGGTGATGTTTGGTTGAAGTCGGGTTCGTCGCGGTTGATCTTGACGTGCATACTCACGCTGCCGTCGGCCGTGACGTGGGGCCGGACCAACAACTGCAGCTTCGCTTCTTGGAAGGTCGTCTGCACGCCTTGGGCGCTGACCTGACTAAAAGGGATCAGGGTCCCCTGGCTGATGCGGGCTTCTCGGTTATCCAGCGTGAGAACGCGCGGACTGGATAGGATCCGCAGCATGCCGCTCGTCTCTGCCGCTGAAAGACGCAACGCCAAGTTGAAGTTGCCGTCGACCGAGCCAAGGGTGAGCCCGAGCGCTCCGCCTGCGCCCGCCCCAACAGCTGCCGGAAGGTTGACGGCGAAGTTCGGGTTTTCGACGTCGGTTTGGAAAGGCGACAGACCCGCCGTCGGGGCTTCCGTGTCGCTGGCTCCACCCGTCAAGCCGACGGAGCTCGGGAAAGATAGCCCAGTCGGGTTACCGGTGGCTGCACTGAAACTCGCGTCTCCTCCCCACTGTACGCCCACTTCGTGCAGGTAGCGACTAGTGGCCTCGACGATGCGGGCTTCGATCAGCACCTGCGGCGTCTGGGTATCGAGAGACCGTGTCAACTCTTCAACCTGGTCCAGGTTACCGGCTACATCCCGCACGATCATTACGTTCGTGCGCTCATCGACGGAGACGGAGCCCCGTCCCGACAACAGCTCCCGGGCACGCACCTGAAGCTCAGCCGCCTCTGCGTAGCTCACCGGAATGAGCCGCGTTTCCAGCGGCGCAAGTTGCAACTCCTGCTTGCGGCGCGCGATCGCCATCTCTCGCTCGCGCTCGAGGTCCGCCTGCGGCGCAACCCGAATGATGTTGCCGCGACGGTCCATCCCCAGGTTCTTCGCTTGCAGCACCACATCCAAGGCTTGGTCCCAAGGCACGTTGCGCATCCGGATCGTCACGGCCCCGGATACGTTGTCCGCGGCTACGATGTTCACACGTCCCGTGTCAGCCAGAAGCCGCAACACGTTGTGCACGTCGGCATCTTTAAAATCCATGTCGATGCGTCGACCGGAATACCGTCCACGCTGTTGCCCCAAGACGGGCGTCATGAACGACGCCGCTTGGTCGAAGCTCTGGGATTCGACGCTCGAACCGCTTCCGGCTTCAGCATCCAGCAGCGGTATCTCGGCGGCCACGGACTTGGTGCGGCGCGCTGCTTTGCCATCGGCCGCAACCCCCGACACCATGGATGGGACCTTGCCTTCGTAAAACGACCAAACGAGGGTCGTGCCGTCCAGCGTTACGCGGCTTTGCGCGCTTGAACGGTGTTGCGCTTCGACGACTACGTCGTTGGCACCGCTGCGGTAAGTCGACACCGACTCCAGTACCCCGTCGAATGCTTTGACGTCCAGGGTGCGTTCCAAGTCCTGAGGAACTCGCACTCCGGTCAGCGTGAGACGGGAGAGGGTCGCCGTGGGCCGATGCGCGCGATACTCGGCGCGCGCGGACACCACTACTTTTACTTCCTGCGCCGAGGGCCGCTCATGAAACGCTATATCTTCGATGAGCGCCGTCGCTTCGGCAGAACTCGCGTCGCCCGCGGGGGGCAGCCGTGGCTTAGGCGTTCGACCGGCGACCTCCCCTACCCGCACCTTCAGCGTGTTGCCCTCGACGTGAACGGAGTACGGCTTTTCATCCCTAAAGGTAACCAGTACACGGGTGGTGGGGCGCGGTTGGGCGAAACCCTGGATCATCACGCCAGCGATGGTACCGGCTTCCGGGGTGAGGACCGGTGGAGCGGTGCTGCCCACCTTGCTCCCCAAAACGTCGATCGTCAGTCGCGTGCGGTTGTGGCTCAGACGGGCGGTAAACGTGGGCTTGGCGTCGAACTCGACGTCCAGCACGGAAACGTCGGGGGTTACTGCGTAAACCTTCGCTCCAGTTGCTTGCGTCGTTGCCGAACCGGCGTGCGCGGGAATGCAGCACAGCAGGACCAACAGCACGCAGGACCACGAGAGTCGTCTAAAATACCAGCTCATTCACCAAGCTCCCAAGTCGCGTCACACGCCGCACGTGACGCCCTCGCTACGCTATCAGTGCCTTGCACTATCGACCAAAAAACCTGTAGACACCGGCACTGGAGAACACGGTTTGAGCCGCAACCGGTGCCCCTCCCTTCCCGCCAGGCCTAGTGCTGCGACAACTAAGTCTTGAGCCCACCGAGGCGGTTTTCGACTAGTTCGGCTCGCCCTCGGCTCGCAGGGACAAGACGCGCGTGGCGCTCGGCACATCCGGGTTCGTCGGATCTTCGCGCACGAACACGACGTCCGATTCACGGATCCGCTCCACGCGCCAATTGACCTCGAACTCTTGAGGCGAGGCTGCGGCTTGTACCCGCTCCGCGCGCCCCACCAGGTCGTTGCGATGGATCACGTGACCCTTGCCCGAGGGGTCCACGACCATGGCCTTAGCCGGAACGATGCGCGAGATGACGCCGATCAGCTTCAAGTCGTCCAAGGCGTACTCCTCGAGCAGTACACGCGCCCGTTGCACGTTGCTGCGCCCAGTTTTCTCAACGAACACTTCTTGGAACGAGCGGAAAGGATCCCGACTGCGCTCCGTTTCCGAAAAGTCCTCTTCTTGAAATTCCACTTGAGGAGGGGCGACGTCGTCAGCCGCGTTGTTCGTTTGCGCAGCGCTGGCCGCCGGTTTCGCAGCTCCTGGCGTAGGGCCTCCGACGGGTGCGCGGGTGATGACTTCTTCTTCACAGCCAGTTGATAGAAGCAAGAAGCAAAGCCCGCCCCTGGCCAGGCCACCGCAAAGGCCCCAGTATCGTCGCTTCGCCCCCATCACTACCGCCCCCTGCGCTTGCGTGTGGCCTCAGAAGGCACGGCTTCAGTCAACGCGTGAAACGCCGTCGCCAGCACGGTTACCGTCAATAGCACTTCCCCATCTTTTGCTTCGGGGCTCTTGATGGTGATGTTCTCCATGTTGATGATGCGCTCGGACTGGCCGACGTTGTAGAAGAACCGTGCCAGTTGGTGAAAGCGCCCGCGAAGTTCGAGCTGCATGGGCACCCGAGCGTAAAACTGCTCGGGCACCTCTTCGCGCGGCGTCCAGGCGCGCAGTTCTACGCCAACCAGGTTCGCCACATTCTGAATCGAGCTCAAGAAGGCGTGATACTCCGCCTCTTCGGGCAACACCTTCATGAGCTCGGCTTTGTTGCGCTCGCGTTGATTCAACTCCTCGACGTCTTGCCGGTAGGCGTCTTCCGCTTGTTTCGCAGTCTTCAGTTCAGTCTGCAGCGTGGCGTAGCGGGTCTCTGCAGCGTTGATCTCGGTTTGGATCTCGCTGTGGAAGATCAAGTAATATGCAACGGCGGGCAAGGCGGCCAGCAACAGCCCGACCGCGACTCTAGCCGGTAGTGCCAAACGCGTAACGGCGCTCTTTTTCGCGGCAGCCATAGTCAGTACCTCACCCTTGCCTCGAGCTGAAAACTAACCCAGTCGATACTATCGGCCCCACCGCTCGACCCCTTCTTCGCGGGCAGCAAGCGCACATCGTAGAAGTAAGCAGATAGGTTCATGCGGCGCGCCAGTTCACTCACGTCCTCGCCGTCGCGGGC
>CAZNZA010000087.1:19330-22523 GCA_964577325.1 uncultured Polyangiaceae bacterium
CGTCCCTTGGAAAGATCGATCTCCGCTTGCACTTGCTGTGCTTTGCGCTTCCACTCGTCGAGCTCCTCTTGCTTGGTGCCGTACAACACCAAACAGCCGATCACGACCGCCAAAGCACCGCCGAGCGCCGCAAGTAACCAGCCTTGCCCCTCCGTCTCCGGACTGGCGCGGCCGGTCTTGACGGGGAGCAGATTGATGCGGATCACGCCTTCACCTCGCGATCCCTGCGCAGCGTCAGGCCCAAAACCACGGACAACTGGGGCCCGTGTCGTTGAATGAGACCGAGGTCGACCCCCGGCTCCGTGCTGAAGCTAGCAGCGGGTGACCATGGTGTGACGGGAACGCGCGCACGACGCTGCACGGCGACCGCCAAGGACGGGAAGTTGGCGGTGCCTCCAGAGACGTAGAGTTGTGAGATGTCGGTCTCCCCACTGGTGGCCATGAAAAAATCGAGACTGCGCTGGATCTCCGCCGCAATGGCGTCGAGGGCCTGCTCGGCGATCGGACCAACTTGTGGCGGCGTGGGCAGACCAGCTGAGGCATTGAGCTTGTGGGCTTCCGCCTCTTCAAACGTGATCCCCAACTGGCGCGCAATCGCCTCAGTGACGACGTTGCCGCCGTTGGCGATCTCGCGAGTGAAAGCACTCACTCCCTTGCTGACTATGTTGAGCGAGGTCATGCTCGCGCCCACGTTGATGAGGGCGATGTTCTTACTTGCATCGAGACCAGCAGCGCGCTCGAACACGTTCTGAATCGCAAACGCATCGATATCCACGACGACGGGCTTGCACTTGGCGTCCTTGGCTAACTGGGCGTACGACTCGATCTGGTCTCTTTTAGCAGCCACCAATAGCAAGTCCATCTGGCTCGCGTCTGGACGTTCGCGCAGGACTTGATAGTCGACCGTGACGTCCTTGATGTCGAACGGGATGTGTTGCTCGGCTTCCCAACTGATCTGCTCACGCAGTTCGGCCGGCGTCATCATGGGTACGCTTATCTTGCGAATGATGACGCTTTGGCCAGACACGCTCAACGCGACGTGGCGGCGCCGGATCCGGCTGTCGCTGAGCAAACGCTTGAGCGTCTCGATGACGGCACGTCGTTCCACGACCTGCCCATCGACGATCGTGCGCGGGGGTAGCGGTGCCACCCCCAGGCGCTGAATGACGAGCCCCTTGCGCGTTTCCTTGACCTGGCAAACCTTGATCGCGCCCGATCCAATGTCCACGCCAACCAGGTTTTTGCCTTCGCCCATCGTACTGGAATCCTCACAGCCGTCCCTGCCACGCGGTCCGCGACGCCCGTAGCGTCTCATGGCTACGGGCCAAGCACCAAAAAACGTGCGGATTCATGCGGGCAGACCGTGGATCGGCCGGGCTGCTCTGGATCTGAATGGCTTTCGCACCGAATCCGCTTTGGCTTCGGGTGGATTTCGAGAGCATCTAGCGCTAGTACACGGCCCATGCGGCGCTGGCTCTCCTCCGTGCTCCTGCTCGCGTGCCTGACGGGTGTCAGTGCCGAGGCAGAGGCTGCAGCAGGCAAGCCCAAGGTGCACGTCGTGTATCAGGGGCAGACGCTGGGGCTCATCGCAAAGCGCTACAACATCTCCATCGAAGCGCTGTGCACCGCCAACGGCATCCAGCGCCGCGACCCGATCAAGCCCGGGCAGAAGCTGGTCGTGCCGAGTCCTGACGACACGTCGGGAAAAGTCGCACGGCGTGCCAAGCAAACCGCAACCAAACCCGCCAGCGCTCGCGCGTCGACAACCGCCGTCACGACGGCAAGCCGCACGTCGACCTGGAAGAAGTACGCTCGTCCGGCGCGCCGCGCCGGCTACGTCGTGCTCAAGGCGACGGGACGCCAATGGCAAGGCTACGCGATCGTCAAAGGCAACAAGCTGTCGGGACCCGGTCGCAAAGCATTCCGGCGCGTGATGTACTCGTGGCGAACCGGGGCCGAAGCCGACATCCACCCTCGGTTGATGCGCTTGCTGGTGCAAGTGAGCGATACCTTCGGCGGCCGTCCGCTGAAAATTGCTTCGGGGTTCCGCGAACACTCGTTTGCCCGCGAGTCGAAGCACAAGACCGGCCAAGCCTGCGACTTCTCGGTCGAGGGAGTCCCCAACGAAGCGCTGCGCGACTACTTGCTCACCCTAGACCGCGTCGGGGTTGGCTATTACCCCAACTCGTCCTTCGTTCACCTCGACGTGCGAACCAAGAGCAACCAGTGGGTAGACCGCGCCGGCCCCGGCGCACGCCCTCAGTACGACCATCACGCGCGCCGTCGTTGAGATAAACCCGCCGCAGGACCCCGCCGCAGGACCCTAGGCCAAGACGCAAGACCGCCGCGGGGCCATGCCTGAGGCATCGGACCCGCTTCGGGTGCTAAAGCTTCGCGGACGTTAGCGAAGCTCGGCTGGGCACTGCACCTCTTGGTACACGAACTTCGGATTGTTAGCAGCCTCGAACCAATCCACGTACCACAGGCAGCCTTCCAGAAGTTCCGTCAGCCCTCGGGTTCCGAATACTTCCTCGCACATTTGCCGAACGCAGCTCTTCGGATCGCCCGAGTTCTCGCACTGCGCGCTGTTTCGGAAGCCTCCGTACTGTGCACCGAGTTGATCGGCGCTGATGCCCCACTGACTGGAGCACGCGTTGAACATCCCTACGCCGCCACCGGGGATGAGGATGTCGAATTGCCCACCACCGACGTCCCCACCGATGTTGGTGACGGCCACGACCATCGTCTTGCCCCGCAGCTTCTGCGAACCGGGTTCATCGGCCTGGTGTTGACCCTGACCGGTGAACTCTAACTGGTAGCACTTGCCGCACTGCGCGCCGGCGGCGCTGACCGCCGCATAGCCGTATGCCAGCGTGCTGCTGTGAGCCCAGGGGCGGTTACTGTGACAAGTAAACGCCCCGCCGCCCGTACAAGAGTTTGACGCCTGGTCATTGACGCTCGGGTTGCCATCGTTGCTGTCGCACGCCGCGATCGGATTGGAGGCGTTACTCGTCCAGGAGCAATGGGGTTTGCAGCAATCCCAGTACCGGCTGGCCCAGCCCTGTTGTCCGTTTTGCACCGGAGGAAAGGGGTTGTCGTTACCCATGCCGGGCATCGGTCCCGGTTCCACGGGCGCGGGGTTGTCAGGGGACGGCTCATTGGGGGTGGGATTGACGGGGTTGGGACTCACCGG
>CAZNZA010000087.1:22623-24356 GCA_964577325.1 uncultured Polyangiaceae bacterium
GGTTGTCAGGGGACGGCTCATTGGGGGTGGGATTGACGGGGTTGGGACTCACCGGATCGCTGGGTTCGCCGTCGCAGCGCCCACACGTGCGGTTGCAGTAGTCGTTGTCTATCATCCACTGCTCTTCGCAATTTCCCCACTCCTTGCGCACCTGACACGTGTGCATCGGGTCGGGATTGTCCGTGCACGCTTCCCCGGGCGGTTCCATCGAACTGTTCGGCTCCGACGAAGTCATCTCGTCATCGGTGTCGGTCGTGTCCATGCTTGGGTTGGTGGTGTCGTCGTCCGTCGTCGACGTCTCGTCGTTGGGCGCCGCATCGTCGGACGTTGCCGTATCCTCGAGCGACGTTTCCGTGTCGTCATTGCCCGTCGTTGGCGAAACGGATTGGGAGGGCGTCGTCGACGGCTGGTTCGACGGGGCTCCGGTCGTGGGCGTCACCGTTCCTTGGGTCGGAGCGCCTGGCGAGACGGGTGTCGTAGGCCCGAGGTCAGGCTGCATGCCCCCAAGCGAGCTCGTGGTCGCGGGCTCCCCATCGTGAGGCGTATCCCGACTGGAGCAGGCGAGGGAAAAGACCGAAGCCGCACAAAGAAAGGCAAGTGAGTGATTTCGCATGAAGCTTTTCCGCTGCTCGAAGAAAGTAGTGGGTGCCTGAATCGGGGAGCGCCGCCTCGAAAGCAGGCGCGTCGAACGTAGTCTGGGATGTAGGTGCAGCCTACGAGGTAAAGGGGAGCCTCGTCGACCCTGCCCGGGCGTCGACCACGGCGATGCGGCGCCGCGGTGCCTTTTTACGATCAGACGGTGAGGATCGATGCCCACACGTCACCGGGCGGTACTCGACCTCATCGACCCGCGGAAATTTCCCGCTAAGCGGAACCCTTTGTGCTCCCGGATCGCGTGGCTTTTCGGGCCAATCCCGCGACGGCTTCACCCCGGCGTCGGTGCTGCTCACGCTCCGAACGCCTGCCGATGCTCGTGCCACTAGGCTACTAGCTCGTGTTAGGTACTTGGGTATGCGCGATCGGATCCTTGGCAGGGTTTTGACCCTAGTCGTGGCTTGTGGGGCTGCGTCTTGCGGAGCCGAGAGGCTAGAAGAGGAGCCATCGCTCCAAGCCGGAGACGATGCAGGGAACGGGTTAGCGCCCCCTCCTTTCGTTCCCTGTGCAAACTCAGTCTGCGGCGACCCTTGCAAACTTTGCGACCCCTCTTCCTCTGATTGCGTCAATCCGTTGGAGCCGCTCGTATGCAATGCGGTAGGTGCATGCGTCGACCCAGCCAATGTTGTCTGTAGTGATGCACCAGCTGATGCATCCACCGCGGCGTCACCCAACGCCTTGACGTTCGAGGAGTGTCAGGATCTAGGACTGCGGGCTCAGGTCGCGACAACCGAAGCGCTCTCAGTCGAACGAGTCTGCGAGGTCGATGCGGACTGCGTTGAACGCGAGGCACCGACCCACTGCTGGCCGTCGTGTTCTCCCAGCATAGTTGCCAGCGCGGCATATGTGAACACGTTCGAAGCGCAACTCAGTGAAGGGCCCGCAGCGACCTATTGCGCTGAGTTTTTCGAAAGCGAATGCAGCGTCGCGCAGCATTCGTGTCAACCCAGCCTAGAAGAGGCGATCGTCGGCTACGTCTGCCTGAGTGAGAAGTGCATCGCTCGAGTTCAGGACTCGAGGTGAAGGTCGAAATTGGCGCCGAGCAGGCACAGCAATTGGCACTGGAATGGCATGACGCC
>CAZNZA010000088.1:0-4371 GCA_964577325.1 uncultured Polyangiaceae bacterium
GCCTCGAAACGATTCAGAACGACACCTCTCTGCGTTCCGTCTCGAGCGCATCGGAGGGGACGACGAAGTCTTTAATGAAGTCGTGCCGATTTCCCTCAATGGAATTCCGGAACGGGTCGCTTAGAGGATCAGATGTCTGCTCCCCTCAGAAAGGCGCTCCCTCACCTGATGCTTCGAGCCGGCGACATGGTGGGACGCTATCGCATCGAACGCGTCCTGCACGAATCGCCGTCGGCGGTTATCTACCGCGCCACACACGCCATGCTAGACATTCCCGCGGCAATCAAGCTGGGGACGCGGCCGGCAGAGATAGAGGCTGAAGCCGAGGCACTGAGTCTCTTTGCTTCACCTCACCTTCCGCTGCTCTTCGAACGGGGAATTCTACCGGTGACTCAGGCACCGATTCCGTTTTTGACGATGGAGTATGTCGAAGGCCATACGCTCTCGCATTTGCTGAGGACGCATCGCCGACTGGGTCCGTTCACCACGATACGGCTTGCGCTGCAATTGCTGGCTGCCCTATCCGAAGTTCATCGACATGGTCTCGTGCATGGCGATGTCAAACCCGACAACGTAGTTACAGTGCTGCGTGCAGATGAACTCGAGCGCAGCGTGCTTCTGGACTTCGGATGTGCTCGAGGGGTGACACCCCCTCGTTCGGGAACCGGCGCTGTGCGATTGCGAGCAACGCCGCGCTACGCCGCACCAGAGGTGCATGAAGGACAAGCGCCGACGCCCGCGTCAGACATTTTCTCGCTCGGATGCCTGCTGTTCGAGGCCATTTCTGGCGCAGTGCCGCGATGGGGAGCCGATGGCCTGGCGGCGCCGCTTTCGAGCTTAGTGCCCACACCGGTTGGAGTTGCCGAGGTCATCGAGCGTGCTTTGCGTACCAACCCCGCCGAACGCTACTCCAACGCGGGGGACTTCGCTGACGCGCTGTTATCGCTGGACGTCGCATCCATTGCCCACTTTGGCGCTTTCGAAGGTACGCGGGTACAGGGACCGCAGGAGACTCTAGACACGGTGGATATGACGTCTCCTGGCGCAGACATGCCGCTACATTCAGTTCCATTTCGAGGAGTAGCCGCCAACGACGACGGGGTGCCCTTGCTTTCGGTGGGCAAGCCAAGTGTCTGGTTTTGCGCGGGAGATCCCGGACTCGATCAAGACCAAGTGCAACTGGCTGTCGAACGACTCCGTCAGAGCTACGACGTTTTGGTGCTTGATTCGAGTGAACGCGAGCAAAAGTGTGCCTCCCTTACAGCCGCGGAGTTGCCTTGGGTCATCGTGTTTGGCGACCTCCACGCGTTGCTCGAGGAGCCGCTACTCGCTGAAGCAAGCCAACATGGTGAAACCTCGAGAATGCTCGTCTCTACTCACGAAAACCTCGACTTGCTGACGACGACCATCAATTCGAGCGGGTTAGATGCTCAGCTGTGCCTTGGTTCAGACGCGGATGAACTCGTCATCATGACGCACCGTATGATCGAGCGCGTTCGCCACGTTCGCGTCCACTACGACGGTTTGCGTCTGGCCGTGCGAGATGCCCAAGAGGACATCCTGAGCCTTCAGCAGTGCTTCAACGTTGACAACAGGAACAAGTAAAGGATTCATCATGACTGCAGCCGAGCAAGTCTCGCTTTTTGCCCCCGAACCCTCGAAGACTTTGGACTGTCGGGGTATGCAGTGTCCCGCGCCTATCCTCGAGCTTTCCAAAGCGGCGCGTACGATGGGAAAGCAACCAGCGGTTCTGGAGATCATCGTTGATGACGCGGACTTTCCTCAGGATCTCAAAGCTTGGTGTCGAGCATCTAAGAACCAGCTGATTCACATTGCGGAACAGGACGGCATCTTCGTTGCTCACATCGGTGTAAACATCGCCGATGAAAGGACTCCCACGAGTGGGTCGCGTCTCAAAGAAGCGGCCTCCACCGTTCGACCTCCAGCCGTCGAGAAGCCGGAGCCCATAGCGACAGTCTCGCCTGCAGGGTTCAGCAACATCGTGCCGCGGGAAGCCGTGGACTGCCGAGGCATGCAGTGCCCCGCGCCGATTTTGGCAATTGCCAAGAAAGCCCAGCTCTTTCGCAAGCAGCCCGCGTTTCTGGACATCACCGCCACCGATAGCGACTTTCCCACCGACCTCAAAGCCTGGTGCAAGTCGGCCAAGGCGACCCTGGTTGCTCTAGAGCAGAACGCAGGTTACTACGAGGCTCTGGTGGCGCTCAATGGCGCAGAGCGAGCCACTCCCTCAGAAGGAGTCCAGGCGGCAGTGCCGCCTGCCTCCCAAGAGGTGCCGCAAAGCACGGTTGCGGCGCCGAACGCGTCGATGGCTGACAGCAGCGAGGAAGCGGCTACCGTTGACTTGCGAGGACTACCGGCAACGGCACCCGTCGCACACCTGTCCAAGCTATTGGCTTCGACCCGAGCTGGCACGGTCGTTACCGTGCTTGCCGACCAGCCGTCGTTCGTGACCGACTGCATGACCTGGGCGCTTGCTAGCCGCGTTGAAGTGCTGTCGCTCAACCGCAATGGCACCACTACAGTCGCTGACCTGCGATTCACGGGGCAACCCATTGTAACGGGCTTCGGTCCCCTCAGCGACACGGGTGCCTCGTCGTCGGCAAATCTTGCCCAGCCACTTGCTGCTGTCCACTCCCGAAGCACGAGCTTAGCCTTGGCGGCGGGGCAGACGGCGCTGTCTTCCAATTCCGATGCGGAAGCGGATGTCACGCCACGAGAGAACCTCTGCTCCATACTGATCATCAAGAACGACTTCGAGAGCTTGATGGCGGCCATGATGGTTGCAACCACTTCCGCGGCGCAGGGTATGGAGGTGAATGTCTTCTTTTCGTTCTGGGGCGTGAATCTGCTGCGCGGGGAGAAGCCGAGGCGGGACGTGCCCAAGGAGAAGGTAAGTCTCCTTCAAAAGATGATGCAGTGGATGATGCCGCGCGGCCCTCAACGCCAGAAGATGAGCAAGATGCACATGGGCGGAATGGGTAAGGGTATGATGCAATACTTTATGCGAAAGAATAACGTTTTGACGCTGCAGGAGCTCATGGGCGTTGCTGTGGAGCAAAACGTGACCTTTACCGTCTGCTCGATGAGCATGGGCATCATGGGTATCCAGAAGCGCGACATCGTAGACCTCCCGAACGTTCAGTACGCCGGCGTCACCTCCTTCGTCGAGACGTCGAGGCGCGCGAGCATGAGCCTCGTTTTTTGATTGGGGTTGATGATGACTGAGATAGGAAGCCTGCACCGCTTGCTCGAGCTCGGGCGCGGAGGGATGGCTCGTGTTTGGCTCGCGGTGAGCACCGGTGCTAACGATTTTCGTAAACTCGTGGTCGTGAAACAACTGCGCCCCGAGATGTTCGGCAACGAGCGTGTGCGCAACATGTTTCTGGACGAGGCGCGCCTAGCAGCGAAGCTCAACCACCCCAACACGGTGCAGACGCTCGAGGTGGCTGAGCAGGGCGATGAGCTGTTCATGGTCATGGAGTATCTGGACGGACAACCGCTGGACGCCATCCAGCGGCAGGGTCCAGTCCCCTTGGAAGCGCTGGTAGCGGTGTTGATTGACGTGTGCGCTGGGCTGCATCACGCTCACGAACTGCGCGATCTCGACGGCAGCGAACTCGGCGTCGTCCACTGCGACGTGAGTCCACAGAACGTATTCGTAACCTACACCGGTCACGTCAAGGTCGTGGACTTCGGGATAGCCAAAGCTGCAGGAAACAGCACCGAATCCGATGTCAACGTCGTCAAGGGTAAGTTGAACTACATGGCTCCGGAGCAGGCACTGAGCTTGCCGATCGATCGTCGAGCTGACGTGTTTTCCGTCGGTGTCATGCTCTATTCCGCACTGTCAGGACGACGACTGTGGGAGGGGTTGGCCGACGCTGAAATCTTGGAGCGCTTGAAAGCCGGCAACATTCCACGCCTCGTGCCTCGCCCAGTCGGATTGAATGCGCCACCCTCGGACTTGGTCGCCATTTGCAATCGCTGCTTATCAGCCGCCGCAAGCGACCGATTCGCTACGGCGCTGGAACTCCAGGCAGCGTTCGAGGACTACGCTGACAGCAGCGGCGGAGTCTTTTCTCGCCGCGAACTTGGTGCTTTCTTGTCCCGCTCGTTCGACTCGCAGCGGGCGCGTCGGCGCGCAGTGATCGAAGAGAAAGTGAAGGCACTCAGTGATGGGGCGACGATCTCGGACTCGGTCAAACGGGCGCGCGCCGTATTGCCGGAGGAGCAGAGACGCACGTCGCGTCCCGTCGCCGCGAGCTCGAGCGCCGACGCCGGGAGCAGTAGTGGGGAACGGGCAGCGATGTCGCCCGCCTCTAGCGAAGCCCCCGTGCCGTTGACCACTGT
>CAZNZA010000088.1:4471-15664 GCA_964577325.1 uncultured Polyangiaceae bacterium
GGCAGTGTCAAGCAGCCGGTGCCGGTGACGTACGTCGTGCGCGAGCATGTTACGGGCCACAACCTGCGGGAAGTGGTGGAGAAGGAAGGCGCCTTACCAGCAGCACGCGCCCTACGCATCTGCGTGGAGGTGCTTCAATCACTGCGCGACGCCCACGAGCAGGGCGTGGTCCACGGTCGTTTGCGCCCCGACCACGTCCTTCTGGTGCAGCATGGGCCCATCATCGGAGAGACGGCGAAGGTGCTCGGCTACTGGCCCTCCAACGCAACGGTAAGGCGTGAAGAAGAAGAGGTGTTCTGCGCTCCTGAACAGCTCGATGGCGAGGTCGAAGCCAGCGCCGACCTGTACGGTGTAGGGGCAATGTTAGCGTTCTGTCTCTTCGGTGAGGCACCTAGCAAGGCAGCGCCGCCCCTCACCGGCAATGCTGCATTGGACGCGTTCTTGCGCACAGCTCTGGCCGCAGAGCCCCGCGCCCGCTTCACGAGTGCCGAATCAATGCTCAGCGCCATTGCCACCATCGAGTGGGGAAACGCGCCGCAAGAAGCGACGCGGGACCGCTACCTGGCTGGACGTCGGGTGGACAAGGCCGACATGAAACTGCCACCGGCTCGCAACGACCTCCTATCTACGCGCCCTGAAACGATATGGGTCATCGATGGCGACCCCACTTTCGATTCCCCCGCAGTGGCCGAAGCCTTGAACCTTCTGAGTCAGAGCTTCGAGGTACGACGTCTGGGTGAGGCGGATCGGGAGCTGGCTTTGGAAGAACTTGCCTCCGGACGCATCACACCGCCTTGGGTAGTCCTTTTCGGCGGCATCAACGTGCTCGTCGAGGAGACGCTGCTCCAGGTCTTAGCCTCTTCGGCGGAAGTAAGCCGCATGCTGGTGCTGGGCAGAGGGAACTACGAGCTGCTGCAGAAGTGCGTCAACGACGTCGGACTGGACCAGTACGTGTGTGCCCCAGAGCAGGCGAGTGACGTGGTGGAGAGCGTGCAACGTCTGCTTAGCCGTACCCGACGCTTGGTATCCCACTACGACATCGTGCGACACAAGTTGCGTCGTTCACGCGACGAACTGAGCCGGCGCAGTCGAGAGTTCACTGCAGTAGGTGGACCCGCTAGCCATTAACCACAATCTGTGAGACGACACCTGCCGTGACTTCTGCCATGCGATCACTGGGCCCGCCGCCGAAGCCCATCGGCAGTGGACGCCCGAGGCCCCTCGAGACGGAGATCCATCCGATTCACCTGGCGATCTCAGGTCGCATTCCGATTTGGGACATTCGTCCTCGGCATGAGCGCGCCGCGGAGCCCGGCTTCATACCGGGTTCGCGATCCGTCCCCATGGACCCTGTGTCGGCTCGTCACTTACCCTGGCAAACGTTGCTCGAGCAGCACGACTTGATTGCTCTGGTGTGTCTCTCCGGTCGTCGGAGTGAAGCTATCGTCACTGCTCTCCAAAATGCAGCAGTGCGCGGCGTCCTTCACGTCACCGGAGGCATTCTAGCTTGGCAGGGGGAGGGCTTTCCATTGTGTGTGCAGCACGGGGTGGAGCCGGACGAGTATCGTACCGTCACCTGCTTACAGCAGCTGCCGCGCGCCGTACTGTCCTGCTTCGTCGCCGAATCGGTGCAAAGCCAGAGCGATGATGGTTTCTTGGATCCCAAGCAGCTCGTCGATCAGGTTTTCGCTCAGCCTGAAGCGCTGACTTCTTTCGACAGAGCACGAGATGCCCTCGACCTGCTGGGCGAGAATGCGCGGCGTTTAGGGCACCCCATCGAGCACATCGCTGCAAACCTGAATGGGATGCGGGCGCTCGTTGAGCGCTTGGAAAGGTCTGCGGCAGGTCCGGCGGATTAGGTGCGGCTCATTGAGACGCAAACCTTGCACCTGGGCCTCTGTGTTCACCGACCCACGAGGGGTTACAGGATCCGGCTTTCGTGCCGATCCGGGAGCTGAACCGGTCATGTCCGAACGTTGCCCGCACATCCTGATCGTCGATGACACCCCGGTGCTCCGGCACTTGGTGCGCAAGGAGTTCGAAGGCATGGCTGTGACCATTGCCGAGGCTGCTGACGGCATCGAAGCCCTGCAGGCGGTGAACGAGCGGCGCCCGGACCTCATCACGCTAGACCTGGAAATGCCTAGGCTCGACGGGCACGCCGTATGTCGAGCGCTGACCGCGAACGAGGCTACTTCAGGCATACCGATCATCATGGTGTCCGGACTGGAGTCGGACGCTGCGCGACTACAAGCGTTCGAATCGGGAGCGGTCGACTATTTCATCAAGCCCTTTTCTCCTGGCACGCTTCGTCAACTGGCGGAGTCGCTATTTCGCGCTCAGGCAGAGAACCGCGCTCGAAGCATCTATTCGATCGATCAAGACGCAGCGACGGTGGCCCGCATGCAGGACATGTTCACGAAGCACGGGTATCAGCACCAAGGGTTTACATCGGTCGACGCATTGATAGGCGCTTTGGTTGAAGAGCGTTGTGATTTGCTATTGCTCGACTTTCAGCTGCCAGACCAAGGCAGTCAACGGGTCATCGAACAGTTGCGTGCGCTAGACGTCGAACGCAGAACGCGGATCGTCGCTAGCACGCAGGTGGACGGTCGTCGTCAGTTCACCCGCGCGTTCCATGTGGGAGCGGCTGACTTCGTCGTCAAGCCGTTCTTCGTGGAAGAGCTGCTCGCGCGCGTTGACCGCCAGTTTCGTCTGCAGAAGGAGGAAACCGAATTGCGACAACTAGCCACCATCGATCCACTCACTCGCCTCCTCAATCGAGGCGAACTCACCCGTCGAGCGAGTGCGGAAGTGATGCGCGCCATCCGCCATCGAGAAGCGTTGGGCGTGGCCATGATCGACGTTGACCATTTCAAGGCGGTCAACGATACCTTCGGTCACGCAGGCGGCGACCAAGTACTACGGGCCATTGCCGAGGCTTTACAACAGAGCGTTCGCGCAACCGACGTCGTGGGACGCTACGGAGGCGAGGAAATCGTCGTCGTCCTTCCGCAGTCTACTGCTCCCGGGTTGATGCTCGTCCTCGAACGTTTGCGTCGCAAGATCGAGAAGTTGCGCGTCCCAACGGAGGTTGGTGAAGCGCGGGCGACAGTGAGCGTCGGTGCTGAGCTATGGGCGTGGGACAGACTGCAGTCGAACGTGGAACTGGTGAGTCTTTTGAGCGGGGCTGACGAGGCCTTGTACGCAGCCAAGCACGCCGGACGCAACCGCGTAGTTTTAGCTTCGGCTGGACGTGGTGCCGACTCGGGGCCTGCGATTGTTCGTGCCGGTTGAGTCGAGGTTGCTACGCTTTACTAACACGCGGGCGGTACGTCACTAGGATCTCAGCCACGTTGCCGCGATGCGTCGACTTGGAGTTGATGGGACGGGTGACCATGATCTTCTCAGGCTTCCAGCGGCTATACAGGGCTCTGGTGACAGGAGTATCGGAGTTGGACAAGACCGCCGCTACCTTCTGCCGAGTGAGACGCGCGAACAATTTCGCTAGGCGGTGGTGCGCCTCCTCGTCGAACGCCTCATGATGATAGGCCGTAAAGCTGGACGTCTTGGACAGCGGTACGTAGGGGGGGTCGAAGTAAACAGCGTCACCCACGCTTGCATCCAAGCAAGCGCGCTCGAAGTCCTGCACCTCGAGTGTGACCGTTGTCAGAAGCTGAGCCGCCCGCCGTAAGCGTGGCTCGTCGCAAAGCTTGGGTGCCTTGTAACGTCCGAACGGTACGTTGAATTGACCCGAGCGGTTGACACGGTACAACCCGTTGAAGCCTGTCTTGTTGAGATAGATGGTGCGGGCGGCTCGTTCGGCGAGGGTTAGAGATGCCGGATCTTGAGCTCGGACCTCATAAAAGGCGTCGCGCTCGTAGCGATGGCATTGAAGGGCTTTGATGACGGCATCGACGTCTCGCTTCAGCGCTCGATAAACGTCAATCAGCTCCGGATTCTGGTCGCTCAACACGGCTCTCTGAAAGCGCTTTTCGGAAGCTAGAGCAAAGAACACGGCGCCGCTGCCGACGAACGGTTCGTAGTAGGTGTCGATGCGGGCCGGCAGGCGTTCCAAGATCGGTCGCAGCAGACGGCCTTTGCCTCCTGCCCACTTGAGAACTGGCCGCGCGTACACACGCTCAGTCGCGTCTGGTATGAGAGCAGGTTTGCGCGAGGCCACGGAAACGCTCACCTTAATTAACGCCAATGCATTGTGCCATAGGTTTGTTGGCTACTGCAGGAGCTCGATATTCAGGCGCTTGAGCATCTTTTGCAGACCGAAGCGAGAAATCCCGAGCACTTCTGCAGCGCGAGTTTGGTTGCCCTGCGTATCACGCAACGCCTGCTCGATCAGGCGCGCCTCGAGCCGGTCCACGTGCTGTCGCAAGCTGAGGGAGGAGGCGGAGGGATGCAGCGCTGCAGTTGAACCTGCGATCGCTTCTGACAGATGCTCCATCCCGATATGGCCATCACACAGCACGAGCGCGCGGCGTATCTCGTTTTCGAGCTGTCGAACGTTGCCTGGCCAATGGTAGTGCTGGAGTGCCGCCAGGGCTGCAGGGGTCATGGCCGTATCCCCACTCTGACTGTGCTTGGCGAGGAAGTGTGCGACGAGCTCAGGGATGTCTTCCGAGCGTTCGCGTAAAGCCGGTACTCTCAAGGTGACGACGTTGAGTCTATAGTATAGGTCTTCGCGGAACTTGCCCTGCTCTACCAGGCGAGCGATGTCCTTGTGGCTAGCCCCAAGGATTCTTACATTGACTTGGATGCTCCGTTCACCGCCTACGCGCCGCAGCTCGCCGCTCTCCAGCACGCGCAACAGCTTGGCTTGCATGGGTAGGCTCATCTCACCGACTTCATCGAGGAACAGCGTGCCCTGGTGAGCCAGCTCGAACAATCCCGCATGATTGTGTGTTGCACCGGTGAAGGCGCCCTTCTGGTGCCCGAACAGCGTCGTTTCCAACAATGACTCGGGGATAGCAGAGCAGTTCTCCGACACGAATGCCTCGTCCTTGCGTGTACCTGCCCCATGAATAGCGCGCGCAACGAGTTCCTTGCCCGTGCCGGACTCACCGGCAAGTAACACGGGAACATCAGAGTCTGCCACACGATCGAGCAGACGTTTCAAAGCTGCCATACCCGCTGAGGTGCCCACGAGCATAGGGTACATGGCACCGGAAGATCTCTGAGCGTGGAGCGCTGCCTTGGCCTGAGATAGTTCATTCGCCGTTCGGGAAAGGCGCTCCGACGTTTGCCGCTCGGCGCGCTCGGCCCGACGCACAGCTCGGCGTAGCAGCGTCTGATCCCGGGCATCGGCGATGGCTACGGACGCTATGCTTGCCACTAGACGCACCCACGAAAGCTCCGCCTCGCCGAACGCACCGCGTCGTACACGATCATCCAGATAAACGACGCCAAGCGTGTCGCCATGAGCGATCAGGGGGACCGCAAGTACGCTCCTGAGCCGCAATGCATGAACACTATGATGAACGGCCGCGAGCTCGCCGCTCGCGTCCACGGCCACTACGCAATCGCCGCTTTCGAGGGCACGCTGCGCCAAGCTGCGGCTCAACTCGAGCTGTTGCATGCTGAGATCGCGCCGCGCGAGATTACGCGCCGCGCGGGGCACGAGCCGTCCTTCGGGAGCTTTCAATAGCAGCAGGCCACGTTCCACGCCCGTCCAGCGCACCAACGCATCCAACGTCCGGTCAAGGATTGGGCGCAGTCGGCTGCGATCGGCCAGCGTTCTTACTAGCCTTTCCACCTCACTGATCTGTTCGCTGTGCAGCACGCTCGGGGAGCTCTGGCGCACGAGCCACGCCGCCCATTCCACTTGGCGCGCCGCGAGTTTGAGGCCCGAGGGAGCATGTTGCACGATGCGCTCATGGGCGGCGCGTGCCAGGGCGGTGAAACGCAAACAAAGCTCACCGTCGCCACTGCGCGCAGCAAGTTCAGCGCCTACAGCGAACGCCCGGCCTACTGCTTCCACTGGCCCACCGCTGCGCGCTAGCGCTTGAAGCGCCTCCAGCACAGGCCGGGCTGCCTCGCCATCGAGCGTCGTTGCGTGCACGAGCTCCCCGGCCCGCGCGCGCCACCACTCGAGCCGCACTTCGACGTCAGGCTCTGCCAGGGCAAGCGCATCGTTGACCGAACGCGCATCGAGCGAAAGCCCCGTCAGGCGCAGTCGAGCTGCAGCGAGGCGCAGCCGGTCGGCGTTGCGCAACGGGTGTAGCAAGTGTTGCGCCGCGTCCACGTGCTCGACCGCGACCGCTATCGGTTCCTGTTCGCACAGAACGAGATGTGCGTAGGCCTCACAGCGCGCATCACCGGCGGAGTGTGCACGGGCAATGGCTTCGAAAGCGGCACTCGAACCTTCTACTCGCGCACCAAGCACGCTCAGCGTGCTGGCTCGGCTGAGTGCCGCTCGCGCCGAGGCGGCCGGATTGTTCAAAAACTCGAACAACGTTTCTGCACGTCGGGCCGCGTTCAAAGCCTGTTCACTTTGTGCCAAATGTGCTGCGGTGCTCGCTACGCCCACCAGGTACGTGGCTTCCTCCACCACGGCGCCGGCTCGAGCCGCGTACTCAGCTGCACGCTGGTAACCGGCGAGCGCACGTTGGTGGTCGCCTCGTTGGTGAGCGAGATGCGCGCCGAGAGACTCGACGCGCGCTTGTTGTTCCGCGTGCTCAGTCACAGCCCGAGCGCGGGCCAACCAAGCCTCGGCACTTTCTAGCTCGCCGCGGACCAAAGCAATGCTGGCTTTGGCTTCGAGCACTTCAGCTATTTCGAGCTGTTCATGGACTGCAGCTATCGCATGGTCAGAATCACCGCGCGTTAGATGCAGGCGGGCAAGCAGTGCGCCGGCCGCGGCACGCGACGCGGGGTTCAGGACGCCCTGTTGCAGTAGAGCTTGGGTTTGCTCCAATGCCGCGTCCACGGCGCCTGAGCGGGCCAACACGCCCATCCTCTCGAGCGTCGCTTCTGGTTCCGACCGGGTGAGCAGTACGGCTTGCGCCCGCCCCAATTCCCCCAGTCGCTTCAGGCAGCCAGCAAGTCTCAACGTAAAGGCCAAGCTCGCTTCGCCGTCGAAGACCGCTTTCTCGGCCAACTCCAGCACCTGCTCCGTGGGACGCTCCCCACCGAGTTCCAACGCCAAGTCGGCAGCCGTGGTCGGTGCGTTAACCCGGCGGAGTTCCACGGCGCTGGAGTCATTGGCCAGAAGCGTTGCCAACGATACGCCTTCTAGAGCATGGTAGCGGGTGGCCTCCATCAGCCGTTCGATGAGCTGTTCATCGTCGCGGAAGGGGAGGGGCGGCAGATCGATGCCGGCCAAACCGCAAAGACCGACCACGAACTGTCGTTGGTGCTCGGCTGGCAGGGGATCAGCCGTCGCTAGGGGCGCGTGTGGAGTGGTCGTTGGGAGCGTCGCCAGGGACGACAGAACGCGACACGCCTCGTGGAGCCACCTAGCCGGCGTGCCTGCGATCGAAATCTGATAGTCGGCTCCACGCGCGACTTGTGCCAAGAACGAACGCTGCGCCGCAAGGTAACACCGCCTGATCGCTAGCTGGCGATCCTGGCTCGTGGAGCGATAGCCGACTTGTTGAGCCAGCCATCGAGGTCGCGGTCGCGCATTCGCGCTGGGCGCCAGCAGTGCACCCACGAGTGGTTTCAGGTCGTTCGTTAGCGCGGTGACGGTGGGCGTCGAAGGGTCGCTTTGGGGACCAAAGATCTCGAGTAACGTCAGCCCGAGCGCCCAAACGTCTCGGCTGCGCGCATCGGTGGCCGTGGTGCCGGACCCGAACCTATACTCGGGAGGAAGGTAGCGCAGCGTGGCGCCCGTGAGCTGGTCGGTATCGGCAAGTCCCGCCAGTCCCAGGTCGATGAGCGTGCAGCGGAAGCCAAGGTCGTCTGCGGCGACCCGTTCGACAAGCACGTTGTCAGGCTTCACATCACCATGAGCCACTCCTGATTCGTGCAAGTCGGCCAGGGCTGCACCCACATCCCGCGCCACGGACCGCGCTAGGTCATGGCGCTCAGGGTCACTCAGACCCTGCTTCAACACGTCCGCGAGGCTCTCCTCCCCAACCCAGGACAGCAGTAAATAGGGCGCTGGTGCTCCTGCTTTGCGGCCCAAGGTCGCGGCTGAGAGTACGCCGGCTTCGACTAAAAGGGGTAGGTGGCGTGAACACGCCAGCGCCAGACGCTCCCCCTCCGAGGCGACGAACGATTCCGCGCCAGGCGTCGCGACCTTGAGCGCATAACGAGCTTTACCGCGACGGGCAGCCCAAACTTCGCTGGACCCTCCGCGACCGACCGAGTTCAGCACGCTGAGTTCGCCACTCGGCAACTCGATTGTCGTTCCGGCAAGACCTTTCACTAGCGTAGTGTGCCTCCCACGCGACAGGTGTCAACGCAGTTGGCAGCATCGTCCACGGTACGGTCTCCCTGCCGTCTGACATAGCTGCTCCCACCCCCGTCGTCGGCCACGGCCGCTTGACGCCCTCATACTCCGCCGTTTGAAACGGCTGTTAGACACTGAAACAGCCGCCCCCCGGTAAGAGCGACGTGTCGCTCAGCGCTCAGCTTTCGGTGTACAGGTTCAGCTGATCGCGCACGTGGTCCGCGGTGATGCCGGTACGGATGTGATCCTTGAGGCAATCTGCGAGCGTGATCAGCAGATCGTCGACGCTGTTTTCCTCGATAACCCGCGCCAACACCCTCCGTGCTTCACGGCCGTCGTCCTCACGCAGGTATTCACGGACCTTTTCCGCAGACACATCGCCGGAGAAATCCAACTGTAGATTTGACAATAGGTACTCGACCAGTTCGTTCACCCCAGCGCCTCCTTCTTCTCGCACCCTGCGCGCGAAGGACCAGCCTATAGCGGTCCGCCGAGGGCTTTCGCAAGGACATTGGCCGTGGCACTCCGATTTGGCCGCCTTTGGTTGGATGGCCAAACACGCAGGCGGTCCGGTGAGAAGCGGCCTCGGCTCGTCACTGTGGTGAGCCGAACCAGACGGCGTAGAGCCAGACTACAGGTCCGACGACGAGCAGCGCGTCGATGCGATCGAGCATTCCCCCGTGGCCGGGAAGCAAGCTGCCCGAGTCCTTTACCGCCGTCGAGCGCTTGAGCAAGGATTCTGCCAAATCTCCTAACTGTCCCAAACTTCCTGCCACCAGAGCCAGTAACACGGCGTGGGTCAGAGGTAGTGACGGCAAGTAGATGAAGTGCGCCAACAGCGCGGCAACCAGCGCACCGGCCAGCGCTCCAAAAAAGCCCTCCCAGGTCTTGTTGGGGCTCACCGCTGGATACAGGCGGTGCCGGCCGAGAAAACGGCCGGCGAAATAGCCGCCGGTGTCCGCGAGCCACGCGAACATCAGGGTCATCAGCACGTAGCCGGGTCCGGCTTCTCCCATGTCCCGGCGCAGGAGCGCGATGCTCGTCAGCAACGCGACATACAGCGGAGCGGCCACCCCAGCGAACACTCGCAGAGCGGCCGTACCAATGTCGCCCAGCCGCCAAAGCGGAAGCAGCAGCCCGACGATGACCGACCCCACGAGGAGCGAAAGGAGCACGCGCGGCTCGTCGGTATACACGTAAACCGCGGTGCTCAATATCAAGCCATGCGCCGCACCCATACCGCGCGCCACTCGGTCGCGCGGATGGCTCATGCCGAACACTTCCCAGCCGGCAAGGCCGACGCCGACCAGGGTCACGAGCAGCCATCCCCACGCGGGTCCCCAATACAAAATGGCGAAAAGTACCGGCGTGGCGATCCCCGCCGTTGCCAAACGCGCCGTCAGATTGCTTTTTCCCACGCCGATCAGGCCTTATCAGGGGACTGGCATCAGTTTCAATCGAAAGCCGCGCTTGACGGTCGGGGATGCACGCGCGTGAAGTGGAACGGTTGGCGCGTGCGCGGGATTGCGTCCTCCGCAGCGGCGTTGGTTGCCCCCAGGGTCTGCAATGGATTAGAGGGCCGACGTGTTTGGTCGCTACGCACGCTCCCGGATCCCAGTGCTGGCGGCGGTGGTGGCGTTCGTGCTTGGCCATCGCTGCGCCACGGAGCAGCCCGCAAGCCAGGACGTGCACAGCGTGGCGACGTTCATTGGGCGCGTACTGCGCGAGCCGTCTGACCCCCAAGCGGCCCTCGTCGTCGACCCCGC
The DNA here is from genome assembly GCA_964577325.1 of uncultured Polyangiaceae bacterium. GTDB lineage: Bacteria > Myxococcota_A > Polyangia > Polyangiales > Polyangiaceae > SZUA-265. The sequence goes on from CAZNZA010000088.1 coordinate 14,645, forward strand.
GTCCATTCAGTGGGAGGCTACCCCGGGCCCCATCGTCGGCGCTTTGGTCGGGCGCCGCGCGTTCGTCTTGGCGTCCGTAGGCGTGGATGGCGCGCGCGACGTGTATCGCGTGCGCGCGCGCGTAAGCCCGGAGGGTCACGTTCTCGCGGTGAACCAGTGGAGAAACCTAACCCGCACACCCCTGAGCGATGAAGGGCCGTTGGCGATGACGGAAACGGTCGCTGCCTTCCCGTCTCAGGCAAACGACAAGCTACAAGGTGTGACGGTGCTCGAACTCGACCGTCCGTTGGATGTCAGGCAGGCGGGCGGCAGCCAAGAGCGAAACCTGGCGTTGACGTGGTTCAACCGCGGGTTCGCCGCGGTTAACGCATATCGAGAAACGGGAGATTGGCGCGGACTTGGGCGTGTTCACCTGGAGCTTAGTTACTCGCGTCCCCTCGAACTGCGTCTCACCGAAGGTGCGATCTCGATCCGCGAGCAAGAGGGGGGAACGGCCCAGGTGCGGCTGTCTGAAGCAAAGGTGGAGCAGAGTGAAGAGCTCGTGCGCCGAGTCTTCAGACAGGGCTACGGGGCGGGACAGTGGCGCCCATGGCGGGAGATGACGCGGCGCCTGACCGGTAGTAACGTGCAATCTTCCGCCGTTCAGCGGCCGTTACCCGGGACCCCACCCGCTGCGGCGCCTGGCTCAGTTTGGCCGCCCCAGGACGTGGCAGCGTTGGTGGAGCCGACGCAAGCAGGCGAGGGGCAGTGGCGGCCTACGCGCGTCGACGATGATCCCAGCCAGGCGGCAGAGCCGTCATTCACCGATACGCCTTTCGCGTACACTTCTATACGAACCGACGCCGTCGATCCGAGCGCCCGGCTGCATCTCGTCGCTCTCGACATGCGGCGACTGAGCTTAGGCGTGGAGGCCGGTTACTCATCGCCGACACCGAGTCTGGGCCCGCCGAGTAGCGGTACGTTGCCAGCCGACCCGGACCTACGTTCGCGCGTCGCCGCTGTCTTCAATGGAGCCATCGA
>CAZNZA010000088.1:15764-17264 GCA_964577325.1 uncultured Polyangiaceae bacterium
CAGCCGACCCGGACCTACGTTCGCGCGTCGCCGCTGTCTTCAATGGAGCCATCGACGCAAACTCCAACGGGGGTATGATGAGCAACGGGCGCCCGCTCGTACCTCCCATCGGCGGGGCCGCAACAGTCGCCATCCGCGATGATGGTTGGGTCGGGCTCGGTACCTGGCCCACAAGCTCGAGCCAGGAGATGTGGGCCGGTAGCGAATTACCGCCAGACATAGTCGGGTTTCATCAACACGACGTACCGTTGTTGGCTTTTGCTTCGCGCGAGGAGCGTGAGGGGGCGTCCATCCCGCCGATGGACGATGAGCCTTGCGAGCGCTCTGCGCTGTGCCGCACGAGCTCAGGACATCTCTACTATGCGTGGGGTCCTTCCCTGTCTTTGGCCACGTTGGCTCGGGGCTTACGCCAAGCCGGCTGCAGTTACGCCGTTCATCTCGGTAGACATCCTGGACAGGGAGGTTTGGCTTACACGCGCTTCGCCAATAGCGAAGGCGAGTCTCACCGTGTGCGTCTCGCCGATCCCGCAATGGGTTTGCGCGCTTCAGATGCCCTCACCGGTTCGTCTCATAGCTTCTTTTTCGTCACTCACGCCGACCCACAGCAGACGCTTTCACAGCCCGCTCAGCGGCTCGAGTGGGTGGCGAGCGTTGGGGCTCAACCCGCACCTTCCGAGTGGACGGCTCTGTGGGAGAGCTCTACATCGATCGGCACGCTGCCCGTTCGCTTGCTGCGCGTGGAGCCGCACCGGCTGAAGTTTGCACTGACGGCCAGTACTCTCGAGCCGCTATTGGAGGGACGACCTACGCCCCGGCGTCGCCTGCCTGAAGCCTTGCGCAAGGACCCGTTGCTGGCGATCAGCCTGGGCCACACGACGCCACGGCTGCGTTACGGCATGGCTTTCGGACGCCGCGTCACGCTCCCGCTGAACAAAGCCTACGGCACCTTGGCCATCGCTGACGACGGAGGCATCGAAGTATGGCCTTCCGGACGAGATCTGGCTGCCCACGACAAAGGGGTATTGGTGCAATTGCCGGAGTTGGTTTCGGAGAATATGGTTACCCGCTACGCGACTCAGCGCGGAAGACATAGCATGCGGGGCGGCATTTGCGTGGAGTACGACCGGGTTTGGGTTGCCGTCGGGCAACACGATAGCAGTGACGCCATTGCTGCCATTCTGCGCGATCTCGGCTGCGCCACCGTGCTCGAACTCGACCGCGGCTCCCGTCACCCGGTAGAAGTGAGACGTGAACAGCTGTCGGAGCTGGCAGCAGCGCAAAGCGAGAGTAGTTGGATATGGGGCGTCGCCAGCGCGATGCCGATGCGGAGCTTCGAATTTTGACGAAGCTGCGCTCGCAGCCCCTAGCAGGTTGCTGAAAAGCATTTTTCAGCACCCTGCTAGAGAACCGGGCGCAGAACCCGCCATACGTTGTCAGCCACGATGCGTGAACCTTCTGCGTTGGGATGCACCCCGTCGCTCTGATTCAAGTGTGGGGTGC
>CAZNZA010000088.1:17364-19133 GCA_964577325.1 uncultured Polyangiaceae bacterium
CGTGAACCTTCTGCGTTGGGATGCACCCCGTCGCTCTGATTCAAGTGTGGGGTGCCCGCAACGCCATTCAGAGGAAAGGGTATGAGGGTGACGTGCTTTTCCTTTGCCACGCGGCCAAACATGCTTTTGAAATCGCCACCGTAGTCGGGACCCAAGTTCGGAAACGTCTGAAGCTCCCAAAGCAGAATTTCGAGCGCGGGCCTAAACTGCCGGGCCTGGTCGATGATGCGTCGCAGGTTATCTTCTACGGCGGCGAGTTCCAGACCCCGCATGGCGTCATTGGAGCCCAAACCAATCACCAACACGCGGGGGTTGACGCCGTCGCGCAGATACCAAGCGAGACGAGCCAACCCGCCTGCCGTGGTGTCACCGGAGCGTCCCGCGTTGATGACCTTGTAACCCAAGCCTGCCTCGTCGACTTTGGCTTGGAGCAGTGCCGGTAGCGCTTCCGCGGTGTCCAAGCCTCGGCCTGCGGTGAGGCTATCGCCAAGAAACACGATGGTCGGGGTCTGTGCATGCTCGGCGCTGGGAGCCTGCGCTACATCAGCGCCACCGCGGCTAGCCGTTGTCGAAGCCTCTGGCTGGCTTTGTGCACCGCTCTTGGTACACGCGAAGCTCGAGAACAAGCACACGAGCGCTAGGGTGCGCAACAACATGACTGCCGTTTTAAGCACGCTCAGCCACCGTTGCCATTGGGGTTGCGGCAACATGCCGATCAATCGGCCGTCCAACAGCTCCTCAAACTGAACGCGCCGAATGCGCTTGCCGTCCAGCGGCCCCGGCACAAGGTGGGCTCCTGATGCGCGGACATGTCGAGGTGAAGGGACTAGGGAGAGACTACGGAGAAGGGGAGCGGCGCCTGACCGTGCTCGACGGCGTCGACTTCGCCATTCAGTCAGGGGAATTCGTGGCCATAACCGGGCCATCCGGAAGCGGAAAAAGCACGCTACTGGCCTTGATCGCAGGACTCGACCGTCCCTCGAGAGGGCGTGTGGCGATTGATGGCGTCAACATCAGCGACATGTCTGAAGATGCTTTGTCCGCCTTTCGAGGCCGGCACATCGGCTTCGTCTTCCAAAACTTCCAACTCATTTCGACGCTGACGGCGCTCGAGAACGTACGCGTCGTGGGTGAGCTGCTAGGCCGGTCCGATGCCGACTCACGAGCCCGCACATTGTTGCAACGCGTAGGCCTCGAGGCGCGACTCGATCACTACCCCACCCAGTTGTCGGGTGGTGAGATGCAGCGTGTGGCCATCGCGCGTGCCTCGATGGCTCCACCAGCGCTGCTTCTCGCGGATGAACCCACAGGCAACCTCGACTCCGTGGCGGGCGAGCAAGCGCTAGGGCTACTTCTGGAGGTAAACCGAGAAGCCACCCTGGTGTTGGTGACGCACGACTCGGGTCTGGCAGCGCGGGCCGACCGTGAGCTGCGCTTGCGCGATGGTCGTGTGGTGGAGGTGCTGGTGCACCGAAGCGGTCACCGTCTGGGGCGTGGTACAGAGAGCGACAACAGCGAGCTAGCCCGTGCACGGGAATGGGACGAGCAGTGAAGCTCCGCCTCATTTTGCGCCTGGCACTGGCGGAGACGCGGCGCAGTAGCGGGCGCTTGGCGTTCTGCGTGCTGGCAATAGCTCTGGGCGTTTTCGCACTCACTGCAGTTCGAACCCTGACCCATTCCGTCAACGATAGCTTCGCCGCGCAAGGTCAAACCATACTTGGTGCGGACCTGCTGTTGACCTCACGGCAGCCTCTCGAGCAGACGAACGT
>CAZNZA010000088.1:19233-24017 GCA_964577325.1 uncultured Polyangiaceae bacterium
GTGATCGCGGACCCGCAAGTTGTGAGACAACTGGGGCTGCGGATAGGGCAAGCGGTGCGCGTCGGTGAATGGCGCGCGAAGCTGGCTGCAGCGCTCGTGAATCAACCCGGCACTCCTGGTGCGGAATTCTCCCTTGCGCCAGCGGTTTACATGCACGAACGCTACCTCTCCGCGACGGGGCTGCTGCAAACGGGGAGTCGCGTCGACTATCAGCAGCTGTTCGCATTGCCGCCGGCCATGAACGCCGACCAAGTCAAGAACGCCATCACCGACCAGGTGCGCCCCCACCGCGTTCGCGTACGGACGTCTGACGACGCGGCGAGGAACGTGCGCCGCTTTTTGGGAAGGATGAGCCGGTTCTTGACCGTCATCGGCTTGATGACGCTGCTGCTTGGTGTGTTGGGCATAGCGTCTGCCCTGCGCTCGTTCATGCAGGACAAGCTCGACCATGCTGCGGTTCTACGGTGCATCGGGTTTACGCCGCGAGACGTGTTCCTCGTTTACTTCGTCCTGGCCCTGGGGATAGCCGGGGTGGGGAGTCTCGTCGGAGGCATCTTGGGTAGCGGAGCGCCCGTCATGCTTGCGCCACTCCTAGCGAGACTGTCGGACGGCATGATGCCCGTCGATTTGGTGTTGACGCCGCGATTTGGTGCCGTCGCGCTCAGCGTCGCCCACGGCGTGGCAGCGGGCGTGATTGCGACAATGGCTTTCACGTTGGTTCCCGTACTGCGAACCGCAGCGGTAGCGCCGTTGCGCGTGCTGCGGCGGGACGTGGACATCAGTGCGGCGTACCACTGGCGGGTAATTGCCGGCATTGGGCTAGTGCTGGCGTTGGGCGTAGTACTCGTGATCAGCATTGCCGAGAGCGATTCTTGGACGGTCGGTGCCGCCTTCACTGGGGCCGTCACAGTGAGCGCCCTCCTCCTATGGGCATTAGCCAAAGTCCTCATCTGGCTTGCCACGAAGGCGTCGAAGCGCGCGCGCTCCTACGCCGTACGCCAGGGAGTGGCCAACCTGCATCGCCCCGGCAATCAAACGGTGAGTGTACTCGTGGCGCTGGGCTTAGGCATGATGCTACTCAGTACGCTGCTCATCCTCGAGCGCTCATTGCAAAGCGCCATGGCCATAGAGCGACGCGACGAGCTTCCGAACCTCTTCGTGATTGACATTCAGCCCGACCAAACGGCGGGTTTTCGCGATCTTTTGGCGGATGATCACGTGGCGGGCCTGGAACTGCACCCAATGATTTCCGCCCGCATCCAGTCCCTCAACGGCGTGGCTGTCACCTCGAGTACAGGGATGGACGGCGATGATGGCGATAGGACGTGGGAGAGTCGCATGCGGACGCGCGAGTACATGGTATCTTACCGCGCGCACCTGATGGACTCCGAAGCGGTAACGGAGGGCGCCTTTTGGAGTGCCGAGCCAACCATTCCGGAAGCGTCCATCGACCAACAGTTGGCCGAGTCGCTGAACGTGAGCCTTGGTGATAGACTCACGCTCGACATCCAGGGCATACCCTTCGAGGCGGTCGTGACCAGTTTCCGCGAGATCAAGTGGGAAGCGGTGCGGCCCAACGCCATGATCGTGCTTTCCCCGGGAGCGATCGAGGCCGCCCCAAGAACCCACGTAGCGGCGTTTCGGGTAGCCGAGGAAGCTCGGCGTCACGCCCTGAGCGACCGCTTGACGATGAAATACCCCAACCTGACGGTGATCGACGTCACCCAAGCCGCACAGACGGTGGTGGGGATCATGGATCGGGTAGCACTAGTCTTTCGGGGACTGGGGTCGTTGGCATTGGTAACGGGTGGGGTCATCTTGGCGGGGGCCGTCGCAGCTGGTCGGCACGCTCGTCTCAAGGAAGGTATGCTACTGAGGGTCTTGGGTGCACGGCGGACTACGTTGCGGGCCATCCTACTGGTAGAGTACTCGACCTTGGCCGCGCTCGCCGCGGTGTGCGGTTGGTTGCTCGCTGAAGCCGTCAATCGCTTCCTGTTTGGCAGCCTGTTCAACGTGCCGATCGTCGTTCCTTACGTGTCCGTTCTCATGCTGGCGGGCGCGACGATAGGCGCCAACGTGCTGTTGAGCCTAGTCGTGGGACGCAAGATATCCGAGTCGCGGCCCCTCGAGTTGCTGCGCGAGGAAAGCTGATTTGCGCCTACTGACCTCTGGGTGTCGTCGGCGGGCTGTGGCCTGACTTTCGTGCTAGGCGCAGGAATGCTGCGATGTAGTCGATGCGCCCATCCTGCTTGCGCATGCCGACGAAGATTTGCTTCTTCAACCCGTTCTTGCCCAAGCGCACGGGGCGCACAGCGACACGCTCCCGGTACTCCTCGACAAGCCATCCCGGCAGCGCCGCGACTCCGCGTCCCGCGGCCACCATTTGCAGCATGATGTCGGTGGCCTCCATCGTATGAAGCCGCTTGGGACTGCAGTTCGACGGCCCGAGAAAGTGTGTGAAGATGTCCAGTCTATCGGTCGACACAGGGTAAACCAAGAGCACTTGATCGCTCAGGTCCTCAGGCTTGACATATGGCTTGCTCGCCAGAGGGCTCGATGCCGCCACCACTAGCACTTGTTCGTACGCAAATACCGGCTCAAACTTCAATCCCGGGCGGTCCAGGGGATCCGGCGTTATCAACAGATCGATCTCGTGGCTAAACAAAGCGCCAATACCCCCGAACTGAAACTGCTGCCTGACATCCACATCTACCTGGGGGCACGCGGCTAAGTACGGCTCCACCACACGCACGAGCCAACGGGTGCAGGGGTGACATTCCATCCCAATGCGCACTACGCCCCGCTCTCCACGGCCCATCTGTTGGAGTACCTCGTCCGCGTGTTCGAGCTGGGGCAACAGGCGTGTCGCTACCGATAGCAGGTATTGCCCAGCCTGCGTCAAGCGAACGCCCCGCCCGTCGCGGTCCCAGAGCGCGACCCCGAGTTGGCCCTCGAGCTTCTTCATGGCGTGGCTGAGGGCAGGCTGCGTCAAGTGAAGATGTTTAGCTGCCGCGGTTATGGAGCCGCGGCGATCGACCTCGCGCAGGATGGCAAGATGCTGGCGTTCAATCATGGCGGGCAGCACGGCGAATCATGGATTCAGTACTGATAGCACCGTTCCGCCTACCGAGAGAAGCGCAACACCTACAGGTTGATGTGCTTCCACGGCGTCATGCTGAGGTGGAAGTGGGTCGCGTGTGCGGGATCGGAAGGACCCAGCATCGTTCGAAAGACGTCCTCATCGAGCAACGCTTCGGTGAGCGAGCGCAGAAATTCCCGATGCGTTCGCTCCAGCTCGTTCCCTCGAGCATCCCAATGTGGCTGCACCCGAACTCGTAGCACCCCCGACAGTTGCGCTCTCAGTGCCGGCGGGAGTCGAGCCATGCGCGCCGCCCCTGCGTCCGTCGGTTCAGCGTCGGCACGCCACGCACCGAAGTCGAAGCCGACGACGTCGAGGGCGTTGCCCAGAGCGTGCTCGCTCAGGCGCCCTGGACGGTGGGCAACGGTACGGCAGACATAGGTACCCGCGTTTACCACGCGGCGCGGTGCGCGAGCGTAATACTCGTGGGCCACGCGCAGGACCACGCGCTCAAACTTCTCCAACCTTCCGGCGAACGCCGGATGTACTCGGGCCCGGGGCGAGAACGGGATGTGTGTACCCGGATAGTAGACGAGGTCCTCTTCGGGACAGCCGACCCCCGCATCGCTGACCTGGCGACTGTGACCGTCGAGCGCATAGCTGTCGCCCCGCAGGGCGTTGAAACGAGCCACGAACAGGTCGTGGCTGCATCCTCCGGTGCATCCACTGAGCAAAACGCCGCACGACAACGTGGTGCGAGCTTGCCACCCGCGAAGTCTAGACGTGTTCGAATCGTGCCTCACCGTTCCTCGATTGAGAGACCGCCACCATCATCCCCAGCGCCGCTCCGCCGAGCAAGGTCATCCAAGGATGCTGCACGGCAGTCGTATACGCGCTCACGCCGCGGCCGTTGAAACCGCCGTGCACCTGGGACTGCCCGCTAGGGGCGTACAAGCTGCCATCAGGGCCGCCGTCGCGGATGTTTTCATCCGTTTGTTGCGCATCGAACATCGTACGCCGGATTATGCGATCGGAGGTGCCGGGCATGGCCTGGTACATTCCAATCATCGCGCGCGCTCCGCCGCCGACGATGAGTTCTCGCTCCACGTGGGTTGCGCAATGCAGAATGGCCTCTGCCACGACCTCTGGCGCGTACACTGGCGGCGGCGGCGCGGGTTCTTGTTCCGTCAGGTTCTTTGCGTGGTGGAAGAAAGGCGTGTCGATGCTCCCCGGTAAAACTAAACTAACGTTAACCGGAGCCTGCTCCTTGGCGAGCTCGATGCGCAGTACGTCCGTCCAGCCTTTGAGCGCGTGCTTCGCGGCCACGTAGGGGCCCTGCAACGGAGCAGGAATGACAGAGACTTCACTCCCTACGTTGATCAAAGTGCCACCACGACCGCGCAAAACGGGCAGGGCTGCGCGGGTGCCGTGAACCATGCCCCAGAAGGTCACGTCGAAGACGCGTCGCTGATCGGCGAGGGAAATTTCTTCGAGCGCGCCGTAGATAGACACCCCGGCATTGTTGACCCACGTATCGATGCCGCCGAAGCGCGACACCGTGTGCTCCGCCGCCGCTTGCATCTGCTCCGGCACCGTCACATCCGCCGCGTAGGTAGCCGCACTACCGCCCTCGCTTTCAATCTCTCGCTTCACCGTCTCGAGTTCGTCGGCACTGCGAGCCACCAAAACTACGCGCGCCTTCTTT
>CAZNZA010000089.1:0-15645 GCA_964577325.1 uncultured Polyangiaceae bacterium
CTTCGGTGACGCGCGCATCCGTGCATGCTTAACACCGCGTCGGCGCACACGCTAGAGACTCATGGCTCTACCTATTGGTGAACGGTCGTGCCGTTGGTACGAGAGGACGCGTGGCGGCCCGATGACCCACGGGCAAAATTTAATGTCTCGGGGTAACTCGTCCGTTGAACCATTACCTGCCGCGCCCGTCAGAGGCGGTAGCGTGACGAGCTGCCACGACCGTGGACGTCTGGCGGCACGAAACGCCCACTCCTGGTCATGTCCCCGTTCAGGCCAGGCGCGAGCGCCTGTTCCCAACTGGCACGCCTGTTGCTTAAGCTTGGACCATGAATGCGGAAAACATGAATCTGCTGCGGCGAGCGAAACCTGGCGATCAACTGTTCCCGAGCGAGGAGGGGGAATCCTTCGGCACCGTGCTCGACGCGGACACCGAAGACCTCAGGGTCTACATCGAAGGCTTCGGCCCAACGGCGCTGCCTCCAACGGCCGTCAAGGCGGTGCACGATGCCAAGGTCATCGTAGACATTGACCAATTGCCGCGCGAGCTACGAGAGGGGGTCGCTCACGCTCACGACCGGGAGACGGAGTACTGACGTCGCTAGGCTGGCGCTAACAGTGGCTTAGGTCTCAGGCTTGTGGGTGCGCTGTTCCGTGCTGTCGTGGGTACCGACCCGTAGCCAGCGGTATGCGTACGCCGGCAGCGTGAGCTCGTACTGCCCTGCGTCGTCCGGCATGATCACTTCGTCCGAGAGCACGTCGATCAGCGGTACGGCGGCGGCCGGGTCTTCGAACACCTTCAGACGCAGCGTGCACGGGTGGCTCGAAAAATGGTGCACGGTAACGATGCTGCTCTCGCGCCAGCTGCTCATCAAAGCGAGAACAGATTTGTTGCGCGTCGTCAACACCGTTGCCCGGCTCCACCCCAGTTCCGGTGACTCCTTGCGCAGCCGGATCATCCGTCCGACGTGGCTGAGCACCGACTCGGTGTCGTTGCGCTGCTGGGCAACGTTGACGTGCTGATACGAGAACGGTCCGTCATCCACGAGTGCTCGCACGGGCGTTTCCGCGGTCGTAAACCCAGCGTGTCGTTCCCTGGACCACTGCATCGGCGTGCGCACCGCTTGCCGTTCTTTGAGCGACAGTCGTTCCCCCATCGCGATCTCGTCGCCGTACCAGATGACCGGCGTGCCCGGCAACGCAAACAACAGACTGAAGACGCAGCGCAGCTTACGCGCATCTCCGTCGAGCATGGGCGCCAAGCGCCGCCGTAAACCGCGTTCGTAAAGCTGCATGGTCGGTTTGGGACCGAGCGCGTCGAAGACCCGCTGCCGGAGTTCCTCGTCCAGCCTCCCGAGATCTAGCTCGTCGTGATTGCGCAGGAATGTCGCCCACTGCGCAGGGTCGGGAAGCTCGGGAGCGCTCTTGAGCACTTTGACGACTCCGCGCGCGTCCTCGGTCACCAACGCGGCAAACAGCTGCTGATTCAAGAGGAAGTTGAACACGAGCTGAAAACGATTGCCGTCGCCGAAGTAGCTCTTGACGTCCTTCATTTCGACGTTAGCCTCGGCCAGCAATATCGCGTCTCCCTTTCTCCAAGAAAGGAACGCGCGCATTTCGTCCAACAGCTGGAATGGATCACGTTGGGTCTTCTTCGTCCCTTCCTCCTCTAACAGGAATGGCACTGCGTCGACGCGAAAGCCACTGACCCCAAGCTGGAGCCAAAACCCCATGATCTTGAAAATCTCTTCGCGCACGGCCGGGTTGCTCACGTTGAGGTCCGGCTGGTGCTTGAAAAAGCGGTGAAGGTAGTAAGCGTTGGCGGCGCTGTCCTTCGTCCAGATCGATTCTTGAACTCCCGGGAAGACCATGCCCTGGTGACTGTTCTTCGGCTTCTTCTTCGACCATACGTAGTAGTCCCGATACGGACTATTCGGGTCTGAGCGGGCCGCCTGAAACCACGGATGCTGGTCCGAGGTGTGATTGACGACCAGATCGACGATCACTCGCATACCGCACGACGCGGCGTAGTGTGTGAAAGCGACGAAGTCGCCGAGATCCCCTAGTCTCGGATCAACCCCGTAATAGTCGGTGATGTCATAACCGTTGTCGCGATTCGGAGTCGGATAGAAGGGCAACAACCACAGACAGTTGACGCCCAACCCTGCCAGATAGTCCAAGCGCCGCTTCAGTCCGCGGAAGTCCCCCACGCCATCCCCGTTACCATCTTGAAACGTCTCGACGTCCAAGCAGTAGATGACGGCATTCTTGTACCACAGGTCGTCGATCATGGTGAGCACTCTATAGGCATTGGCGTTTCCCGGGCGTCATACCCGACGCTATTCGAAGCGGTGGGGAAGGAGTCGGTCTACATGCGCGGAGCACGGCGTTTACACACCCCATGGGGTGGTTTGGTGTGAATGCCAAGAGCACGAATGTGCTTCTCAGCACGCGGTCGGGGTATCCAGGATGTCGACACCCAAGGCGCGGACCGAGCCCGCGCGCCAGCCATCCTGGAGAGATACGACGGTGCCGGCGTACAGCGATTCGAGCAGCCGCGTACAGCGTCGCTCTCCCCGTTGAGCCCACTGATTCGTAGAAGCCCCCTGGTGGCGGGTGTAGTGCTCTCTGGCTCGAACAGCGTAGCGCTCGGCATCGTCGATGCGACCTGCTCGAGCGTAGCTCGCAGCTACGGTAAACAATGAGTGCGGATGAGGAGTATCGCTCAGGGTATCGAGCGTGGCGGCAAGAAAACCTCTGAGGGTTGAAACGCGTTGCAGCATTGGTCGGCAACTGGTGACGTAGTCTATCAGCGCCTGTTCGAGGACGGTGTCCACCTGAGGATGGCTATTCAACAGATACAAGGCATCTGGTGCGTTATCAGGCAGGCGTCCAGCCAACTCGAAGGAGAGGAACGTGTGCGGTTCAGCCAATAGCAGGTTCCCGTACTCGATGCCGAAACCCGGCGGCTGCGACGACGCTTCTTGCAGCACCAGGAACTGGAGCACGTCATCGCGAATGCGTCCAAAGTGCCGGGGTGCAAACCGCCGAAAGCCGTCGTTGTCCAAGGCGTCGAGGAATTTGCGTTCAAAGCCTGCTAGCGATGGACTCTCGGCTTCGGTCACGATACTTCCCTGTTAGGTAGACAGCTCGGCTCCGAGCGAGGCGTCAGGCTGCATGGCGCCGGCGCCGGCGCAGTGCGGCCAAACCCAAGAGTAACCCCACCGCACCTACGCTGGGCAATGTGGACTGGCGCTTGCTATCGCGGCCCACGAGCTTGCAGCCGCAACTCGCGTCATCCGAAGCTGGTGTTGCGACGGCAGGTGGGGCTAGACCCGGATCGGTAATGCTACCACCGGTAGATTCCCCTGTGCACATTCCGCCCACACATTGTTGGCCCGCGAGACAAGCTTGGTTGCAGCCGCCGCAGTGGAGCGGACTGCTAGATGCGTCGACGCATCCTTGCCCGCACTGCAGTTGCCCTGCGGCGCATCCCACCGCGCACGCGCCCAGCGAACAGACGCTGCCGGTGTCGCACCCATTGTCACAGCTGCCGCAGTGGTTGCCATCGGCGCTGAGATCCACGCATTGCGCCCCGCACGCAGACAGTCCGGTCGAACAAGTCATGGGCGCGCCGGGGGCAGGGGTGATTGGTGTGGCTGTCGGCGTGTCGTCGGTGGTGTCCACGGGCTGAACGGGCGTCATGTTGTCACTGTCGCTGCCGGGATCGGTAGCATCCGTCATCATGTCGCTCGTGCTACCCGTGGGGGCGTCGGGTGCTGCGATGCACTCGGTCCCGCTCGGCGAGATGCGGTTGAGGCAGAAGTCGAACTCCCGATCCTCGGCGTTGTCTCCAGAAACCATGACGGCGATGACGTTGATGGGCTGCATGGCGTAGGCCTCGCCTTCGTCCTCACTCCAGCACGCCGTATTGAAGTCCGTCCATTCGAAGAACCCACCAGACCCCGTTACTTCTACGCACCACGAGTTCGAGTTTCCGTCCGCGTCCGGCACGTCCTGGATTTGAACTCGTAGCGGGGTGTTGTTGACGTTGGTGATGCTGACGTTGAGGCCATCTCCGTCAGGGGTGGTGTTCAGGGCTTCGGTGCTCTCCCCACTCTCTTGGCTGATGTTGATGCCCAACATTGCGTAGCCGTTGTAGCCGTCGTGGGCAGCGACCACGCCTGTGTAACAGAGGTCGTCGGCCTGCTCGATACTGCTGACCGTGTCGTTGACTCCCGGCTCTTCGGGACCCGCCGCAGACCAACGGAAACCTCCCCAATTGCACACGGAGACGTAGCCGGTCTCGGCATCGAAGTTCCATTCGCCCGAAGCGTTTTCTCCGCATTCCGGGTCGACCTGGTTGCTGCACAGGCTGGCCTCGACGTCACACACGTCCATCGTGCATTGGTCGCTGTCGGCGCAATCGGCGTCCGTCGTGCAGCAGCCTTCGATCGGTAAGTTGGTACACTGAGCGCCGGGACTGCAGCCGTCCTGGGTGCAGGCGTTACCGTCATCACATTCCGTTGCCTCGCTGCAGCCGACTGCCTCGGCCCCGGACTCGAAGGCGCCCACGTCGACGCCCCCTCCAGCAGGGCGCGCGCCCGGACTGAAACACCCCGCGACGCCACCTACCGACTCGACGTAGTCGTAGTCGATGACGTACTGCCACCAGCGATCGAGGCCCGACTGCTGCTTGATGCACTTGAAGTCGAAGCCGTTGTCGTCGTTCGGAGCGTTGCTGGCAGAGCCTTGGTCGATGAGCTGAGACGCACCCGCTGCCAAGTGAAAGTCGAGCCCGCCCGTGGCGCTGACGAACGAGCTGCCATCGTTGATGATGACGTTGTTGCTTTGCGTCAGCGCTTGGCCCCCGAACGCCGCCTTCCCCGGCCAAATCACGTTGTTGCTGGCGGCAGCACCGCTTGCCGATTGCGTGTCCGAAACGTAGATCTCGTCATTGAACATCACATTGCTGTCTTGCCCGTTCTGGATGCAAGTGTTGTTGAACAGCTGCCCGCCCCCGCTGAGCGTGAGACGGATGCACGAGCCCCCGTTGCGGAACGCGACGTTGTTGACGAAGCGCGCGCCGCTGCTGTCCTCGTCGAGGATGAATCCACTGCCGTCACTGCGGTTGTCGGAGATGTCGATGTTTTCGAAGGCGACGTTGCCGTCCACGACGTTGGTGCCTTTCGCGGCGTACAAGCTGAAGCCGCTGGACCACGACGGCAGCCGCTGCCCGTTGTGCAAGGAGATGTTATGCTCGAAGCGGACGTTGCTAGCGGTGTTGAACGCAAACCCGTTGATGCCGTTGTTGTCGGCGATGCAGTGGATGAAGTGCAGGTCACTCGACGGGATGACTGGTTCGGTTTCTGCATCGGGATTCGGCTCCCCGTCGAGCCATCCGTTCGAAAAGCCACTGCTCGGCCAGTTTCGCGCCACGAGGCCCATGAAGCGAACGTGTGACACGGATACTTCCGTAGGCTCCACTCCGCTACCGTTGTCTTCCAAGTCGCTGCCATCGAGGATCGGTAACTCACCGGGATAAGCGCGGAAGGTGATCGGGGCGGCAGCGGTTCCTGACGCTTGGGGACTCAGGTGTGCGTCCCAGCCACCGCCATACACGCCTCCCCGGATGTAAACGGTATCTCCCGGCGAAGTAGCCGCCTCCCCGGCTTTTCTCATGGTTTTGAACGGCTTTGATTCAGTGCCCGGATTGTTGTCGTTGCCGCTTGGCGCGACGAAGTAGTCCGCCGCCAGGACTTGCGGTGAGACAATTAACGCGGCGAGGGCTGCACGCGTGGAGAAATAGGCCGGGTAGGAGGGGGAGCAGGTCATTTCACGCATCAATGTACCCTGTTAGCCGCCGTTGAGCAACTGGGGCCGCGGCTCGCGCAGGTGTCCTCACTTCGAAAAACCCGTCAAGCTCTGGTGATGACCATTCTGGGGTTAAATCACGCCGAACGCTAGCATGGCTTCAGCCACGCGTTGAAAGCCCACGATGTTAGCTCCCAAGACGTAGTTGCCCTTGGCGCCGTACTCTTCTGCCGTATAGTAACAATGGTCGTGGATGCTATCCATGATGGAACGAAGCCGTTGCTCCGTGTACTCGAACGACCACCGATCTCGGCTCGCATTCTGTTGCATTTCGAGCGCTGAGGTAGCGACACCTCCGGCATTGGCGGCCTTACCCGGGCCGTAGGCGATGGCGGCATCGCGAAAGCGTTTGATGCCCAGCGGTCGCGTAGGCATGTTGGCGCCCTCACTCACGGCGATACAGCCGTTGCTCAGGAGTTGTGCGGCGGCCGCTTCATCGATCTCGTTTTGAGTCGCGCATGGTAGGGCCGCTTGGCAGGGAACACTCCAGATGTTACCCCGCGGGTGATACTGGGCTTGGGGACGGTGCTCCAGGTAACGAGCGATGCGCTGCCGCTCGACTTCCTTCAATTGCTTCAGGACCTCGACGTCGATCCCGTCCCCATCGAACACGAAGCCCGCCGAGTCCGAGCAAGCAACCACTTTGGCGCCAAGCGCTTGAAGCTTCTCGATGGCATAGATGGCGACGTTGCCGGAGCCGGACACCACGCATGTCTTTCCTTCCAGGCCGTCACCACGGGCCCGAAGCATGGCTTGGAGAAAGAACACCGCACCGTACCCAGTGGCTTCCCGACGCACCAGCGCGCCGCCCCAGTGTGGGCTCTTTCCGGTGAACACCCCGGATTCGTAACGGTTGGTGATGCGCTTGTACTGACCAAACAAGTAGCCGATCTCTCGCGTTCCGACCCCCATGTCTCCCGCAGGGACGTCGGTAAGTTCCCCGATGTGGCGATAGAGCTCCGTCATGAAGCTTTGGCAGAAGCGCATGACCTCCGCATCCGACTTGCCTTTCGGGTTGAAGTCCGATCCGCCTTTGGCCCCTCCAATCGGCATCCCCGACAGGGCATTCTTGAACGTCTGTTCGAAGCCCAAAAACTTGATCGTCCCCAAAAGCACGGAGGGGTGAAAGCGTAACCCGCCCTTGTATGGCCCGAGCGCACTGTTGAAGCCGACGCGAAAGCCGCGGTTGATTTGCACTTCGCCCCGATCATCTTGCCAAGGCACGCGAAAAATGATCTGGCGCTCAGGCTCGCAGATGCGCTCGATGATCTTGTGTTCGCCGTAGCGTGGATGCTTCGTCAGTACAGGACCGAGCGTCTCCACGACCTCTTCGACCGCTTGATGAAACTCTGCTTCGCCGGGGTTGCGCTGAACCACCTGCGCCAAGACTTCTTCGATCCTCGTCGCAACATCCATCATGACCCTGCTCGACCATGTACTGTGGATGCTCCTGACCGTGCAAGCCAAAGCTGTCCCCTCGCTGGTATGCAGCGGGGCACTCTGGATCGGGCGTTCCTGGAGCAGGAGGTTAGAGCGGGCAAAATCTCGAAAGATCCGGTAGGGCCGTCCGCGCGTCGACACGGCGAGAACGTCGGCAGCTCGTCTAAGTCACGGATGGGAGCCCAGGTGCCGACCTTTTGTTATGCCGCCTAGTGAAGCAGCGCTGCCGACTGCAGGGGCCATGGCCAATGATGAATGTCGATGCGTGGCCGCGGCTGCCAGTGGTCTCAGCGCTCGAATGGATAGCGTTGGAGGAGCCGACCGGTAAGATGCTCGAGCTGCACCTGCTCTTGCACGATGTCTACCCGGGCGCGCGCAGCCCGCAGACGGCTGCGGCGAAGGTCCTCTTCGGCTTGCTGAAGCGATACCGCGGCTGTTTGTCCGAGTTCGAAGCGAGCGGCCGCGGCTTCGAAGGACCGCTCGGCAATGGCTAACGTTTGCTCGGCGCTCATCAGCCTTTCGCGCGCAGCGCGGGCTGTCTCCCAAGCTGCTTTGGCCTCAGCCAGGATGCGATCGCGGGCAGCTTTCAATTGCGCTCGCGCCGAAAGCACGCCCAGTTGCGCTTCCGCAGCCAGTGCTTGCTCGCGGGACCCAGTCAGAGGCAACTCGAAGCTAACGCCGACGTGAGCGCTCCACCAATCCAGCCCGACCGCCCGTTGCCACGCGTTGGGTAACCGCTCGCTGATGCCGTTGGACTGCACGTACGCGTTACCGTCGAGGCGCGGTCTTGCTGCGTCGCCGGCTACTCGAGCCCTTACCTCTGCCTGCTGGACCTGCGCTTCAAGCTCAGCCAACTCGATTGAATCGGCAGCCACTGCTGCCTCCAAAGTGCTTACTGGTGGTACGTTGCGCTCGATGTCCGGTTCGCTGGAAGGGACGAAGCGAACGGGTTCGATGGTCAGCTGACCCATCAGCTGAGCCAGGGTGATCGAGCGCTGCCGAAGTCCCAACAACGATGCAATCACGCTTTCTTGCAGTTCAGCGCTGCGCGTTTGGAAGGCCAGCGTCTCCGCCAGCGCCAGGGACCCGACTTCGACGCGTTCGTTTGCCTGCCGTTCCTGTTCTCGTGCCAGCGCCAGCGACGCTTGATCGATCTCGAGCGCACGCGCCGCGTACCATAGCTCGTAGTACGCCACGAGCACGTCGCGCGCGAGTGCGCTTTGCTCCCGCAACAACGCCTTACCAGCCGCGTTTTCGTTGATGCGAGCGGCTCGCAGTTCGGCTTCACCCACTGTCGTTCCGAAGCCTCGCATCAAGGGCTGACTGACCGCGGCGCGCAATGCCGCAGCATGACCACTCGACGCTGGCAAGAAGGGGCTCACCATCACGTCGCGCACGTCGCTGTCGAAGTACTGCTCGGTGGCGGTCACCTCTGCGACACCGCCAAACGGAAACGACTTTTGAAGGCCAACGGTAGCATCCAAGCTGCGCGACGTGCTTGCCGCGACGGAGTCATCGGCGCGCAATTGCGGCGACTCGGAGCGGGTGAACCCAACATCCCCGATCAGCGAATACGGATAACGACCTTCTTCGGCGCGTACCGCTTCGGAGGCCGCCCGCTGTTCATAGCCGGCTACTCGGAGAGAGGGGCTGAAGCCGAGGGCTCGAGCGACGGCCTGTTCGGCGCTCAGTTGAACGACCTGTTCGTCCGCTCGGGTGCGATCGGATTCAGCGGGATCTCGCGGGGCGAGCTCTTGCGGTGAGACGGTGGTAGGTGTGTCCACCTCGACGCCCGCCGAAGCGGGCACGGGCGCCTGAGCGCTGGTCGATGCGGGTGCGGGCGCCTGGGCCGAAGCCGTTTGAATGCTGGTGGCGCTCAAGAGCGCCCAGCTCAGCAACGACCAATGCGACAGTGATGTTCGCTTACTCATGGTGACAGTCCCGTTACTCGTGCCGCAAAGCTTCAATGGGGTTGAGTCTGGCCGCCTTGTGCGCCGGCAGGTAGCCGAACAACACACCGACCGCAGCGGAGAAGCCGAAGGCCAACAACAGCACGCCTGGCTGGATCAGAAACGGAACCCCCATGGCTTGAGTGACGCTGTAGCTCAGCCCTAACCCGAGACCGATGCCAATACATCCCCCTAAGGTCGACAGCACTACGGCTTCGATCAAGAACTGAAACAGCACGTCCGTGGCCAAGGCTCCGATAGCGAGGCGAATACCGATCTCCCGGGTGCGTTCGGTGACGCTCACCAGCATGATGTTCATGATGCCGATGCCTCCAACGACGAGACTCACCGCGGCAATGGCACCGAGTAATGCTGTTAGGGTTCCCGTGGCGGCGCTCATGGCCTCGGCGATCTCCTTCATGTCGTTGACCGAAAAGTCATCGTCTGAACCTGGCGGGATACGGCGCCGTTGGCGTAGCAGGGACTCGAGCTGGCGTTCAGCTGATCCGGTTAGCATCGAGCTTTTGGCTGTCACGAAGATCGCGCTAATGTCCGTCGTGCCGATCAGGCGCCGCTGTACGGCACGCAAAGGCATGAGCACGATGTCATCTTGGTCTTGGCCCATGCCGGACTGACCCTTGCTCGCCAACAGTCCGATCACGAGACAACTCAGCTTGCCGACGCGAACGGTCTGACCGAGCGGAGATTGGGTCCCAAACAGCTCGCGTCGCACCGTCTGCCCTATGATGCACACGCCGCGACCCGAAGTGATCTCGGTCGCGGCAAATTCTCGCCCCGCCTCGAGGGCGTAACTTCGCACGGCGAGATAGTCGTTGGTCGTACCTGTGACCGTGGATTGATGGTTCTTGCTACCCCACACCAGCAGTTGTTGACTCCCCACGGTTGGTGCAACGCGGGACACGCTCGTGACCTCGCGTTGAATGGCCTCGAGGTCATCGGCCGTAAACCCAGGGGCTTGCACGTACGTGGCGCTGCGCCTTCCCGCTCCGGGGCTGACGATCAAGAGGTTATCGCCCAAGCGGCCGATGTCCTGACTGACCTTTGCTGTCGCGCCCTCGCCAATGTTGACCAGCGCGATGACTGCACAGACCCCAATCACGATGCCCAGCATCGTAAGAAAGGATCGCATGGCATTCCTGCGCAGCTCACGCAGCGCCATGAACAGGGTGTTGAGGATCACGCTACGCCTCCCCCCAATTGACCCGGCACCGCGCCGCCACCGAACAGGTCCTGGGGTGCTCCTTCCCGCAACACCCGACCATCCCGAAACCAAATCGCCCGCTGGACGTACAGAGCCATGTCGGATTCGTGAGTGACCATGGCAATCGTGATGCCCTGACGATTTAGCTCGACAAGCAAGTTCATGATTTCCACCTTCGTCTTCGAATCCAGGTTACCGGTGGGTTCATCAGCCAGCAGCAACGACGGCTCTGTGACCAGGGCGCGCGCTATGGCTACGCGTTGCTGCTGACCTCCCGAAAGCTCGCTGGGAACGTGCTTCTCGCGGTCGCTCAGTCCTACGGAAGCCAACGCTCGGCGCGCTCGCTCGCGCCGTTCTTGCTTGGGCACTTTGCGATAGACGAGCGGGAGCTCGACGTTCTCGAGAGCGCTCGTCTTGGCCAGCAGATTGAAACCTTGAAAAACGAACCCGATATAGTGCCTACGAAGCAAGGCTCGCTCACGTGAGCCCAACGCCGTTACATCCACACCGTGAAACCAGTAGCGGCCCGAGGTGGGCGCGTCGAGACAGCCGATCATGTTCATGATCGTCGATTTGCCTGAGCCGCTCGCACCCATGATAGCCACGAACTCGCCCGGCCCAATCGTCAGATCGACGCCGTCCAGAGCGCGCACTTCGGCGTCCCCTTCGCCGTAAATCTTATACAGCCCTTCGAGTGCTACGACGGGTTCAACCGTCATGAACCGAGCTCCTCGATGATGTCCGTCAGTACTTCCGTCCCCTCTTCGACAGGCTTGCGTTCCCCCGGCGCGGTAATGGCAGACTCGATGCCATCGGTCCCGAGCACCTCGACCGCAAGCGGTTGAGGTGCACCGTCGGCGAGTACCCATACCCGCTCCTCGTGCCGCGTCGGTTTCGAGGCGGGGGGCTTACCTGGCGAAGCGGAGCGGGCCCGCCCTCGCATGCCCGGGAACGGCAAAAAGCCGCCGCGCGGCGTGCTCGGCAACGGTGGTTCGAAGCGCAGCGCCACATTCGGAACCAACACGACGTTATCGAGGGTACGTGTGGTGATGGTCGCTGTGGCCGTCATGCCTGGCCTAAGTAAGCGGTCGGGGTTGTTTACTCGCAAGACGGCGGAATACGTCACGACAGACGTGGCCACGCCTTCGGTCGTAGTGGGCAGGTTGTGCAGCTTGACCAGGTCGGCCTCGAAGGCGCGATCCGGGTAAGCATCCACCACGAACGTTGCCGCTTGCCCCTCCTTGACCTTGCCGATGTCTGCTTCATCCACCTCGACCTTCAGTTCGAGCTGGGAAAGATCGCGTCCTAAGGTGAATAGTACGGGGGTTTGGAAGCCCGCGGTCAGGGTCTGTCCGGGCTCGACGTTGCGTGCTAAAACGACGCCGGAGATAGGGGCGACGATGAGCGCCTTGCTGAGGGAGGTTTGGGCTGAAGCGAGACCTGCGCGGGCTACGGTGATCTGAGCATTGGCTGCGGCTAGACTGGCTTCGGCGCGAGCGGCCGTTGCTTTGGCCGCTTCGAGCTCCTGTGCCGATGCGAGGCCACGCTCGAACAACGCCTCGAGGCGCTTTGCCGTAACGTTGGCCTCCGCGAGGGACGCGTCGGCGCTCTGACGATTGGCGAGCGCGCTGTTGAGCGACGCGCGCGCTTCCTGAACGCGCGCCTGCAATTGCTCGGGATCGATCTCCGCAAGCAGCTGACCTTCCTGCACTGGATCGTTGACGTCGACGGTGACCTTGACCAGCTTGCCTGTAACCTCCGCCCCAAGCTCGACGGCATCGACGGGATTGAGGGTCCCAGTGGCCGTCACCGTTTCCTGCAAGGTCCCGCGCCGCGCCGCGGCTGTCTGATAGCGAAAGGCCGGCTCTTCCACAGAACGGCGCTGCCAGAGCCACCACGCCAGGATGCCAGCCGCCAACAGCGCAGCGAGCAACACCCAGCGCCCCACTGCTCGCCCTTTCCGTCCGCGAGCGAGCACCGCTCGGACCTCGTCTCGGCGCCCAGTTGGGGGTACGGTGGCATTGTCTGGTGAGCTTTGGTCCGTCATGGGCACGGCCACCCTAAAGCGATCGACCGCCGAGCGCCAGTGAGTGAGGGCGGTCGCGGACCATATAATGCTGCGCGCGATGGCCACTGGGAGCGGGGTCGGAGCCTTCAATACACCCGTTCCGGCCAGGTGGGGGCCTTAGCGCAAAGTGGCCGTGCGCAGGGTTCAGTGCTCTCTCGCTGCATGTCGCTCCGAACCGTTCGTCCTGTCCGTGAGACGGCGCGTTCTGGGTCGAGCGTGCAGTAAGTAAGCGCTGTGGGAATTGCTCTCCCAAGATGAACGACGAGCCGTGGCACAAGGTGACGTCATGGGGCAATCTGGGGCGCGGCAGCGTGCGCCACGCTGCGCAGCTCGAGGAAGGGGATCCGTTCAACGGCGTTGCCTGCTGGCACTGCGCGCGAAGCAGCCTTTTCTGGCACTCTCTATGCAGCGCTCGGACCCAGCGAGCAGCAAGGGAACCACGACAGTGAGGGAAGCTAAAGACGGCATTGAGCCTCGCGCAGCGAGAGCAGGGGGATCCTTTCCTCGCTCCAGGAGCGATGTCGTCAGTTCACTCCTCCTAGTACTCGCCGCGGTGTTTGCTGCCTACTTGGTGCTCGTGCAGTATCCCCGCTACGCAGCACTCTTCTTTTGCAGCATTCTCGGAGCCGTCGCCTTGGTTGGCGTCGCTCGGCTCGTCAACGCGCGCAACTGGTTCTCCCATAGCGCTGCCGTGGTCGTGACCCTGGGATTGCTGCTCATCTTGTGGATGGGCGCCGCGTGGTGGATCGGACCCAAACTGGTGACCCAGTTCGACGCCTTGCGCGAACAGGTGCCGCGCGGGTTGGAGGAAGCGCGGCGTGCCATAGAATCCACGACACTAGGACGCACTATCGCAGCGGAGGCCCCGCCGTTGAAAGACGCGGTGCCAAGTCCTGGGACGGTTGCGAAAAACGTGGGGCTTGTCGTCGGCGCCGGCTTCGCTGCTCTGGCTGACCTTGCGATCGGATTGTTCATTGCCATTTTCCTGGCGGTCAGCCCAAGCCGCTATTTCACCGGTGCCACGAACCTTCTGCCATCGCAGCATCGCCAGCGCGGCAACGAAGTACTGCGGGCGATGGGCGCTGCGCTCCGCCGTTGGCTGTTAGCCCGCGGCGCACTAATGCTGTTGGTGGCCACGCTGATGGGGGTAGGGCTGTTGATCATTGGTGTTCCCCTGGCGCTGCCGCTCGCGCTCTTGGCCGGCGCGTTCAGCTTCGTGCCATACGTCGGCCCAATCCTGGCATTCATTCCGGCCGTAGCCATGGGTCTCTTGGAGAGCCCCATTCACGCGCTGTACGTCGCAATACTATACCTTGGCGTTCAGTTACTGGAAAGCTACGTGGTGGAGCCGTTGGTCGAGGCGCATGCCGTTTCCTTACCGCCTGCACTGATCATCGTCGCACAGGTGATGGCGGCCGTATGGTTGGGGCCGATTGGCGTGGTGATCGCGACGCCGCTGCTCGTGGTCGTCGCGGTCGCCGTTCAGATGCTGTACTTGCAAGACGTGCTGAAGGAAGAGGTGCAGGTCATTGGTGAGTAACCGCGAAATTGGACGCGCCGGGTGAGAGCTGTATGCAACCGTGGTCGCTTTCCTTTAGTTGCATCGCGTTTGCACTCGCGTCCGTGGCGACGGTCGTGGGTGGGATACGTCTGGCTTACGCGGGAGACGTGCTGGCGGACCGCACGAAACTGGGCGAGGCGCTGTTCGGCGCCGTATTTTTTGGCGGCGTGATATCCGCTTCGGGCATCGTCATGAGCGCTGCGGCTGCGCTCGCGGAACAACCCGACCTCGCCTACACGAGTGCAGTAGGGGGTATCGCGGCACAAACGGCGGCCCTCGTCCTGGCGGACATGTTTTACAAGCCAGCGAACCTAGAGCACGCCGCAGCGTCACTGTCGAACATGCTGTTCGCCGTCTTGCTGATCGTTCTGCTCTTGTTGGCCACGGGTGTCTCGCTCGCACCGGAGATACAGGTGTGGGGAGTGCATCCGGGCTCGCTGGTGATCGTGTTGGCGTACGTGTACGGCGTGCGCATCATTGGGCGCAGCCGCGAGCACCCTGGATGGCATCCAGCTCGTACGCGAAACACGGTCGAAGACGAAGCTCAAGAAGGAGCGTCCAAGCGCTCGACCGCATCCTTGTGGGCTGAGTTTGCTTTCGTCGGGCTGGCTGTCGCTACCGGAGGGTGGGTGATTGCTCGCGCAGCTGAAGTTTTCGTCGAAGAGGGCGGCCTGGAAGCAAGCGTCGTCGGCACCGTTTTAATGGGGATCGTGAACGCAACGCCAGAAGCCGTCACTTCCGTTGCCGCCGTGCGACGGGGAGCGCTCACCCTTGCCGTAGCGGGAGTGCTCGGTGGCAACGCCTTCGACGTGCTCAATCTCGTGGTAGCCGACGTCGCTTACCGCCCGGGTTCCGTCTACCACGCAGCGACTCAGGACGGGCTATTCTTGATGGCCGTCAGTACCTTGCTCACCACGGTCATCCTTGGAGGGCTGCTCCGACGCGAGCGGCAAGGCCCCGGACACATCGGTGTCGAAAGTTGGTGCGTGTTGTTCATCTACGTGGCGGGGATCGTGATCGTCGCTCTGCCCAATGGAAAGTAGCGGCAGCTGGGTCGACGACTGGTGGAGCCTGAGCTCCGAAGCAGCCTCCGTCACTGAACGGTGAGTGTCAGCGACGCTTGACGGCACACGGGTTCGCAACCTTCACCGTTGGGGCGCGTCACTTGGTATTGTGGCTGCAGGGCTTGTTCGAGCAGTGTTTCACCATCCCGAGTCAGCGCTACGATGACGTTCGCGGGCGTGCCGGGCAAACCAATCTGCCAGGAGTAGTGGCCAGGGATGGGGTTACATATTTGGCTGACGCTATCTTCGCTGCGCTCCTCGTGGCATTCGGCCTCTTGATTGAAACTCACGCCCGGGAAACCCAGTGCAGGTTCACACGGCACTTCCCGCACACTTCCCAGCGGAGGCAAGTCTTGGGGTAACGTCAGCGTGCAGGTATGGGTGCTGTCCGCGACTTGAACGGTGAGGGTGTAGTTGCCATCCTGCCACGTGCCATCCTTCGACTGCAGGGTTATCCCCGCGCCATCGCT
>CAZNZA010000089.1:15745-23881 GCA_964577325.1 uncultured Polyangiaceae bacterium
CGCCTCAGAGGGCGCCGCGGTGCCACGGACCGCGGATAGCGAAGGTGACACCCGGCGTTTGGACGTTAGCAAACAGCCAGCCGCCGTAGAAGGTGGCGCCGGCCCATTCACGGCCCGAATAGTTGCCAAGGGGTTCGCGCCCGAAGTTGGCCTTGGCACCGGGATAAGCCTGGTCGATGCGGTCGATGTCGCCAGAAGCCAATTCGATGATGTTCTGGGCGAACTCAAACGTCTCACCGCGTGGCGTCAACCCGATCAGCCGCTTCGGATCGGAAGAGCCATCCTCACACAAGATGATGCCTCCCCTGGGGCTGATGGCGATGTTGTCGGGACCATCGACGTCATCTCCATCGGCAGATTCGTACAAGAGCGTCAGCTGCTCTTGTTGCGGATCGTACACCCAGATTTGCCCCAAGCCCGCTGCGCCACCGCTACTGGCCACGAAATAGATCTTGCCGTGGTCGTACCAGGCGCCCTCGCCGCGAGCGATGATGGCTGCATCAGGGGCAGAGTCGTAAGGGCGACTTACGGTGCCTTCGGGATCGGTCACGAGTTGCCACGTCACGGAGAACGTGGTTCCGCGGGCGAAACCCCGCCGCAGATCGTACCTGGGTGTCTTGTCGACGACCATGGCGTACAGCTTCCCGCCGTCCCGTAGGCCATGTTTGCCGGCAGCGCGCCTGCTGCCGTGCCAGCCCCCCGCACCTGGGGCGACGTACTTGTAGAACGCGCTCTCTCCCGTATCTTCTGTTTCATAGACCACGCCTGTTCTCGGGTCGACCGCCACAGCTTCATGAGAGAACCGTCCCGCGGCACGTATCGGCTTACCGGTGCCAATGCCGAAGCCCGGCACATCGAAGATGTATCCATGGTTGAACCCGTCGCTACGACTGTTCCAGGCGTGGAACGTCTCTTCACAGCTGATCCAAGACTCCCACGGTGTCGCGCCGCCCGCACAGTTGCGAATGGTGCCGCCCAAGCTCGTGTAAGAGCGCGTGAAGCGACCGTGCCTCAAGTCGAAGAACAGGTTGGTCGTACCTCCTCCTTCGGCCGGATTGTACGTGCCGCCAGAGACCAGCGCCGGGTTGACGTCCCCCGCTGACAACTCATGATTGCGCACCAGACTCAGCAGGTGACCTCGACGGGCGACAACGGCCATGCCGTCGTGTTTTGGCGGGGTCGGTCGCCCGTCAGCCATGGTCTGTCCCGTCCAGCCGTAGGAGTGATACTCGAAGCCTTCCGGCAGAGCGAGGAGTGGCAGGCCCGTGACTTGGTCCAGCTTTGGGGACAGCGGTCCGTAGTCAGGTGAGAATCCCACTCCAAAACGTTTGCCTCGCCCTCGCGCATGGCTCAGCGCCCCAAAGGCCAACGTAGCGGCACCGACCGCACTCGCTTGAACGAACGAGCGGCGAGCCAGCGGTTTTGAAGATGCAGACGTGATGCTTGAATCGATATTTTTCATGGTGGTTCTCCGGTGCCGATGGTGAAACATGTCGCCAGCAGCGCTCCCGACGCTAGGTGCCGGCGCGGGCAAAGCCGTGAAAGCGCCGTGACAATCTGCGAACGTCCCGGACACGACCGGGTGGCGTCGGGAGAATGGCAGGCCCTGCCGCATCCCGTTCCGTGCCGGCGCGCTGCGGATTTATGCAGTCCGAGCGGCGAGCGGCGCACTCGACGGAAGAAGCACGATCGCGGGACTGACATCTTCGGAGACGCGCCCTACCGCTCAGGCTATCCTGCGCTCATGGCGCGCAGCAAGGGAGGGTTCGCCGCTAGGTTGATGGCAGGCGTAGGAGGCGTGGTGTTCGCCTGTGGTAATCCAGAGCCGTCCACCGAGGCCGTGCCCACGGCGGCGGGGGCGAGCTCCACGGGCGCTCCTAACGCCATGGTTCCGGAGCAGCCAAGCGTCGTATCACCAAGCGTCGTATCACCAAGCGTCGTGCCGTCAGTATCGACTGAACTGCAGCCGAGTGGACTGCAGCCGAGCGCGGTTCCGGATGACGCGGTTCCGGATAGCAGCGCTCAGGCGCAGGTTTGCCCCGGGCCCACACCCATGCGGCTACCGGGGCACGACATAACGTGGACACTGCCTGTGGCGCTGAGAGTCGGCGGCGCGCCGCTCGTTCTGGGCGAAGAAGTCACCCGCAGCGACGGCACACCATGGCGGCTTTCGTTGCTCAAGTTCTTCCTGGCCGAGCCCACGTTGCATCGGGCAGATGGCACAACCGCGCGCGCGCAGTTCGTTGACGAAAGCGGTGCACCCCTTGCCTACGAGCTGGCGCTCGTGGATGCGGATCTCGACAACACCCTGCGCTTGTCCGCGCCATCAGGCGAGTATCGAACGCTGGCGTTTGGCGTGGGCGTCCCGGCCGTGTGCAACCAAACCGACCCAACCACTGGAGTCTTTCCCCTGAGCACCGACGGCGGGATGTACTGGAGCTGGGGATTCCAATACACGTTTTCGCGTGTCGAGGGGCACCTAAGGCTCGCTGAAACGTGGGAAGGCTTCACTTATCATTTCGGTCTCGACATCTGCTACCGGGTGGTGACCAGTGAAGCCAGATTGCAGTTGTCAGGTAACACTAGTACGGCTGCCGCGCTCACGTTCGATGTCGAGGCGTTTTTGACTCCGCCTACGGGGATCGAAGCTGCGCCCGGGCACTTGATGGCTCCCGCCGAATGGATGCTCGACAATCTGGTCGAGCGCACATTTGAGCTCGAGCTGGTAGAATCTTCGCCGTGACGGGGCTTGCGGCGTCCCTGTGGAGCTTTCCACTCCTCATCCTGACGCTGTCAGCTACGTCTTCCTGCGGCGAATCGCCCACCGGGGAAAGGCTAGGGCCGGAGTTTGCGCCGCTGACGCTCTCCGAACTGGTTCGTGTGCCGTCCCACTTTCCCGCAATGCTCGCGCCGGAAGACAACGCTTTGACGCCCGAGCGGGTGCTTTTGGGTAAACGACTCTTCTTTGACACCCGTTTATCCCGTACCGGTACCGTCAGTTGCTCTTCCTGTCACTTGCAAGAGCACGCGTTTGCGGATCCCGATCGCACGAGCGCCGGCGTGGATGGCCTGGTCGGTACACGCAACGCGCCGGGGCTCTTCAATTTGGCTTGGGGGCGAAGCTTTTTCTGGGACGGGGGCGTGCCGAGTCTAGAGTTACAGGTCATCGCGCCCATCCTCAACCCGGTCGAGATGGACACGACCTTGGAGGCCGTCAGCGCACGTTTGAACGCCGATGAAGCCCTGCGTCCGGAGTTTGAAGCGGCCTACGGAGAGGAGGCCTCGCCGTTCACGATCACCCGTGCCTTGGCCAGCTTCTTGCGAGCGTTGATTTCAGGTCAAAGCGCGTGGGATCAGTTTCAGGTCGGCAACGCGGCGGCGCTCGAGCCTGCGGCACAGCGGGGCTTGGAGTTGTTCAACGGCGAAAAAGGCGAGTGCTTCCACTGCCACGTCGGCTTCAATCTCACCAACGAAGGCTATCGCAACAACGGCATTGCGCCGGACGACCCCGACATCGGCCGGGAGCTGCTGACGAGTCGAGTGTCGGATCGCGGTAAGTTCAAGGTGCCGAGCTTACGCAACGTCGCCGTCACGGCTCCGTACATGCACGACGGTTCGCTGCCGACGTTGGAAGCGGTGGTCGAAGCTTACGCGAGCGGCGGGCGCGGCCACGCCAACACCGACCCAACCATTCGGCCCCTCGAGCTGACGGAGCAGGATAAGGCGGATCTCGTGGCGTTCCTTCGCGCGCTCACCGACGACGCGTTTCTTCGAGACCCGCGCTTCCAGCCATAGTTGGGTCGCACGAAGGGAGGCCCGTCAAAAGGTGATGCGTACTGCGTCGACGTTTCGTCGCGCCTCGCCGTGATGCACGACTTCAATGTTGTTCCCATCCGGATCCAACGCGAACGCCGCATAGTACCCCGGATGATACGGACGCTCACCGGGAGCGCCGTTATCGGTACCCCCTGCGGCGAGCGCCGCGGCATGGTAGCGATCCACCACCCGTCGGTCTGCGGCGGCGAAGGCCAGGTGGGTAGGACCCGTCACGCGCCCGGCTGCTGCGGGCGAATCCGCCGCCGAAACGAACAACTCATCGGCCCAGAAGTAGCCATCGCCATCGTGCAGCGGGATTCCCAGCACCTCGAACACGGCTTGATAAAAGCGTCTACTTGCCTCCACGTCGCGCACGACGAGCTGTACGTGATCGATGAGGCGGCCCCGATAGAGTTCCTGCGCTTCCATGGCGGCAGGGTACCACGAGCGGAAGAATCGTTGCTGGCGGGAAGCGCAGCAGCCTCGTATTTCGCTTTTGTTTGACACATGTTTGTTGTGGGTTAACGATGCTGGTCCAGGCCTGGTTCAAACCCCACGCATACTCAACGCGCTGCGCCACTGCTCCCAGTCAGAGTGGAAGAAACCGTCAGGGCTGGCAGTGATTGAGGCCCTTCTAGTGGGTGATCCTGCTTCCGCGGAATCGTTGCGTACGATGAAAACCTGACGGCTTCTGATGATCGTCGCGTCTCCATCAAGCGTGAGGTCAGGTCGCAACGAACATCTGGATGCGGTGGCGGGCTTAGCTCGGCGGACGCAGCCCGGCTGGCGCTCGCGACGACTGACGAACAGGCCCCTGAGTGGCCCCTCCGAGTGCCGTAAGTTTTTGGCGAATCATATCGTGGGCAAGTGGTGAAACTATGAACACAGGGAAGATAGGACTGATTGCAGCGGCCTTGCTGGCGGCGGGCTGCTCTGGGTCTGGCGGCGACAACGGCGACTGGATGGCTCCGAGCACACCGAGCGGTGTGGACTCCGCAGGAAATCCGGTGCCGGGTGGGAGCAACGTTGCAGGCGTAACCCCTACTCCCGCAGGGACGACTCCCGGTGCGGGAGGCGGTGTGGCTGGGGGTGGCGTTACGCCGTCGACCCCCGGCAATGGCGATCCCACGGCGCCCGGGACTGGGCTGCCTCCGGTTGACGGCGTCCCGCCTAGTCAGCCACAGCCCGGCGTTTCCTCGAGTTGCTCGCCTGGTATTCCGGCCACCTCGCAGATCCCGCGCCTAACCA
Source organism: uncultured Polyangiaceae bacterium (assembly GCA_964577325.1). Taxonomy (GTDB): domain Bacteria; phylum Myxococcota_A; class Polyangia; order Polyangiales; family Polyangiaceae; genus SZUA-265. Next base: position 20,810 of record CAZNZA010000089.1, read on the forward strand.
ACGCTGAGTACGAGCGGACGGTTTATGACCTGCTCGGCACACCGTCGCCGGGACTGCTCGCCACCGAGCAGGCGGGGGCAATCACCAAGTCCATCCTCGACGCATACCGCTCTTCGGCAACGGCTCTGGCGGCGACCGTCATGGCCGATCCCGCTCTCAAAGCGAACTTCATGAAGTGCACTCCAGCGGGGGATGGGGCCGCATGTTTGAGCGAGACAATCGTCGACTTCGGACGACGCGCCTATCGGCGGCCGCTCACCAGCGACGAAATAGCGGGCTATGAGGAGCTCATCGCGCGCGGCGCCGAACTCACTGCTACAGGCAGCGCCGACGAGGTGGCCGAGTTGATCCTCGCGACGTTCTTGCAGTCACCTTCGTTCCTACAGCGGGCAGAGCTCAGTGAAACGCCCGACGGTAGCGGGGCGTTCAAGCTCTCCCCCCATGAAGTGGCTTCGCGACTGTCTTACATGTTGTGGGGCAGCATGCCGGACGACACGCTCTTGACCGCAGCAGACGCGGGCGAGCTGCAGACGAAAGAGCAAGTGCTGGCCCAGGCGCGGCGCATGATTGCTGATGAAAAAGTGCGCGATGTGGCTGCCGAGTTCCACCGCGAATACCTTCACTTGTCGCTCGGGGGGCGTTGGGACTCCGCGCGCAAGGACGCGGCCATGTTCCCGGACTTCGACGAACAAGTCGTGCCCGACATGATCAACGAAACGGAGCAGCTGTTCGCTGACGTGTTTAGTTCGGGCGGCACCTTCCAGGAGTTGCTCACGACCAACGTGGCCTACGTCACGGAGCGCACGGCTAAGCTCTACGGTTTGCCGAATCCCGAGCAGTACGGCACGGAGCTGACCCGGGTGGAACTAGAGAATCGTCCCGGCTTCCTCACCCGCGTCGGCTTCTTGGCAGCGTTCGCGAATCAGAACCGAACCAACCCCATCCTGCGCGGCACCTTCATCACCAAGGACGTCTTGGGCATCAGCATCGGCAACCCGGACCCGGCTGCCGCCAACACGCCGCTGCCCAATGACCCCAGTCTCGACACGGTGCGGAAGCGAGTGGACGCCATGACGTCGGAGTCTCCGTGTTCGGCGTGCCACACGCCGCTCATCAATCCGCCGGGGTTCGTGATGGAAGCCTTCGACGCGTCCGGGGCGTACCAAACGACCGAGAAGGATACGGGAGCTCCCATTGACACCGTCGCTGACGTGTTGTTCACCCGTACCGGCGAGCCCGAAACCGTCACAGACCCTGTGGCCCTGGTCACCCGCATCGCCGAGTCGCCGTCGGCTCACCGCTTCTACGCGGCCAAATGGATCGGGTATGCCTACGAACGCCAGTTGACCGGTCCCGACCAATGTGTGGCCGACGACCTCGCAGCCCGAGTTACCGCCGGTGGCTACTCGATCCAGGACCTGCTCGTCGACCTGACCCAAACTGATTCTTTCCTCACTCGAGCACTTGAGGTGACGCAATGAAGCGCAGATATTTTCTCCAAGGTATTGGCGGCGCCGCGCTGGCGGCGCCGTTCCTGAGTTCCCTCGCCGGGCGTACGGCACGAGCGCAAGCCTCTGCTCCCGTGCGCAACATCATCTTCTTCACGCACAATGGCTGCAATACGAACCGCTGGTTCCCAACCGTCGAAGATGGGCCGCTAACGGCAGCCGACTTGAGTCCCACCTTGTCCCCCCTGGCGGACGTCGTCGACAAGCTGCTGCTTCCGCGCGGCTTCCGTTCGATGAACACGTACTTCTCGGGACAAACCATCGACCCGCACAACCAAGCGATGGGCTCCAAGCTGACGTGCGCACCGATTCAAGAGGGCAGAGAATCGAACTACGCCCTTGGCATGTCGGTGGACCACGAGATGGCCAAGCAGATGAACGCCGATGGCGCCAGTCCACTCATGCTTTCTGTGGGCCAGCGCAGCACGAGTATCAAAGAAGTCGTTTCGTTCTCGGCGCCCGAGACCCCGTACGTCTCTGAAGTAAACCCATCGGTTGTGTATGCTCAGCTCACCGGCGTGCTGCGTGCCGCTACGAGCGGGGGCGGTGTGCCCGCACCCGTCACCGAGGCGGACTATCGGGTGCTTCAAGGCCAAAGCGTCATCGATCTGTCGCGGGATGATCTCATGCGCTACAAGGCGCTCAACATGAGCGTGTCGGACAAGCAGAAGATCGACGTGTGGCTCGAGTTGCTGCGGGAAACGGAGATGAACATTGCCAGCATGGGCGGCGGCGGCGGCAGCGGCGGTGGTGCGGCTACGGCCAGTTGCACGACTGATTTCGCAGCCGGCATGGGAGTCACGGATGAACTCGTGGCGGCGGCAGGCACCGGAGTATCGGGCAACCGTTCAGGGGCCTTCGTGTTTGCTCAACCGGGCAGCGAGGCGCTCAATCAATCGTTCACTGTTGGCGGTGACATGATGCTCAACCTCATCGCACTGAGCGCCATCTGCGACATGAACCGTGTGATGGGTATGATCTATCCTGGGTACGTGATCTTCGACTGGGACGGAATTAACCACCAGCACGATCATCACGGCTTGTCGCACCGTGACGGCACGCTAGACGTGGACAACGAGTGCCTCGGCGGCGTGATGGAAATGATTCAGCAGATCGACGAGTGGTACGCGGGCAAGTACGCCAAGCTCGTCAAATTACTGAACAGCATTCCGGAAGGTGACGTCACCGTGCTCGACAACAGCGCCACCATCTGGCTGCCCGAGCTTTCGGACGGTGACGCCCATAACCAGAACAACCTGCCAATCCTGATCGCAGGAAGCGCGGGTGGCAAACTCAAGCAAGGCGTGGCAGTGAACGTCGAGGGCCGCAACATCGGTCAGGGCGGCAGTGAAAACGGCTGTAATGCCCAGATGAACACGTCTGGCAACACCGGTTCGCAAGGCGGCAACGTTCCCATCAACAAGCTGTACTGCACGTTGATGAACGCCTACGGCATGAAGGCCGCCGACGGTGGCGAGTGGACCGAATGGGGCTACGCCGATAACGACCAGGCTATCGCAGGCAACGGCGGGTTCACCAACCCCGGCGAAGTGAGCGAGCTCAA
>CAZNZA010000090.1:0-9552 GCA_964577325.1 uncultured Polyangiaceae bacterium
CGTTGTGACAGGCGCTTCCGGGGGCTTTCGCTGATCGGCGCAAGCAGCAGCGGCTAGCGCACTCAGCTTGATTCGAGACGCGCGGCTGCTCGACCAGACGTCCTAGGCGCGTCGCGCCAAACGAAGCAGAGTTCGGGAGTTTCGCTCCCCAGCCGGCCGGACTTGCAACACGAGCGTGAGCAATGTGTCAACGTAGGCAGCCGAATGGAAGTAGGCTGTTGGTACCACGCGCGTCATCGCTTCTGGGAGGCCACCGTTGCGAAGAACGCTGTCGCTAGCGAAGGGCTGATGCGGATCGGGCGGATCTTCGAACTCGACGAGTCTTGGAAGAAGAAACCGCCATCGCAAATCAAGCAGCTGCGTGAAACCTACCTCCGCCCGCACGCGCTCGCGTTCTTCTCCGAGATACGAATCGAATCCTCAGACGGCACGTCCAGTGGCCGTGTCTGCCGACCCAAGAGCGAGTTTACCGTCAACCCCTACTGAGCGGGCGAAGACGGCTGTTCTCGCATGCGACCACTATCCCCAAAGCGTTGCGTTCGACGCCGGCACGCCGATGCTCGCTCGTTCCGTACCGAACGCTCTGCCTACGCACGATCCCGCCTGTTGGCCCGGCGCGCTCCTTGGACTGCAGCTCGTGCGAGGTCGAACGCTGAGCGCACGTTACCTCGGCGCAACTCCAATACGTTTTCCGAGCTAAAACCAAGCGCCCTCGCGTGCGCTGGACAAGGTTGAGGTAACTGGGTAGGCTCCAACTCGCACCGGGTGAAGGTAGGCGGATGAGTGAGTTGAAGTGGCAGGGCGTTCCCTTGGATGTAGTTCCTGGGCAATGGCATACGGTGATCGTTCCGACCGTTCGAGCGGTGCTGCTTGATGAAGCAAAGAATCCAATCATTGGCCAGGAGTGCGTGATCACAGGACCAAACGGGTTTCGAGCGAGAGCGCGCACCGACGCTCGCGGCCGCGTGAGCATTCCCGCTCCAGTTGGGGACGAGTATCAAATCTCTTTCGTTCACTTGGATCAAGAGGTGTGGGCCGCTGCGCCAGAACAGGCTGGGCCAGAGCCGGATACCTCAGAAGCATCTGAAGGCCAAGCGACGGAAGCGTCAACTTGAACGCCGTGCGCTTCTAGCGGGGAGGTGAATCTATGGCAACGTCTGCAACGAAGGAAACCGTGCATGTGATTCAACCTGGGGAATGCGTTGACAGCATCGCATTTCGCTACGGCGTATTGGCGGACGCGATTTGGGATCACGAGAAGAATGCCGAACTGCGCAAGACGCGCGAACGGCGTGACGTGTTGCTTCCCGGCGACGAGGTGTTCATACCCCCGGTACGCCGGAAAACTGAAGCGGTATCAACCAGCCGTTCCACGACGTTCATCGCCAAGCGTGCACTCCGTGACATCAGACTCAAGCTGGTAAAGGATCCGAAAGCGGCCCCTTCGCCACCACCCATGCTGAAGCCCAATGAGTACGATGCTCCGTTGCCCGCGGCCCCCAAATCCGAACCTTGGGCAGAGGTTCAAGTCGAGATCGTGTGCCAAGGTTTTCGTTGGTCGGGTCAAACTGACGGTGAGGGGAAGCTGCGCGCCCAGGTACCCATGGGTCTTAGCCGCGCCGAAATGATCGTGGCGGGGGGAACGGAAGATGAGCGACACTTCGACCTTCGATTCGGAGCACTCGATCCCGTGAACACCCCAAGTGGTATCGCGCAGCGCCTATCGAACTTGGGATACAGAGCGCAAGCCCAGCAACAGTCTACGCCCGAGCTGGTGAACGCATTGAGGTCGTTTCAGCACGCGCGCGGGCTTCCGATTACCGGCGAGGCCGACGAAAAAACGCGCGCAGAGCTTCAGAAGTAGCTGACCGATCCATGCCCGCTACACAACTACAGGTACAGTTTCTGGAAGTCACCGTTCTGGACGATGACTCTTGGGGCAAGGTGGACTGGTCGTTCAAAGCGACGGTTGGTGGCACCGAGATCGGCGACACGAATGAAGTCTACGAGGTCGCGACGCATGACGTGGTAGTTGTCAATCGCTCGATTGATGTCGATGTGACAGGTTATTCCTATGGGGAGGATCTACTGATCACCTTCGAAGCGACGGAAGTCGGCACGTTGTGGGACACCAGCAAGGGCATGGTGACGCTGAAGTTACACTATCCTTTCGAGAACGACGTCGACGTCTACCTAGACGGCACCGACGAAGGATTGGTTTTCGAACAGCGTCACTACAGCGTCCATGTGAAGGTGACGGTGCTTGCCGGGTTCAGCGCTCCGCCTGATCCCGCGATACCACCGGTGCCGCTGCCTGGAGGTGCACCTGGTGACGACTTCACAGTGATCGATGGCAGCGCCATTCCCCCGCGCGTCGAGGTTCATCCCGTCGTCCCCTTACCGTCATCGGACCAACTGCCCCCCCGACCACCGTCCAAACCCGGCATGGCTGCGGGACAAACGACACGATTCGTGACGGCGATCCCGCTGACCGGTAGTGTGGCACCGAACGCGCTTCCTAACCCTTCGCTGATCCCAATTCTGGATCCATCGGATGCCGACTTCGCGTCGCATGTGTCCCGTTTGGCGGTCACCTACATTCAGCCGAAGGACATCGACACTCGCAAGATCACCTGGCACGTCAAGAAGGGGCCAGTGGCTTTTCACGGCGGTAGCACGGGACTTTCGGTATTAGCCTATGCCACTGCGGATTCACCAAGCCTAGTCGAAGTGGAGCTCCGCTGGGGTGGCGCGAGTGGTCCAGCTCTGTGCTTGTTTCGCGCCTTTGTGGGTTACATCAAACGAATTCCGTTTCGAGCCAACATCATTTGCGGAGCCACGCTGCAGCCTCAGGTGACTCATGCGGATGTAACGCGTCACGTCAAGGACGCGAACGCGTTGTTGTTCCAGTCCGGTTTGTTGCTGGTGCCCGACAGAAACGCTACGGCGTTTGATGGCGCAGTTCCAAGCGCCGCACATCCGGGAGTATATGTAGTAAACACTACTGATAGTATGACCGTTCGCGTCCCACGCGAAGCCCCTCCCCAGGCGATGCGACTCAACTGGAATCCCGGCACGATGAACCTGCTGTACATCTGTAGCTTTGATCGCGGAAGTGCCGCAGGCGTGGCGACAGATAGACCCGGGTTGCCGGGAGGGTCGGTCGAGGTTGGTGGGACACCTTCGAGCAGCTGGGTCTACCCGACCGGTGTCAAGCCTGACGACGATGCGGAAACCGTCGAGATGGTGAGCATGGACGCAAGCGACGTACGTACCGGTGCCGACGACGTCAGCTACGTGAAATCACGAGGATTGCCCGAGGATTCGCTGTCGCGAATGTGGGGCGTCACTTTGCCCGATTACACGACCCCAGCCGATCCTGATTGGGGGCAGACCGTGGCACACGAAGTAGGCCATGTACTGGGCTTACGGCATCGCGGTAACGGCGGAAATCGCAAGGATTCGCATGACGGTGTCAACGATCGGCACGGTAAAGGGCACCCGTTCAAGGAGAACGTCATGGCCTACGGTTACGCGCTGGCCCAAGATTTGGACTTAGTGCAGACCAAGTGCGTTCGCCGTCACGCGATCTTCGCCGTCCCCATTCCAGCCCCAGCCCCCGGGGTGACGCCCCCGGCTCCACCGCCTCCAGCACCCGCAGCGCCTCCTGTACCTGAACCCGCCTCCGAGGTTAGCTTGAAAGAATTACAAAGAGCGCTCGGAGACTCACCCGTCAACGGAGTATGGAGCGCCTCAACCGAACGTCTCGCCATATCCAAGATGGTGAGTAAAGGCAGCAAGGGGTCCGTCGTAGAATGGGTTCAGAAGGCGGTGAACGCCAAAGGCTTCGATTGTGGCGCGGCGGATTCGGACTTTGGTTCCAAGACCGACGCCGCCGTGAGAGCTTATCAACGCAGCGTGGGCCTGAGAGATGATGGTGATGCGGGCCCACTGACACTCAAGCAACTTGCAGGCGTTACATGAACAAGGTCGCTCTTTGCTTCATCGGTCTAGAGCTCGCGCTTGCCCTTAGCTGCAAACGAACGGAGCGGCCCGACCCCGCACCGCCCCAGGGGAAAGCGCCAGCCGTGACGGCGTCCTTCTACTCCGACACTTTTCCGGATGTCCAAGCTATGCCTAAACTCGATCCCGCAGGTCTCCAGAGCAACGATCCCAGAGAGGTCATGAAGATGGCGCAGGCGTATGCCGCAAGCGATGATCCAGCGGCGCAACTGGTCCTGCAGGAGGCTCTGAGAGATCCCACATTCTATTCTCGTCTCGACGACGATGAAGCCTTGCGGAGGCAGCCTACAACCTGGCGCTTCGCATCGGTCATGCAGGTCCTGCGCACCAATCCGTCGCCAGCCGTTCACGCCACGATCGTGAGTCTGTGTAACAACCCTGCATTCGATGCTCACGTGGGGCGCGCAGACCTACTTGTGCAAGTGCTCGTGTCCATTCGACCGTCTCCGCCCGAGGCGATCGCGTTCTGGCGCCGCCACGGCGCCACCGGCGCGTTGTACCAACACATGGTGCCGCACGCATTGGCCGACAATGGCTCAGTTCCAGCAATTGCTCTCTTGGAAGAACAGTTCCTCGAGGAGACTCGTCCCGCTGATGACAAACGACGCTGGATGAGAGACGGGGTGATACGTCACCGCTTCGAGTTGCCGATGATTCAGGCGGTCGAACGACTCGTCAAGAGTTTACCGCAGGACCTGGTCATGTCGCTCGTGGAGGTGTACTTCACCTACGACGAACGCTGGTACCTTTCCTGTGATCCACCTAAGCCCCAACCCTTGTCGGAAGCTACATTGCAGGCCCGGAAGCACTATCTGGCGATTGCTGAACACGCACTGCGCTCGCTGCCGCTGAGCGCCGAGTTGCGGAAGCAAGTCGAAGCGACACGACGTCTATTGGACGAGGAGCTACGCTTGTCGCGCGATAGGTAGGCGTGCGCTATCGTGATTGGCTCTCCGTCCGGCGCTGCGCGCATTCATGAGGCTCGGGCGCGTTCACCGGGCACTCGTCCTCGACGCCCTGGGGCGGCCGACGCCGCGTCGAACCTCTTCTGGGGAACGAGCTCACGTTTGCCATTAACCGACAACGACGTCTCGCGTCTGGTTCATAACCAAGCGCTCACTCCAATGGAAATGCCGTACATTAGGTTCGCGCCCTCCACGCTCTGGTTGCTCCGGGAAACGACGTCGACCGTCGAGTAGGTGATCTCGAAAGCAGGACGAAAAATGGCGGTTCCCCCGAGCTGAAGGTCGAATCCAACCCGCGGCCGCACGGCTAGCCCATACTGTTCCGAGTCATAGGTGGGACCGAAGCCTAGCCCTAGAAGAGCGAACGATCCGGAACTCACAGGCACATGTAAACTAGGTTCGGCGTAAATCCCGAACAGCGTGCTACTCCTATTCACCATCCCGTCCGCAGGCCCGGGAACCCGGACTTGCGACCACGCTAGCTCCGCGATGCCGCTGACTTGTAGATGATTAGCGAAGAACCATCCTACGAATGTACGCGCCGAAACGTGAGTGGACTTGCTCGTAAACGCGAATGCGCCACTTCCCCCGACTTCCACCACCCCTAGCGAAGCGTAAGCGGGGCGGTCGTCTACCCCGACTTCGACATCCGCTCGGGCCAACGCGGCGCGCGGTGAGAAGACGCATGCCATCGTCATCCATACGCAAACAGTGGGCGCCAGAACTGTCCTGGAGTTCAAGATTCATCCCTTTCTCGGATCTCAGTGCGCGGACCCATAGACCGCGCAACGGCTCGAAATATCTACCAAATCAGTGCCCTCCGCTTGGGCTACGCCCCGCGCTACGGAGGGCCGCTAGCGGCCTACGGCCGCTTACGCGCCCCTAATCCGATTCGGCTGTGAGACCTTGCCGCGCAGGAGTTGCCCACAACTAGAGAGGGCGTTCGTGCCGCTACTCGTGCCGCGATCTGCAGCCGGTAGGACCGTTCATTGCCAGGATCCAGCTCAACTGCGCCGGACTCTGGGATCACGCTCAGGGGATCGCCTCACCGTCCCACGAGCCGTTGCACTCGAAGTGTCCGTCGCTCCGGATGCCGCATAGGATGCCGTCGCCGTGCAGACTGACGAAGTCGCTGCTGCGTGGCGTCCACGTTTGCCCCCAGCACGAGAGTCTGCCATCGCTGTGCACCCCGCACGCGCCGTTGCCAACGGCGACGTCCGTGAAGGTGCCAGCGGGTGGCGCTCCGATGTTGCCCCAACACTGAACAGGACCGCTCGCCGTGGCCGCTTCCGCTGGATCGCCGCCAACGATGCCACAGCCACCCGCAGCACCGATGTCGAACGTGACGAAAGACACGTCGCTGGGCGGCATCTGAATGACAGAGCCGTCGCCTGACGGCACGGCCGTCGGCACGCTTGGGGAGTTCTCGCTTTGCTCTCCCTGCAGGTCCCAGCACTCGATGAGTCCTGGCGAGGACAAGGCACACAGCTTGGCACCAGCGGCGCTCAGATGAGTGAAGTCGCCATCGATGTCGAGCTGCTCGTCCTTCGTGAAGCAGGCGATACTGCCGTTCTCTCTCAACGCGCACATCGTGTCATTCGCCGCCACGACTTGAACGAACGGCCCGTCGGGAAGTTCCGTCGGCACGTCGTCCTCGAAATGACTTCCGCCAAAGCAGCGCAGGTCGCCGTTGAGCTCGACCCCGCACAAGATGTCAGGCTCGGACGACAGCGCCAAGTCCACCAGGGTGAGCTCAGGCGCACCGTCCCAGTTCGATCCCCAGCAGTGAAGCTGTCCGCCGTTGCGCAGCCCGCAACCCGCATGACCACCGTGCAGGATTAGCTCCCAGTCATCGTCTTTGCTGACCACGCGCTTGCAGACGCGTTCCGCACTGCAAACAAAGTCGTCGGTGCAATGACTGTCCGCCGTACACTCGACACAATAACCTCCGGCGCATGCTCCGTCACTTTCCGCGCAATCGGTAGAAGCCAAGCATTCGACGCAGCGCCCCAAAACCTCGCCGATTTCTTCGTTGCAGTGATCGTCGCACACGTTCGTGATTTCCGCTAAACCATACACCGCCACCTCGCCTGCGGTGTTCGCATCGTCGGCTAGCGCGTGCAGACTCGCCATGGTGCCGACGTTGAGCTCGAGCTCGTGAGGAACGAATCCCGTTTGCCCATCGTGCAGCAGTACGAGCGTCGGAAACAGAATGTCGACGTGCCCATCACGATTGACATCGGCCAGCAGCGGTGGCTCCTCCGGCAGCACGATACTCACCTCGAGCAGAGGTTGGGCTGCGGATAACCCACTAGCTGAACCCGCGGCGAACCACAAGCTGCCGTCCGACCATACCACGTCATCCCAACCGTCACCATTGACGTCCGCCATCTCGCGGCCGGCGTACATGTAGAGCCCGGAACTACCGGGATCCAATTGCGCCGCGGTCAACACTCCGGCATCGGCGATGTAGCTCGTCAGCACCACCGAAAGGGCGCCCGTCGATGACACACTATCCGTACCCAGCAGGGTGATATCAAGTGAGCCGTCGTCGTTGACGTCGTGCACGTAAAACCCGTGGAGGTAGGTCAGTGCTGGTTGCACAAGCAGACCCTGCGCTTCGAAACTGCCATCTTCGTCCCCCTTCATCCATTCCACGCGGTAGTCCGTGGCCCACACGAGATCGTCGTTACCATCGTCGTCCCAGTCGACGAATTCAACGTATCGCACCTGCGTACCGTCGTGGGGGATGGGGGCAGTTTGCACCTGCTCGTAAGCGCCGTCGACGCTGGCGTAGACGCTCACCGAAAGCGTAGGCGCAACGGGGGCAGGTATCGAAGAACCGTCGCCGGCCGAATTCGAATGGGATTCGGATATCGCGACGAACGTCGGGTCACCGGCGCGCTCTTGCAGCTCTACATGCATCAGGTCCCCGGGCACCGTGAACAAGTCGTCAACTGTCTCACCGCTCTGAACCCAGACCGCGTTGCCTCGGCTTCCGTAGAGTTGTTCACCGCTAACGAACAACCGATCCGAGCTACGAAGTATGGGCCACTCGCCCTCGTCCACGCTCACCACCGGCACCTGTCTCAGACTCGTCTCATCGATCCCCAAACGAACGACTCCCACCCGGGAACCGCAGTCCGGAGGCGCCCCCGGGGGCTGCGGCGTCGTGGGGCGTGGGGGGGTTGGCGGGAAGGGAACCGGATCGGGGCTCGGGTCCGGACCCGGTTTCATGGGATTGGCCTCAGCGCCACTTTGCCCCCCGGCACACGCCGACACGGCGAGTGCCGTCACCCCCCAAAGCCAAGTGCGGGCAACGCCGCGCCTGAAGCTGATGATCCTCATAGCTTTACTATTCCGGCACGGAGTCGCTGAAGCTAGTACCCAAATGCTCATTTATCCTGCCGATGTTGCCCCCATAGGTGCAGTTCTGTCAGGCTCTCGCTCATGGAGGTGTGCTCATGGACATGACGGCGCTAGCCCAAGAACTCCTGCGCGCGCTGCGCGGGTCGCGCACGCAACAGGCTTTTGCCAAACGCCTAAACTGCGCCGAGAGCGTCGTTTACAGCTGGGAGTGCGGACGCCGCCAGCCCTCCGCCAGCCGCTTCCTCGATATCGTGCGCGTTGCTGGCGTCGACGTCCGTGCAGCACTCGGCCAGTTTCTGCGCTCGACGCCAAGCTGGCTCGAAACCGAACACAGCCATGCGGACACCATCGTCGAGCTGCTGAACGACCTGCGGGGCAGCCGCACCCTCGTCGACATCGCCAAAGCAGCCGGCCGCAGCCGCTTCAGGGTCGCGCGCTGGTTTTCCGGACACACCCAGCCGCGCCTGCCGGACCTCCTTCTGCTCATTCACGTGACCTCCTACCGTCTGCTCGACTTCATCGCCGCCCTAGTCGACCCGGCGCAATTGGAGACCGTGGCGCCGGAATGGCAGCGCTTGAATGCGGCGCGGCGCGTGGCGTACGAGTCGCCGTGGTGTCACGTGGTGCTGCGGTTGCTCGAGACGAACGAGTTTGCTCGACGCGTTCAGGTCACGGCCGGAGACATTGCCAGTGCTCTCGAAATTACCACCACTGCCGCCGCAAGTAGCTTGGATCTCTTGGTGCGCTCAGGAGAAGTGCTGCGCATTGGAGAAACCTACCGGGTCCAGCGCACGGACAACGTGGACATGGCGCAAGACCCAGAGGCCGTGCGGCGCCTCAAGCGTTGGGCTGCACAAATCGGCGTCGACCGCATCGAAGCGGGCAAACCGGGCCTCTATTCGTACAACCTGTTCTGCGTATCGGAGAAGGACTACGAGAGACTGCAAGTCTTACACCGGGCGTACTTCCGTCAACTGCGAGCGATTGTGGCCGAAAGTGAACCGTCGGAACGCGCCGTGATGGTCAATCTACAGCTCTTTTCGCTGCACGAACCGACCGCGCCGCCAAAACGCCGTTAGGCGCCAACGGCGCATCGGAACGCGCCCTTCACGCTCCGCTCATGGTACGCTTCTTTTCATGCGCGTCGTTACCATCCCGTGCCGAACCGACAACTATACCTACCTCGTTGGTGCCG
>CAZNZA010000090.1:9652-13015 GCA_964577325.1 uncultured Polyangiaceae bacterium
CGCGTCGTTACCATCCCGTGCCGAACCGACAACTATACCTACCTCGTTGGTGCCGGCGATACCCCTCGAGTGGCCGTCGTAGACCCGTGCGATGCCGAACCGGTCCTGGACGCCTTGCACGAGGGACAGCTCGAGCTAGTTGCCATTCTCAACACGCATCATCACGGTGACCACGTCGGTGGTAACCTAGAGTTGTTACGGCGGTTTCCTGGCATTCCCGTGTACGCTCATCATAGCGACCGCGGCCGCATCCCTGGCCAAACCCACGCGGTCGACGAAGGTGACACGGTAACGGCCGCAGACGTCGAGTATCGGGTTGTATTCGTTCCCGGGCATACGCGGGGGCATATCGCCTACGTCACAACCCAAGTTGCTTTCGTCGGGGATACCTTGTTTGGAGCCGGTTGCGGCAGGCTTTTCGAGGGAACGCCAGAGCAGATGAACCACTCCCTGAATCACAAGCTCGCCCGACTCCCTGATCATACGCGCGTATACTTCGCTCACGAATACACGGCTGCAAACCTGCGGTTTGCGTCCACGATCGAGCCACACAACGAGGCGCTGCAGTCACGCATTCAGCAGGTGACACAGATGCGAGCCCGCGGCGAGTGGACGACCCCCACGACGATCGCCCTCGAAAAGCAAACCAACCCTTTCTTGCGTGTAGGTGAGGCGAGCGTCATTCGTGCGGTTGGCACCTCCTCTCAAACCAGCGCGGATGCGGTTTTTGCCGCACTTCGTCGCGCGAAAGACCGCTTCTGAAAGCGTAAAGGGCTGGGCATCCGAGCGGTTCTGTGGGAAATGAGGCGGTGGCCGACGTAACAATGGGGTCGCAGACCCGGGGACGAGCAGACACACCATGAGTTCGAAGGACAGCCGCAAAGATCCGCGTAGCAAGGTGCTCAGCCTGACGGTGCGATACAAGAGCGCAACCGTCGCAGAGTTTGTGGAAAACCACTCCCGCGATGTGAGCCGCGGCGGCTTTTTCATCGAAACCAAAGAGCCGTTTGCCCCCGGCACGCTCTTGAAGTTCGAAGTACGCATCGGACAAGAACGCACGGTCATCGACGGCGTCGGACGCGTCGTGTGGCGGCGTGAACGCAGCGTTGGCGCCGACAAACCCGCTGGGATGGGCATCAAGTTCATTCGCATCGCCGATGAATGCGTGCAGCTCATCGAGCAGCTCGTCGAGAAGCACGAGCCGAGCGCTGGCGAGTTCGAAGAGGGGGCTCGAGAGCAAGGGATAGAGCTGAGTGCACCTCCACCGAATCTAGCGGGTGAACGGACTGACCGCCCCGAGTCGGTGGTGCCGGCTTCGCGAAACATGTTTCCAAGTGCCCCAGCGCCGGCGCCCGGTACGGAACTCGATCAGACGACGGATCACAGCATGCTGTTTCAGTCTTCTGAACTGCTGCGCGCTGCTGTCGGAACGTTGGGTATTCGTCCACCGCCACCAGGAGACGATGACGACATCACCGCCGAGGATCGAGCGACCCTGCCCACGGGATCTGATTTGACAGAGGGGCGCAGAGCGACCGGTGCAGCCGGAGCAGAGTCGAGCGCGTCGGCTGCGCCATCCACCGCCACTGCTCCGAGCGCGGTCGACGATTTGGGGGACTGGGATAGTGATGACGATACCGAGGAAGACGAGGAGCGTGAGACGAAAGGCTCCCCATCTTCGATGCCCCCCGCGGCGGCGGCCACCGAGTCGGTACCTGGCGCAGAGCGCCGCTCACGCTCCAAGCGACCTGGTAAGCGAAAGAACCCAAAGAAAAAGAAGAAGAAGTTCAACTACAGCAGCTTGCCGGCGCCAAAGCGAAGTTCACCACCTCCGGCAATACACGTAGACCCGAGTTCGCAAACAATCCCGGCGCGCAGCCGCGCAGCATTTGACGCGCCAACAGCAAAAGCCGCACCTGTCGCTGCCAAAGAGGAGTCGGGCTCCAAGTGGTGGTTGGCCGCCTTGGCCGTGATCGCGGTAGGGGGCGCGGTGTACCTTTCGTTGTTCGCGGAGCACACGAATGATGCGGCCCTCAGCCCAGAAAGCGAACCCACTTCTTCATTGTCTGCGGACGCTCCGGAGCCTGTAACCGACGTTCAGGCGCCAGCTTCGAGGCCCGAAGTAGAGACCACGGCCATGAACCCTCAGGACGAGGTCCCCTCGACGGAGGGCACTGAAGGGGTAGTGGAGCTCGGACAACCTTCTGCGACGCCGCCGGACAATCCGCCCGCTGAAGCCGCAAAGCCTCCTCGTCCAAAGCCAGCGAAGAAGCCCCGCACGTCCAGTCGACCCGCTGCGCGTGAACCCGCGGCGCCTTCCGAACCCGCCGCGGCACCCAACGACGAGGCCGCTCCTTCCCCTGGCCAAGCAGCGCCCACTCCGGCTACGCCGCCGGTAACCACCCCGGCGCCCTCCGCTCCGGTGCTTACCCCCACGGCTCCCTCGAGTCCTACAATCGGGCGCCCCAACGCTCCAACTCCACCTGTACCGGCGTCCGCGCCCCAGCCGCCTAGGCCGGAGCCAACGAACCCCGTGCCGACGCCGCCGCCACCGCCAACACCGGCTCCCGTTCCACCACCCCCCCCTGGGCCAACGCCTCCGGCTAAGCCTACCCCTGCCCCTCCGCCCGCACCCAGTCCCACACCACTCAACTAGCCGGCGACGGTCGCTCCCGCCCTGGGCGTGGGACGGCCGTGGTGGTAAGTTGCGGGCGATGGGCAAAGGGGATCGGTTGACAACGCGCGTGCTGCGCTACTGGCCGCTGCTAGCCATCCTAGCCGTGGGTGGTGTGCTCACGTCCCTAGCGACTTTTTTTGCAGCAAACAGTGACCACATTGCCCGCGCTCGTGAGTTCGACGCACGGGCGGCCGATGCGAGCGCCGCGGTCATCACCGCCTTCTCCGTCCCCGCAGAAGTAGCGCTCACACTGCCGGCGTTCATCGCCAGCCATCGGGATTTAGACGCCGATACGTTCCACCAGTTCACTACTCCCACCGTCAGGCGTCATCCGAGCATCGCCGCTCTCGAGTGGTTACCACGTGTTACCCACGCAGAGCGCGCCCAGTTTGAAGCATCGACGGGCTTGACGTTCATCGAACCCGCCAACGGTGGCTTCACCCCCGCAAGCACACGCCCCTACTACTTCCCTATTCAGTACATCAACCCGCACGCCCCCGGTGTCGTTGGTTTGGATATTGGGTTCGAAGCAGGCAGAGCGGCCTTGATTGACCAGGCCGTCAGCAGCGGCAAGGCCTTGTTGTCTTCGCGCTTCAAGCTAGTGGAGGATAGACCTGACGTCTATTCCATTGCGATGTACGTCCCCGTGTTTCGCGATAAACCTACCGGACGCAGTCTGAAGCACG
>CAZNZA010000090.1:13115-19001 GCA_964577325.1 uncultured Polyangiaceae bacterium
TACAGTAGAAGCTGGAACTACCTGGACCGTACGTGGCGCATTGTTTGGCAGGGCGATCTCAATCGACTCAACACCAGAGGCACGGCATTGTTCTTTGCTTTGGGAGGTGGCGGAGTGACGCTGGTAGCTATGGCAGTATATGTTGCAGGAGAACGCCTCAAGTCCCTGCATCAGCAAATCACCTTTGCCCGCACGTTGGGCAGCTACACGCTCGTGAAGAAGCTAGGTGAGGGAGGGATGGGCTCAGTATACTTGGCCAAGCACGCGCTGCTGCGTCGCCCCACGGCCGTCAAGGTGATCCGAGCCGAGAAAGCCACGGAGGAACTACGGTCGCGCTTCGAGCGTGAGGTGCAATGCACGTCACGCTTGACGCACCCGAATACGATTTCCGTGTTCGACTACGGGCATTCGAGCGACGGTCGGTTTTACTACGCCATGGAGTACATCGACGGCCTATCACTGGAGGCCGTCGTCAGATCCTTTGGGGCCTTTCCCTCGGACCGTGCCATACATGTGCTCGAGCAGGTGTGCGGCGCCGTTGCCGAAGCGCACAGCCATGACATCGTGCACCGAGACCTGAAACCGGAGAACATCATGCTGTGTTGCCGCGGCGGGGTGCCCGACTTCGTAAAGGTTCTCGACTTTGGCTTGGCTAAGACTTTCGAGTCGGTCGGCTCGGATTTGTCTCAGACAGGGGGATTGATCGGCACCCCCGGCTACATGGCCCCCGAAGCCGTGACGAGTGGAAGCGCGAATGCACGCACCGACGTTTTCTCGTTGGGCGCAGTCTTGTACTTCCTGATAGCTGGTAAACCCGCTTTCCATGCCCCGACGGCCATGGGCATGCTGACGCTAGCGATGTCCGGCCCACCTCCGCCACCTTCCGAACGACTCGGGCGAAGCGTCGACCCGCAGCTCGAGTCACTGCTCATGAGCTGTCTGGCAGCGGACCCCCAGGTACGTCCTCCTGACGCAGCTAGTCTCCTCGAGCACCTCCAGCGTCTCAACCGTGGCACGTGGACAACGGCAAGAGCGCATGCCTGGTGGCAGGAGAACGGCGCTGAAGCCCAGTCGCGAGCCGAACACGACGCGCCGGCCACCGGCTCTGGCGCTACTCTCGCCGTTGACATGAGCGGAAGCAGCCGTCAACAAGCGTCATGACGTCCTAGGACGCGCTACGAACGGTGAACTCGGTGCGCCCCAGCTCCGCGCCGCGCCGGTCACGGACCACCGCAGTCCAACGTCCTTCGCGGTCGATGTCGTGCGTGCGTCCCCACGTGCGCCAACGCGACTGGTTCGCCGGTACGCTCAAGTTGACGACGCCGGTCCGATTGCCTGCTTCATGCTCGAAACTAACGCTCAACTCGTGTTCTGCGCCTTGCCCCGTGGCGAGCTCCAGGAAGGCAAACACCGGTGTCTCCCCGCTCACCACTTCCGATACTTCTACCGGTTCTCGGTCCTCTACAGCTTCCGTGACCACGATCCGCTTGACTTGCACCGAGCCGTCAGCCGTCGAAGCCTCGAAAGTTGTCGGCTGCAACAACACCCCCGCAGGCGCGGCGGGCTCGGTTGTCGCCTCGGCCACTCGCGACTCGCTCACCGTTTGCCTGGCGCCCGTCACCGTCACGGGGTCCGGGGCTTCCCCTGCGGGTACTGCGACCGCCAGTTGCCGCGCCCCTGACATCGCTATGTCTTCGCCGGCTCCTGACGGCAAGGCGTCATCGGTGATCGTTCGCCAACCGAAGGAGGCCAAGGCCGCCGCGGAAACCAAGAACGACAGACGGCTGATCCATAAACAAGGCTGTTCCGACTTCATGCTCGATTCGCTCCGGTGCTTCAGGTTTCTCGAGGTGAGAACCGGCGGCGAAGGAGCAAATCATAAGCCACCCGTCATTCACAGCTTGCAAAAGCTGGAAGTGAGGCAAATTGCCAAGGCTATGCCGCGCCTTCGAACGCCCGGTCAGACCGCGCATGTGGACCAGGAGCCACATCGACGAGGATGGGGCACCACAGCTGTTACGGGATGAAGTCGAGCTCCAAACGCCCCAAATCCGCTCCCTCAGCGAATTCGATGCGTAACGCAGAGGTACCTGGGGGAAAGGCCACCCTCAGGCGAGTCGGCTTCGGCCATTCCGGCACATCCACTTCTCCAGTGAAGGCCCGCACTTCGGGCTCTACTGTGCGCCACCTACCTTTGCCGGAACTTCCCGACAACCGAGGTGTTGCAGCACCTTTCTGAAGGAACACGTCCAGTTGCCCGGCGCGCAGCTCGCCCGGTGGAGCGTAGATCAGGGTCGCTCCGTCTGAGCGCAACCTCGTGCGGTCCATCTTGTACGTCATCGGCTCGTCGGACACCTGTTGAAGCTCACCCACAGACTCACTCATCACCTCGGAGTCCTCGAACTCATCCACCAGGCGTCGTGTCTGGGTACGAACCGGCCCGATATGGGGGGAGGGTGCAGACTTACCGTGAGCATTGACAGCCTGAACGCGGTAGTACAGCTCTTGGTTCAGAGGGGCAGTCGTGTCCACGTACTGTGGGCGATAAGGAAACTCTGCATCAGACACGCCCGAAGCAACGACTTCCCAAGGGCCACCCGGGCTCGAACTGCGTTCGATGTCGTAGCCAGTGGCCCCCGCGCTGCCTTGCCAGTACAACGCGTTGGGCTCGCTGTGAGGGAGAAGTCCTGGACGACTCAATGCGCCGTGCGACGGCTTCGACGCGGTGAGCCGATGTGCCCGGTCCTGCAAGAGCGAAAGGATCTCGCGCTCTTGGTACCCCTGCCCCGATGCAAACCCAGGCCAGTGATAGGATTCGAAACCTGGTTTCTCCCCGTGGTTGTAGAAGCCGCCATCTCTATTGCGAAAGCGCAAACTCCAGATCATGGCGCCCATGACTTCCTCCTCGATCACCGTATCGAGGACCCGGGCCACGTCTGCCGCCGGAATGAAGCCAAACTCCCCCACGAAGTAGGGCTTAGCGCCGGCGATCCGCCGCGCGTTTTCCCGCACGTCCTCCACCATTTGCTCGCCGTCGGTGTAGTGGTGGGTCGTCAGAATATCGATCAGGGAACTGTCGAGCGCCTGTTGGCGGATGAAGCGCGAATGGATGCCATCCGCTATCGGATGGGCCGCATCCAGTTCCCGAATGGCCGCAGCGGCGCGCTCGGTCCAGTCCCACGGCGCTTCAAGCTCGTTGCCCGTCTCCCAGGCGAAGATGGTAGGGTCATCTCGATAAATGACGCCGTTGAACGAGTTCTTCCGCGTCACGACGAACTCAATCGTCTGCCGATAGTCCTGAAACAGCTGCTCGTCGGACCAGAATGCATCCTTCGGCAAATTTCGGAAGGTGGCGTATTCGGCGATCCCCCCCCACCATTGCCAGTTGTCGACGAACGGAATGATAACCTGGATCCCGTACTCGCGAGCCAAAGCCAGCACGAGATCGAGGGCGCGAAATGCCTCCTCGTCGAACTGCCCGGGGCCAATCACGTGACGAGGCACTGATGGGGGGTCGTCGGCCTTGCGCACACTCAAAGCGTAAATGCGCACGACCTGGCCGCCCATCTGTCGCACTGCTTCTAGCGCGTCGCGAATTTCAAATTCGGACGGTAACCGGTAGCGTTGAGTTGAATCGAAGCGCCAGTCGTCTTCGATGTAGTGCAGGTTCGGGATGTTTACGGATATGAAGCGCCGACTCAGCGATCGATCGCGCATTGGTCCGACAACAGCCTTCACGGGAGCATCCGCCAACGAAGAGGGGGCAGCGGTCTCGACCGGCGGCTGCGCTGGGGCGCAGGCACCGGTCGCCATGATGAGGGAGGCCAATCGTAGTGCGGTGCGCCACATGCTGCGCCGCAGCCTACTGAGCGTCTTTTGGCGCCGCTAGGTCGACGATGTGGAATTCCACCCGTCGGTTGTTCTGCCTCCCAGCCTCGGTACCATTGTCCTCAATCGGCCGATCAGGGCCCACACCTTGGGAGACGAGTCGTCCGCGGTCGATCCCCTTCTCTACTAGCCATTGAACCACGGATGCGGCGCGCCGACGACTGAGCTCAATGTTCATCGGTCGGCCTCCGCGGCTATCGGTATGGCCCTCGACCCGCAGCTTGGTGATGCGCGGGTTCTCTTCCAGCACCTGACGTACGGCGTCGAGAATGGGTTCGCTCTCCGGACGAATCGTGGCATCGCCCGTATCAAACTCGATGCGGTCGAGGATCATCACCCGTTCACCAGATACCTCAGCTCGAGGACAGCCGTGTTTCGTTGCATCGGTCGACGCTGGCCCGGCCTTGCTCGGGCAGGCATCCACGTCGTCGAAGATGCCGTCAGCGTCGGTGTCCATGGGTGCCGGACAGCCGTGTTTGCTTCGGTCGGAGTTGGCTTGCCCGGCTTCGTCTACGCAAGCATCCTCGACGTCCACGATGCCGTCGCCGTCGCGGTCCGAAGGGCAGCCATGCTTGGCTGCGTCGGCGTTGGCTACGCCTGGCTGCTCGACACATGCATCGACGTCGTCAGTGATGCCGTCACCGTCTCTGTCTGGAGGCGGGGGTGGGCAACCGTGCTGACTCGCCTCTCGACTGGCGACGCCAGGAGTGGCTGGACACGCATCATCCCGATCGAGAATGCCGTCGCCGTCGGTATCCGAAGGCAGCGGCGCGGCACGCTCCGTCTCGACCCCAGGTGACCACTCTACTTTGCCAAGCATACGAACGGCAGGCGCGCCTAGACCCCTCGTAAATCCCGGACCAACACCTAAACCAAAGCGCCACTCGTGCACGAAGTAGTGCGCGCCGACGATGCCTTCGAAAGGAGTCGTGCGCTTCTCGAAAAGGCCTTCGCCTTGGTCGGATATGACGGTCGAGCCCCAGATTTCGGGCCCGATCAGCAGCGCCCGGTCCAACAACCGCAAGCCTGCCGTTCCACCGAAGGTGAGGTCGGAGCCGAAGGGCTCACCTCCGTAATCGAAGCGTTGCGAGCGCAAATCGACGCCGACCTGCGCGGAGTAAGCAAAAGCGTCCACGTCACCGGCAACCATCAACCGAGGAACAAACCGTACTTTGCCGTCACTCGTGTACGCCCCGCGATCACCCGTAGGCAGATGCACGTGCGCTCCTGCCGCGAGACGAAAGATGCCGTCGTACTCCCCAAGCAGACGCACGTCTGCGCCCAACCGCAAATCTCCGACTTCAGCACCGTCGCGAGTCGCATACTGCACGCCATCGAGCGCAACCGGAGTACCATTCTGGTAGAAGAGGATGGGGAAGTTTGCGGACAGGCGCAAGTAACCCCACAGATTAACACTAACGCCAACGTGCCCGTACAGTTGGTTTTCGATGACCGCAGCCAGCTCGTCACCGCCTTCGTCGTAGCTGACGAGAGGCTTGTAGGCCCAGTCGAGAACCAATCCGGTGCTGATACGGCCGTGACCTCGCATATCCAGTGACTCGCCGGCAAACCAGTCGCTGCCGCGCGCCGAGGGCGCGTAGCGGTTGATCGAAAAGCCATTAGCCGCCTCTTGAGCCCGTGCGGTGGGGATTGCCAGGGCACTCACCCCCACAGCCGCCACAGCTAGCGCAGAAGCTTGGCGCCTTCGGCTTCGATAGCTACGCCGGAAGGCCGCCGCAACGAGCAGACTCCCGAGTAGACCCCATGGCCACCGACGATCGCCACCTGGCAACGTTGGATTCACCGCACACCCAAAGCCGCCGCCTTCTAAGCTTGCGGCCTGAGGCAAGGAATCACCTCGCGATGGTACCGTGTCTTCATCATCGTCTCCGGTGCTGTCGCCGCCAGTATCCGTGTCGGTGTCGCCTCCAGTGTCGGTATCCGTCCCGCCTCCGCCGTCATCGACGGCAGTCTCGTCCGTTACTCCGCCATCACCAA
>CAZNZA010000090.1:19101-23776 GCA_964577325.1 uncultured Polyangiaceae bacterium
GGAGTGACGGTAGGCTCCAGGTAATCGGGCGTTCCGTTGCCGTCGTCGTCCCCGAGCTCGTCCTCGGTCGGAATGCCGTCCCCATCATCGTCGGCGTCTAAATAGTCCGGTTCCCCATCGTCATCTGTATCTCGCGGGTCGGGCCCGTCGCCTAGTTCGACTGGGGTGGGAACACCGTCGCCGTCGTCGTCGTCATCCAGGTAATCGGGGACGCCGTCACCGTCAGAGTCCTGCGCCTCGTCCCCCTCGCCCCATTCCTGGTCCGTGGGCACGCCATCCCCGTCGTCGTCGTCATCCAGGTAATCGGGTGTCCCATCGCCATCGCTATCTCGTGCATCAGCAGGGTCTTCATCGGCGTTCGGATCCGGCGCTTCGTCGCGGGTCGGAATGCCATCCCCATCGTCGTCGTCATCCAGGTAATCGGGTGTCCCATCGCCATCGCTATCTCGTGCATCAGCAGGGTCTTCATCGGCGTTCGGATCCGGCGCTTCGTCGCGGGTCAGAATGTCATCGCCATCATCGTCGACGTCCAGCGCGTCCGGCACACTGTCGCCATCTGTGTCGCGCGGCGGGTCGCCGCTTTCGTTCGACGGTTCCTCCACGCCGTCGGGTATGCCGTCTGCGTCCGTATCGGGGTCGAGTGCGAGAGAGCCGATCTCGCACTCGCGGCCGTTAACCAAGCCGTCACCGTCCGCGTCGGCATCACCGACTACGATCTCGATCTCGTGCTCGATCGTCGTCTGACCGCCGAACACCCACGTGTCTACCAGCGCATTCTCACCGGGGCCTTCGTAAGTAAATCCGCCCAGAGGGTCGCCCCGCCAGGAGTGAGGTGAGAGGGTGCCGTCGGGAGTCGAGCGCGGCACTACTGCGCCAGTGCCGCCATTCAGCACCAACGCCTCGTCATCCCACAGAATGATGGCGTCACTTTCAGAAAGTGTCTCGGGGTCCACCAGGTCAACGCTGATGGACGCAGCTTCGATGTCGCTGCCGGTGAAGTGAAACTCTCCGACCCGCAGGGAAAGGCGCGTCGAGTACTCGCCGGCGGGAACAGCGGCCCCTAGGCCATCAAGTCCGTCCCACGGCACCTGATTGGCACCAACGACCGAACGGCCTCCGACCGCGACGTCCCCGTCTTTCGTGTCGTAAACGCCATCGTCATTCAGATCGACGACGATCTCGAACGTTCCCTCCAACGTGGAGTCGAAGGCGAAGATACCGCCCGACCCTTCGATGACGACGCCGCACTCGTCGAGGCGAAAGAACGACGCTTCGGGTGCTTCAGGCTGCGGCTTCGGATTGTTCGGAGGACTGAGGTAAAGGTCGTATTGAGACAAGTCGTCGCACAGATCGAACTTCTGGCTGGACGTCAATCCCAACGCGCTCAGCGGCTGACTCGAGCGGGCAAACTCACCCGGCAGTCCCAGGTCGTTGGCCGTCAGACACATCTCACCGCCCAGCAATCCTTCGAAGTCGAGTTTCCAGATGTACTCGGTATCCTCACCTACGGCGGCGCGCACGAAGAAGTCGGAGCTCATCGGGATCTCTCCGGCCCTGGGCAGGTCACCGAAGAACCGCCAATCTCGAGAGGACAAACGTCCCCCGCCTGCGGGCACAACCGTTGGGTCGTAAGTAGCGCTGGCGTCGTCCGTCAGCGTAATGTCGAACGGCTCCACGTCCTCTCCGAACTGCACTTGATAGCGACCGGGCTCAACCGGAATGGTCAGCGGCGTCACGCCGCCTGAGGGCAGTTGGTTCGGCACAGTGTCGCCCGTAAGTAAACCAGCGGCGGCTGTAAGGGTGTAAGTGTCCGACGAGGTAACGCTACCGTCCGCATCGAGCTGTCCGACGGTGACGTTCACGTTGCCCGAACCCCGCGCCACGACGTGGAGCGTCGTGTCGCCCTCCAAGACATCGACCAGCATGACCGTTTCGGCCAACAATCCGCCGTCGAAGCTGGGGTCGATCTGTCCGATCTGCGCCGAACCTTCGGCGCGCGCGACGAGAGCAGCCGTGAGCTGCGCAAGAACTGTTGGAACGACGATGCTCAGACGCGCCATGAAAGGCGAGCGCCCCAACTTTGGCGTTGTTCTCTGACCACGCATACAACCTCCTGGACGCGAGGTGCCTCGCGCAATTGTCTCACACTGTTTCCGCATGCAGTTCCCGTAGCAAGGCATTGCGATGGCCGGGCGCAAGTAACTTGCGCTCGCACTCTTGCAGCCCTTCCTCAGTTGAACATAGCCCCGTCAACCTTCGCTACGCAATAAGTCTTCAGCTCGTGCACCCATGCCCTTACCGTCACCCTCATGCAAGCGGCGGGCACGGCTGAGGCAATAGTACGCAAATGGGCTATTCTTCTGTCGACAAGCGTGCCGCTAGCCGGCTTATCGAAGCGTGGATCGGGCTACCACCGTCGGCGCACAAGGGGCACTGGCTTTGCGTGCTGCATACCTCAGCCACATCATACCGTCGCAATCGGACGAGCGCGCGCTTGTCCCCTTCACTCTCCGCTCGCGGCAACAAAGCGCTCACTTCTTCGCAAGTTTGAGCCCGCAACAGCGCCCCAGCGACTCGCGCCTCTACACTCGCGGCAGCCTGAAACTCCGCCGACCCAATCCAATTGCGAGCTCTCGAAGCCACTTCGTCAGCCACACCTGGCGTGACGGCCAAGTCATACATGATGTCGGCTCCGGCGGCGAGCATCTCGCCCGCCAGCAACTTGAATGACTCGTCCCGCGTCTCACGATGCTGCGCCGTAAACCAGATGATGCCGGCAAGATACTTGTCACCCACCAATGACGGGTCCAAGCGGACGGCTTCAGCAACCGATTGGAAAGCGCCTCTGTAGTTGCGCTCCTTGATGAGCTCGCGGGCGTATTGGATGCGGATCCACCCGTTCTCCTCGTACTTCTCCAGCAACTTGGCCACGGCCTCGTCCCCGGCTTGTCTTGCCTCCGTCAGCTCCCGAAGCTGCCGCTGTTGCTCGTCGGTCCACGTGGGTTCCCTGCCCGACTCCTCTTGCGCACGCCCAGCATCTGGACTTCCAGCAGCGACTTGCGCACCCCGAGGCACGACAGCTTGGGGCAGCTGAACGTCATGAGCCCTCGGTTGAACCGCTTCTTGTCCACGCTGCATCCAGAATCCTGCGCCGATTCCGAAGCCGCCCAAGACGAAGATGGCACCGACCACCGCGTACACCCAAAGCGGGATCAAACTGAGCGGCTCGGGCAGACGCGAGTGCCAGGAGGCGAGCGCACCGTGGAAGTGCCGCGCTCGCACTGCCCGGACTCCCGTCGGTCGCGGCGTCACTTCCGACGAATTCAAAGCCGCTTCGGCAGCTGCGACCTGTTGAGCCGTCGGCTCCACGGGGTCCGGCAGGTCGTTGGGTATCGTCTGCAACAGGTGATCGACCTGCTCCAGGACCTCTTCCGCCGATGCCGTTCGCTTCGAAAGCTCCGTCTGCAGGAGATTGGCCACGAACGAGTCGACCGCGCGAGGGATCTGCAGCCACGGCGCTCGTTGGCTCATGGCCGGTGCGCTTCCCGTCAGCTGCTGTCCGATGACGCCAAACTCGTGGTTGGAGCGAAACGGACGGCGACCAGTGATCATTTCGTACGCGATCACGCCCAGGGAATACAAGTCAGCGCGGCCGTCTACTTCTTGGCCGAGCGCCTGCTCGATAGCCATGTAGTCCGGGGTCCCGAACACCATGCCGGCTTTGGTGATCGGCGTGCCTCCAGACCCGTCCGTCGTTTGAGGAGTGCCGGTGAAGTCGATGGGGACCTTCGCGACACCGAAGTCCAAGACTTTGATGAAGTCAGGGCCGGTACCGCCGCCCACCAGCATCACGTTCTCGGGCTTCAAGTCGCGATGTACGATGGAGAGGGCATGCGCCGCTTGCAGGGCTAGCGCCACCTGTCTCACGATCCCCAGCACGCGGCGAATCGGCAGTGCGCCTTTTTCGATCACGCTGCGCAACGTGGTGCCTTCTACGAACTCGAGTACGAGAAA
This sequence comes from uncultured Polyangiaceae bacterium, assembly GCA_964577325.1. Taxonomy (GTDB): domain Bacteria; phylum Myxococcota_A; class Polyangia; order Polyangiales; family Polyangiaceae; genus SZUA-265. The sequence goes on from CAZNZA010000090.1 coordinate 23,116, forward strand.
CACCGCGCCGTCGGGCAATTCACCGAAATCGGTAGCCACAGCCACGTTCGGGTGCACGATGTGCCCAGCAGCGCGGGCTTCGCGAGCGAAGCGTTCCATGACTTCTGGAACGCGGGTTAGCTCAGGGCGTAGCACTTTGAGCGCCACTCGTTTGCGCATCGCCACGTGAGTGGCCGAGTAGACCCGACCCATCGCCCCCTGATCGATGACGGCGTCTATGCGGTACCTGCCCGCAATCATCGTGCCGACAAGTGGGTCGGGGGCTATAACGGAAGGGTCTGCCGGCATTCAGCTCTGTCGTCCACTAGCACGGATCCTAAAAATGCCGCAGCACGTGTCGGTCGGTTTGCGTAAGTACCGCGTCATGCTGCTTCGGCCGGCGGCTCCTCGTCTCCGCGTGTCGTCGGTGAACCGCGCAGGCGCCATGCAGCTTTTAGCAGATTTTTCGACCCTGAACGCCTTTTGTCGAAGCTCACGAGCCACGTGCGGCAGACGCCGAGGCCACACCGACATTGGCGCATGGATGGATAGCGGCTGAGACAACCCTCCATCGTAGCCGACACCCGCTAGCGGCCTGAGCATTGGTCTCATCTCGACCTGGTGAGGACGCCCGCCGATCTCGGCCGCTACAGGCCTTTCCGCAGCGGGGTCCCAAACGAGC
>CAZNZA010000091.1:0-3322 GCA_964577325.1 uncultured Polyangiaceae bacterium
CCTGTAGACATGCGTGGAGAGGCGGGTCCCTCACACTATCGCGAAGCCGTGAGCGCGTGCATGGCCGACAAGCGGGTGCATGGGTTGCTGGTCATCTTGACCCCGCAATTTCGGACTCTCCCGAGTGAGTGCGCACAGGCGTTGGTCGATGTCGTTAGTAAGGGACGAAAGAAGCCCGTCCTGGCCTGCTGGATGGGAGGTGGCAAAGTAGAGCCCGGTCGGGAAATCCTGCGCCGCTACGGCATCCCGACGTTCAGTAACCCAGAGGCCGCCGTCGACGCGTTTCGAGACTTGCGGGCCTACAATCACAACCAACGCCTGCTCTTGCAGGTGCCCACACCGTTGACCTTTCAGGCGAATCACGATGTGGATGGTGCGCGCCTGATCATCGAGACCGTATTGAGCGAGGGTAGACGAGTCTTGGACACGTTAGAATCGAAAGCCGTGCTGCGCGCCTTCGGGATCTCCTGCACGATGCCCATACGCGCCCGGACCGCAACCGAGGCGCTACTGGTAGGGGAGAACCTTGGCTTTCCCGTCGTTCTCAAGATCGACTCCCCAGACATCAGTCATAAAACGGACGTCGAAGGGGTGCGCTTGGGATTGTCGGACGGTCGGCAGGTGAGACATGCCTTCGCGAGCTTGATGGCAGCGGCGGCTCGCTTGGCGCCTGACGCTCGAGTCGTCGGCGCTACGGTGGAGCGCATGCACGACTCGAAGGAAAGTCGTGAAGTCATGGTGGGGGTGGCGCGAGATCAAAGCTTCGGGCCCGCCATCACCGTGGGGGCGGGAGGCGTGATGGTGGAGGTTTTCGGGGACCGCGCGATAGGTTTACCACCGCTCAACTCCTTCATTGCGCGCGACCTACTGGGACGCACGGCTCTGAATCGCGCCCTTGGCACGTGGCGCGGTCGGCCCGCAGCGGATGTTCGAGCCATCGAAGAGGTCTTGCTTCGGGTTTCGGATCTCGTGTGCGAGCTGCCCGAAGTCGTGGAGCTCGACATCAACCCGCTGTCGGTGGATGCCAACGGCGCCGTAGCGCTCGACGCGCGCCTCGTCGTAGCCCCCGCCGTGGCGACCTCCCGTGCCTATGGCCACATGGCCATGCACCCGTATCCGGCGGAGCTTCAACTGCGACAGGAACTGCCGGACGGCAGTGAAATCTTGATTCGCCCCATCCGTCCGGAAGACGCTGAAGCTGAACAGCGCTTCGTGAGAGGGCTTTCCGAACGCTCCAAGTACTACCGCTTCATGCAAACGCTCAACGAGCTGACCCCGGAGATGCTCGTCCGCTTCACGCAGATCGACTATGACCGTGAGATGGCCTTCGTGGCCATCCATGAGTCCGAGAACGGACCGGAGCAGGTGGGGGTCAGCCGCTATGTGACCAACAAGGACGGAACATCCTGTGAGTTCGCTCTAGTCGTGGCCGACGCATGGCAACACAAGGGGGTGGGGCGTCGCTTGATGAAGGCGCTGCTTCAGACGGCCTGTGAGCGCGGGTTGGCGACGATGGTGGGAGACGTACATGTGTCGAACTCAGGCATGCTGCGCCTCGTCCAGGGTCTGGGTTTCGTGATCGCGGAGAGTAACGGCGATGACCTCGTGCAGGTGCGCAAGAACCTGTGAGACGCGGAAGGGCACTTAGCCCGCTCGCGCACCCCAAGGAGCGACCCGTGGAAGCATCAGCAGCCCCGGAACGGCTAACGCCGTACACAGCAGAAAGAACGTCGTATATCCGAGAGCCTCGATCAAAACCCCCGCCGTTGATCCTGCGGCGATACCCGGCAAGGCTATGAAGCTGGAGAATAGCGCGTACTGGGTGGCGCTGTAGCGCTTGCTTGTCGCGCGCGCGATGAACGCGACGAAGGCGGTCGTTCCCAAGCCAATACCCAAGTATTCGAACAAGACGACGGCCCCTAGCGCCCAAAGGTTACGACCTACCTCGTTGAGAGCCGCGAATCCCAGAATCGAGACCAACTGCACGACGCCAAATATCCATAGCGCACGATTGATCCCTATCCGCGCCATGACCCAACCTCCGGCTAAGGATCCCATGACCATCGACCACAATGCGACGGCTTTTACGAGCGTACCAATCTCCGTCAAGGAAAAGCCCAAGTCGAGGTAGAACGGCGTGGCGAGAGTAGTCGCTAAGTTATCCCCCAGCTTGTACAAAAACAGAAACAGGAGTAGCCCCAAGGTGTGCTTTAGATCGCCACGCGAAAAGAACTCGCGCACCGGACCGATTACGGCTTGTCCCAGGGTCGTCGGAGGTGTTTCACCTTCGATACTGGGAGCCATCAACGTGCCGATGACGCCGACGGCCATGAAGCAGGCGACACAGATGAAAACTCCGGACCATGCCATGCGGTCGGCGAGATACAGAGCCAACCCGCCGGGAACGAGCCCTGCCATGCGGTATGCGTTGACAGCTACCGAGTTGCCGAAACCCAACTCCAGGTCGCTCAAGAGTTCGCGCCGGTAAGCGTCGAGGGCGATGTCTTGAGTCGCTCCAAAGAGCGCAACCAGAAGAGCTACGAGACCGATGGGCCACAGTGCTGCGCCCGGTGCGGGCGCAAACTGACCGATGGCCGCCGTACATGCGACGAGCAAGACCTGCGTCAACAGTGCCCAGTCTCTGCGTCGTGACAAGATCCCCAAAGAGAAGCGGTCCACCAACGGAGCCCACAGAAACTTCCACGTGTAGGGAGCCCGAAACCAACTGAACGCAGCGATCTGGGCCAAGGCCACTTCTTGTGTGCGCAGCCAAGCCGGGAGCAACGATACGAGCACGTAGTAGGGAAGGCCCGACGAGAAGCCATGCAACGCGCAAACGAGCGTCTTGCGGCTCAGCAACTGGGGCTGTTCGTTCGTAGCAGGTGCAGGCATGGAAAGGGTTTCAAGGCAGGGTGGACGCAAGCCCCTTCAGACGCGCCAAGCGCGGCATCAGAGGGCGCTCTAGGGCAAAGAAGGACGCGTACGCGATCCCTACCAACGGATAGGGAAATACGATCAACATGAGCAGCAAGACACTTGCGTGAAAGCCCCAGGCTATGACGCACCAAAACACGGCGGCACGCCCACCCCACAGCGCCAAAGGTGCCCCCAACTCGAGCGCCAACGTCAACAGGGCCAAGGGCACGAACAGGAACTCGAACTGCACGAGCCACGCGCCAAGGGGCGAGTGCCAGCTCCCAAGTTCCAGCTTTCTCACGGCGTCGTACGCGATGTGCGTGCGAATCTCATGTCCGCCAGCCCAAGCGAGACCGGCGTGCTGTAGCTTTGCTATGCCAGCCACGACGTAGGTGCACACGGTAAT
>CAZNZA010000091.1:3422-20133 GCA_964577325.1 uncultured Polyangiaceae bacterium
ACCCGCAGCAAGGGGCGAGCCTGGCTCAGCACGTATAGGGTAGCAAATCCAAATACCAGGAGACGCAAAAGCCCAAGCCGCAGCGCCGGGGCTTCACTGAACAGCCACGCCTCCCCGCGACCGATCAGAGGCGTTCGGCGAGCCTGCACCGGTGCGTCAGTAGCGGAACCAGTGTCGCCGACCATGATCAGGAACCCCGAACGCGGCGAAGAACGTTCGCCGTCGACGATGGCTGCACGTCACAGTGCGCAAGCCGCTTTCGAGAAATGGCGCGACGCGCCTGAGTGAAGTACGTAATGGGATCGAATCGCGCGCGGACGAGCTCGAGGCGAACCCAATCGCTGGCCTCGCCATCCTTCGCTGCCCGAGCCGCGACTTCCCTGCACAAACGCAGACGCCGCTTCTTACCGCCACGTGCTGTTTTTTCCAGCAGCACCTTGGCTTGTAACACTTCACTAGTTCCCAAGAGCGCGGGAGGCACCGATAGCCTTTCTCCAGCGCGTGTGACGGCTATCAGCTGGACGATCTCCGGTTGACCCCGAGGGCGTGCGAACATCGGGTAAGTCGATAGGGGGAACGAGTCTGGTAGAGCCGTGCATGTTGGGAAGATTACGGCGGTAACTCCACACACCGCAAACGCCCAGCCCCGCGCGCGCTGCCATCGATCGAGGGTCGGACCAGTCATGGCTCGAGAGCTCGCTGACCATGTCCGAGCGCGGCCCAGGCGTGTTGGGCAAAGTCGATACGGGTAATGGGACTATGGGTGTGCTCGCTGATGGACCCCAGCGCTTCGGGTACACAGGCGAAGCAATTAGTGGGGGTCCACTGTTGGCTCAGCAAGAAGGCCATGATGGAGCGCATCACCTCCCGTTCTTCAGTGGCATCCTCGCCTCGTGAATCTTTCACGATGATGGCGGCGGCCAGAGCTTCACCAACGCCCGCCGCTCCGGTGTTGTGGGGGGGGATGACGTTGCCAAAACCGAATCCGCCGAGGTATTGCGGGTCGACCCGACTTTCAGGGCCGAGGATGAGGCGCATCTTGAATGTGATGTAGTCGAGACAAAAGCGCTCGTAGTCATCGTTGCGCTGCCGCGCCAAAGCCGCGCGGGCCGTCAAACAGTTCCAGTTCTCTTCGACGAAGAAGAACGAATGAGCCGGTATGTCCCAATGTTTGGCAGAGACGTGGTTCATTGCGCGCTGAATTGCTTCGCGCAGTTGTGGACTGCTGAGCGGTGCCTCTTCTGAAAAGGCGCTATCTCCAGTTTCGACTAGCAGTAGGTCGAGAAGTACGAGCCCCAAAATCGACTGGCCCGGAGCGTAGAGCGCCTCCGGTCCCAGCAGCTTCTTGCGCTTCTTCCAGTCGAAGGTGGATGCAAATGAGCCGTCGTCGTTCTGCATGTCGAGCACGAACTTGCTCAGTCCAGCGATGGCGTCGTCGAACTCGGCGCCGACCCGAGGTCGACAAGCGATGAAGGCGATCAACGGCAAGGCGGCATCGCCCAGCCGAACGACTCGAGCCTTACGATTGAGAGACAGCGCCCAGCGCCCATCCCGACGACGGTGGTGCCGCACCAACAGCTTCAAGCCATCGTGTACGGCTTGCCGCACCCCTTCCGTCTCACGTCCGAGCTCACAAATGGCCAGTAGCGTCCCAGCTTGACGAGGAATGTTGAAGTTTCGAGTTTCCTTCTTACCAGTGAACGGATCGAGGGTGTAACGGAACTGCCCGTTCTTTTGCTGCGATTGAAGGATGTGTTGCTCGAGCTCCGACTCCGCCTTCATGACGGCGCTGCGCGTCACCTCTGCCTGCTCTGGACGAAGGCGTCGCAGCGGATGCACGGTGCCATCCTTCAGTACCGTCGAGCTTTGTGTGGCAAACGCGAGCAAGGGTTGCGCCGGGTCGGTCGCTTCATCGGCCATGAGCCGGTCGCGCAGTTCAGCAACCGAGATGCCAAACTTGAGGTCCGCCAAAAAGTCCAGGGGACTGTGGTTGGTAAACATCCCTTGTGCCAGTATCTGCCACGGCGCAAGGCATTTGTCTTCCACGCACACTCCATCGAGTCCCGGGCGTACTCGAAGCGCTGCGAGCCAGGTCGGCCCGTGGTTGAGGGCGCGGGTATGGGTGACGCGATCGACGGCGATGGCCGCGCGTGCGGCATCAGCTCGTAAACGAGCGGCTAAGCTTTGCGCGAGCTGCTCCAGGCTTGGTTCACTGAGACAAGCCGCTTTGGGTCGTCCGCTTCGGGTCACGTAGTGCACGAGTAGAAGCGGCGGATCGGGATGACCTGTCGCTACGGCTGTGCTGCAAGCCGCGATGGCGGTGGAGCTCAGGCGTGCGGGCTGCGACTTTTTTTTTTCGCGTTTGGCGTTGCTGCGCGGCTCCGGCAGTCCCGCTAGCACGGGGGCCACGTGGTGATCCAACAAGGCGTTCCACTCGTCGCGCTTTGCCGGTACGGCGGAGGCTTGACGGGCCTGGGCCGTCTCACTCCAGATGAACAGCGCCGCGATCAGCAGTCCGGCGCCGACGACGACAGCCGCGGTCGCGCTACCCCTGCGCGGTAGCAGACGGGGAAACGACCCTCTAGTACGCACCAGGCCCCACGCCAACAGCGGGAGCGTGATCAGCACGGCGAGCGCCCACACGCCGACCATGGCCGCCGTCAGACCTTGCCCGAGTCCACCGTACAAGGCACTCAGGTAAGCCCCGCTTCGGGCCACAATCCAGGTCGTCCACGCCAATAGTGCGGCTGCAGCCAGCGATGTCGTGCGCCAGGCCAGGAGCGGGAAGCGAGGGTGGGGGCTGGTGAGACAAAAGCCGGTGGTGACGAGATGTCCTACACCCGTCGAGACGCACAGCAAGGTAAACACGTTGTAGGGCTGCCATGGTAGGCTCAGCGCGGCCCAAAGCAGCACGATGGCCGAAAGCGACGAAAGCACACCTACGCACCAGCGTTCGCTGGCGCTCAGCGGCGGCGGGAGCCACCGCGGCGGCCGTGAGGAGGCCCGGGCAGCGCCATCGTTGCTATCGGCGGAATGCGCGTCGGCGACGAGCTCGGCCTCGGAGGACGTGGCTTTGTGGGTCATGCGCGGGCACACCCTCATAACCGCGGCTGAGCAAGTTGCACAAGATAGCTGTGCACGGTCGGACGGGTCCTAATGCGGGAACCGGACCCTGATTCGCGTTGACGCTTCCGCGCAAAGCGCCTACGTCTGCCAAATCCGAGCGACTGGCGATACGTGGGGCACCACGGGGAAGCTCGGGGTCATTAGAGAAAGGCCGCTCGCCTGGGCCGTTTTACCCGTTCGCTGGAGTTGCCCATGTCCGAATCACGCCCGTCCCGGTTGATGTCTTACTTGAACTCGCTCAATGGAGCGGCGCCTCACGCAGCGACCGCCGCTTGCTTGGCCTCACTCGATCACGTGCAGTCGGTGATGCCCACGGTGGCTGACGCGATTGTCGCCGAGCTCCGCGACCAGCGCCGCAGTCTCAAGCTCATCGCTAGCGAAAACTACAGCTCGCTTGCCGTTCAGCTGGCCCAGGCCAACTGGTTTACGGATAAGTACGCCGAGGGCTATGCGGGCCACCGCTTTTACGCCGGTTGCGACAACGTCGACGTGGTGGAAGCTGAAGCGTGTCGCCTGGCGTGTGAACTGTTCGGCGCCGACCACGCTTACGTTCAGCCGCATTCTGGCGCTGACGCCAACCTCGTCGCCTATTCGGCAATCCTGGCGGCGACCGTTCAGCAGCCGATCCTGGATAAGCTCGGCGAGACAAATCTCGCGAAGCTTTCGCGGGAGCAATGGAACGAAGTACGATCGGCTCTTCACCAGCAGCGACTGCTCGGCCTCGACTATTACTCGGGTGGCCATCTTACCCACGGCTACCGCTTCAACATCTCTGGGCACTTGTTCGACGCTTACAGCTACGGCGTGGACGCCAAGGATGGCCTGGTCAATCTCGATGCGCTGCGCCGACAAGTGCACGAATTGAAGCCGCGCATACTGCTGGCCGGCTATAGCGCGTATCCACGCAGTTTGAACTTTGCCAAGATGCGGGAAATCGCCGACGAAGTCGGAGCGGTTTTCATGGTCGACATGGCCCACTTTGCCGGGCTGGTGGCGGGTAAGGTGTTCACCGGAGACTACAATCCGGTGCCCCACGCCCACATCGTCACCTCCACGACCCACAAAACGTTGCGTGGTCCCCGCGGCGGCATCGTATTGTGCAAGAAGGAGTTTGCCGAGCATGTGGACAAGGGTTGTCCCGCAATCCTGGGCGGACCGTTGCCGCACGTGATGGCAGCCAAGGCCGTGGCCTTCGAGGAAGCAACACGCCCGTCCTTTGCCAATTACGCCAAGAACGTGGTGGAGAACTCACGCGCGCTTTCCGAAGCTTGCATGCGGCTGGGTATGGACGTGTTGACCGGAGGCTCAGACAACCACTTGTTGTTGGTGGACGTGGCCAAGAGTTATGGCTTGACGGGTCGCCAAGCAGAGTCCGCTCTGCGCGAATGCGGGATCACTCTGAATCGCAACTCACTGCCTGCCGATCCGAACGGACCTTGGTACACGAGCGGCTTACGCTTGGGAACGCCAGCCACGACCACGCTGGGCATGGGTCGCACTGAGATGGATGAAATAGCGAAACTCGTGCATCATGTACTGTCGCAAACGCAGGCCACCCGGAGTGCGTCGGGCGAAGTGAGCAAGGCTAAGTTCAGTCTCGACGACGGCGTTCGCGCCGCGGTGCGCGCGGGCGTGGGCTCGCTGCTGTCGGGTTTCCCGCTGTATCCGGAGCTGGGCGAGCTCTGAGTTCACTCGCAGTAGTGAGTCTGTGAGCTGCACGAGGTGCCCAACGGACAAGTGGGGTACCCTTCGCCACAGCGAGCCCGTTCGCACAATCCTGAGGTTTGATTGCACACCAGGGTAGGGTGGCAGCCAGACAACTGACAACCATGGCCGGAAGCCCAGACGCCTCCGGCCACCGCCCCCGCGGCTAAGGCTTCCGTGGGACCACCGCGTTGCACGCAGTCGCTTTCGCGCGGAGGGCCGTCTCCAGGTTGTCGGCAAACCATCTGGCTCTGGCACGCGCTGACGGCCAAGGTCACGGCGATAGCGCGCAGAGAGAGGCGAGGCACGCAGCTTGGGATGTGCATGAGTCAGTGAAAGGCCAGACTGAGTCCCAGGCTCGGCGATATCAGGTGTACCGTCGACTCCTGTGCGCTCGACGACATGGGTGACCACAGCAAGCGCGCCATGACGCCGAGACTCCAATGATGACTCAACCAGACGTCGTACCCAACCCCAGCGGTTGCCGCGAAGCCTGATAAGGAATCAGGCACGTCGTTGCCCGAAAAACTCAGGTTCGCGTATCCTAACATGAGCAACCCGTGCCAGTTCCAATCCGGTGAGAAGTAGTAGTCGACGAAGGCGCCCACGCGGAAAAGGTTCATGCGGGAGCCACTCAAGGTCAACGTAGAGCCTTCCAATTCCCAGGCTCGTTGGTCACTCACTTCTTCGGCGGCTGCGACTTCCCCGCCTACGTCTAGTTCGGGATCCGGGACTGATGAGCCACCGATCATGATACCGACCGCCATGTCGGGTTTCGGATTGCCGCCGATGAGCAAGTCGAAACCCATACCCAGTCCGGATGCCTCGTGCCCACTCAGCCCGGGGCCAGCTTGGATTTGGGCGATGGGGTACTCCGCCCCCAAAAGCATCGAGAGATGAAAGCCGTCTCGGTTACTGTGTGAACTGTCGTCGTCGGGGATATCACTGGGAGTGGACGCGAACTCCTCTGCCGTGGGAACCTCCTGCTCTTGGGTATCGTGCAGCGCAACTCGCTGCAAGCCGTGGGTTTGTTGCGTGGGGACTTCTGCGGGCCGTGCACCTGAAGCTGCTTGTCCGCCTGGGGTCGCCTGCGCACCTTCCGCCAGCACACAGGTTGTCTGGCTGGGGTTGCGGGAGTGACCAAACGGGGCATCGGGGGGAGGCGCGACGACCAATGAGCCTCCCGGCAACGGGCGAGGTAGCACCGCGCCGAACAAACGGGGGCGACCCTCCACGCTGAGCTCGAGCAACACGTGCACGTCGTTGCCAACGACCTTGTATCCCTTGTAGGACGCGACTTGCTCGGCTGCGCACTCACCGTCCACCATGGAAAACGCAACCACGACACTGCTGTCGCCACCGAGTACCGGACGTTGTCCCTCCCAGGAGAAGCGGCCATCGGAGGGATCACCCACCGCGAACGCCATGCATGAGCAGGTAGGGGCGGTGCCGGGGGTGAGACTCAAGTCGTGGCGGGCGCCGAGTAGGGCAGGAACTGCTTTGGTGCCTCCTGAAAACGGAGCCGCGTCGTCCCACGCGTCCTCCTCTTCGTCAGTGAACGGACCTTGTTGCGATTCAAGCTCAAACGCTTCATCAGAAGTCGTAAAGGTGGACGACTCGGCCGTCGTCACACGCCCTTGCATCGACGCCTGGCATCCGAGCAGCCCCGTCACGAGTAGGCCACAAGTGAACGCAAGTGTGGCTTTTTCCGCCCATCGGGACGTCTGCAGTCCAATCATCACCCGCCGAGCTTGGCATCAAGTTCTTTGCCGGGACCAGTTCCCGGCTGTTTTTCGCCCAGCCACTGCCTCGAGCTTGTGCCGCAAGGCGTTGCATTTCCTGCGGGCGCGGTCCTCGCTTGCGTCTGTCGGCGCTGGCGACGGCGAAAAGTCCTAGCTCTGCACCGAGCGTTGTTCTATCGGAGCTTTCATGGAACGCAGCTTTTGGGAGGCCCGGTGGCAGGAACAGCGCACCGGCTTTCATCGTCAGGACGTGCACCCGCAGCTCCGCGGGAATGCAGACGCGTGGGTGCGCCCGCTGCGTCAGGATGCAGCTTTGGGGGCGGGCGGGAAATTCAGCGGCCTGCGGTTGCTGGTACCTTTGTGCGGCAAGAGTATGGACATGGTCTGGCTGGCGCAACTCGGTGCGTCTGTGGTGGGCATCGAATTCGTGGAGCAAGCCGCCCGCGAATTTTTCGACTCGCTCGCCGTCGTCCCTCAGGTAACGGCACACCCGTGGGGAAAGCGCTTTAGCCGGAGCAGCGACGACAAGCAGCCGGGGACCGGTGACGTCGAGATCTGGGTCACGGACTTCTTTGCTTTGAAGGCAAACGACCTCGGGCCCGTGCACGCGGTGTACGATCGCGCCGCGTTGGTTGCGGTTCCACCAGAACGGCGAAGCGCCTACGTCCAACAGCTGCAGCGCTTGATGCAACCGGCTGCGCGCGTCCTACTCATCAGTTTCGAGCACGACGGCGGCGACGGACCGCCGTTTTCCCTGCCGCCTTCGGACGTTCAGGGGCTGTTAAATCAGGAATTCGACGCCGCGCTCGTCGCGGACGAAGATATTCTTCCCAACGAGCCCAGGTTTCGCGATCGCGGTATGACTGTGCTGCGTGAACAAGTGTGGCTGGCGACCCGCCGCTGAGCTTTCGTCACGCGCGGTCGAACCTCTTCATAGCCCCAGCAAGAGTAGTTTTTGGTTGGTTTCCTCACACGTGAGCTCCACGTCCCGGTGCCGGAGCGATAGGGCCGCCAAAGTGGCGCGTCCTAGGGCGGCTAGAGGGATACCGGCGGCGTGGCGTCGGCCCAGGTACTCCACGAGTCGCCCGAGCTCTTGCCGAAGGGGAAGGTTGGGGACGTTCTCTGGGCGGGTAGCATGTGTCACATTAACGCCCGGCCAATCTCGCGCCACTTGGGTGCAGAGTTCGATCAAGCGCCGTCCGTCGGCCTTCTCGGCCTCCGGAAGCAGACCGGGCACTGATTGCGCGCGATCGAGGAGCCCTGAATAGGTAGCGCGCAACTCGGCGGGAAGGGGAGACGCTGTCACCGAAGCGATCTGCCAAGGCGGCACTCAATTGTCGAACGCAACCTGAGAAAACTTGCGGCGAGCCGAGAAGGCCTCTCGAGCATTGAAAGCGGAACGGATTTGGCCCCCAGTGGTCACTGGGACTCGGCCGGCGGCGCAAGGGTGCGCGCTGCTGCGAAGGCTCACGCTGCTACTCGAAGCGTCCCTCCCACATTCGCAGATGACGATCGGCCACGTCGAAATATCGGTCGTCGTGGCTGATGACGATAACCGTCTTGCCGCGTCTCTTCAGTTCGGGAAGCAACGACCGGTAGAACAGCTCCTTGAAGGGGGGATCTTGGTCGGAGGCCCACTCGTCGAACACATATACGGGCCGGTCCTCCAACAGAGCCGCCAGCAACGCGAGCCGCTTGCGTTGCCCCTGCGACAGCTGCGTTGTCGATAGCTGGTCGCGTTGGACCGTCACCTTGCTTTCGAGCTCTAGACGGTTCAGGTATGTTTTGGCTCTTCGCTCGAGATCATTTTCACGTAAACCAGCCAGACTGTCGAACAGGTAGTAGTCTGCGAATATCACCGAAAAGTGCTGGCGATAGTCGTCTCGGTTGGAGTCATCGACCGACACCCCGTCGTATCGCTGATCCCCAGAGTCGGGGCGATACAAACCGACGAGTAGCTTGGCGAGCGTCGACTTACCGCTTCCGTTGCCGCCGGAGATGAACAGTAGCTCACCAGATTCCACCCTCAGGTCGAGGGGGCCAAGCGTGAAAGGGCTTTCGTCGCCATCGTACCGACACACCACGTCGTTCAGCTCGAGCAAGCCTGGCGTCACAGCGGATTCAGGCTCCACGCTCGGTTGCATCGTCTCGCGGGAGAGGCGATGCAATGAAACCCCCAAGCCTTCGATTCGATTCAAAGCAATGCTGGCGCGGCTAAACGCCGGCACGGCGGCAGCGAGTCCCGTTACGGGTCCCAGCAGAAACAGCGCGCTGAGCACGTAGCCGGACAAGACATCGCCGCTCACCTCGAGCAGCCCGGGTGACCAGAACAGGATGGCTCCGATCAAGCCGAACAAGGAAACCTGGGTCGTGAGGTGGGCGAAGGTGAAGCGCGCGTGCGCGCGCACGTCGAGTGACATCAAGCGGTCGGTCACGGACCTGACCTCGCTCGTGTGGGCGTGTCGACGTCCGCGGTGCACCTTGAGTTCCTTAATCCCGGAAGTGAACGCAATCAAAGTACCTTTCAAACGCTCACGCTCGGTACGCGCTTGATCGATCCAAGTCCGCGCGCGCCTTATGGCCAACCAGTAGGCGCCGGCGCCTACTGCAGTGAACACCGCTGACACGACAAGCAAGGGCCAGGACAGGTACGCCAGGTAGCCAGCGCCTCCCAACGCAACGGCAACATTGACGGCGAAGGAGGGGAGTTGGTAGGTCGTGCCGCTCAGGATGGCGACGTCGTCCGTCAATGCCGTCAAAACGCGTGCGGTGCCCAATCGCTCGAACTCTCGAAATGGCACATGCTGAAGCTGGCGTATGAGAGCCAAGCGCAGCTGCGCAAGGGCGGCCTGGGCGCTTCGTACCAGCGTAAGCTCACTTGCGTAGCTGCTGATGAGTTTGCCCACGACGAAGAGCAGAAACAGCCAGCCCAGGGTTTTGGCATTCCACTGCGGAGCGTCGATCAGCGCTTGATGCACGACAGCGATCAGCGCGGCGTTGCAGCCCCCACCCAACACGGACAGCAATGTCGTAAGCAGCAGGGCTTGGGGTGCCCGTGCGAACAAAAAGCGCAGCGTTTTCATCGAGGCGGTGCGGAGCGCACCGTTTACGTCGAGCCGGTGCGGGCGCACCGGGATTTAGCACCCTTCCACAGAAAAGAGGACTCAGGGAGTCAGTAAACGTCCACCCGCTTGGAGTGGCTACGCTTCACCGTCTTCTGCGGTTCACAGAGTTTCCATGTATGCGACGAGATCCGACACTTGACCGGCGCTCAAGTGGCTGGTCTTGCCGTGCGCGTCTCCGCCGCCACAGGCCGGATCGAAGCGTTGCGCGATGGTTTTGGCGCACCCGTTGTGCATGTAGGGGGGGTGCAACAGTAGCCCGGTGAGGGACGGCACTTGCAAGGGCTCAGATGAAGTACCGACGACGTGGCTTGCGTTGTTGGTAAAGGCTTCACCCGTGTGACAGGTGGCGCATCCAACTTCCGACGATTCAAAGAGTACCTTGCCCCGAGCGGCGGCCTCGCTCGTGTGGTCCAAAGCTCTCGGTGCAACGACACTCTGGCTCTGGGTGGACATCCAGTCACTGAGGGATTTCAGCCTGGGCTGTGACTGGAAGACGCCGCCCATGCGCGTCACGAACACATCGTCCATCAGGGCGTCGAGGGTGGGGAAGCTACCGTCCCAATGAAACGGAGCCGTATCCGCGAGGGGCAGACCCAAGAACTGCGTCTTCCGCGCCCCGACGTCGGAGAAGTTCCACACGTGCCCGTCATCCTCGCCTTCCGGATGGCACGAGGCGCAAGCGATACCCCCGCCACTGTTGCGATGAAAGATCTCGTGCCCGGTGTCGAAAACACTTTCTCCGCCCAAGGCAGCGGGCTCGAGGACGAACACTTGCGACCCTCTCCACAACGTCGCCGGTTCACGTTGCAGCACCGCTAAGCCATCCGTCGTCCTGAGCACGCTGGTGGTCGGGCGATTGTGGAGCTGTGCCGCAAATGTGCAGCCGACGGTCATGGGCTCGGATTGCGCCGTGCCTTGCTCTCTGGGCAACATTCCTAACATCGAGCCCAGCTCGCCGGACGCAAACCCGATGCCCACAGGTGCTAACATGGGCCCTACGGCACCGGATGCCTCGTCACCCCGTGTGACGATGCTCGGACGCGGCGCCGTTTCGTCAACGGTGCCGGCGGAAGCCAGCACGACTTCCAACTCCGAGTTAGAGTTTCGCAGCGCGATGAAGTCGACGGCCAACACGACGCCCGCCAGGCTATCACTCGTCGTTACCGTCCCGTCCGCCTTGACCTCGCTCACTGCCGTGTGAACGATGCCGTCGCAACCCAAGCCGCTGCCGCCATAACTGGAGCTTTCAAGCCCCATGTCGATCTCCTCGGAGGCTTCTTCGCTCGAAGCAGCCTCGCCAACGGGCACCGACTCGACCACTGAACGCTGGTGAAGCACGACGACCCCGTCTCCGTCCGGTGCAGCGACCATGCGCCACGCCACGGTCGGTGCCAGAAGGTTCCCCAGCTCACCCTCAAATGATCGGACGCGGACCGCGGGCAGCGCGTGGCGTCGTACGAGTTCAGAAGCGGTGTACTCGAGTATTTCGGCGCTGCGAAAGCGACTGACGTAGAGGCGTTGTCCTTGCACGACCACATCACGCACGTCGGGCTCGGCGGCTATCGTACCCAAAGTGGCATACGCTTGCTGGTCCGTCGAGTGCCGCACGAGCTGACCTTCCGCGCAGGCCACGACCAGTTCGTCGTGGCTCGCGTCGAAGGCCACGCCTCGCGGTGCGCGGCAAACCTGGTTGCGCGCCACGACCTGGCCTTCCGCGTCCAGCATCATCAGTTCTCCGGTGCCACGCAGGGCGATGTGGACGAAACCGCGGCCATCCGCGGCGCCGCGGTTGGGGCGGCTGCCAGCCCCTGTCGGTGTATGTACTGCGACCATCGTTTCAACTGCGCCCAAGGCACCCGTTGCATCTGGCGATAGAAACGATACCCGATCGCGGGCGGGATCACTGACGACGATGATCTCTTGGCCGGCGGAGGTACGAAGACTGAGCAGGTTACCGCCCATGATCGGCGCAAGAGGCTTGGCGACGCTTGCCGCGGGACGCTCGTCCACTGGAACCACCCGCAGCACTCCCCCTGCGGTCGGAGGTGGATCGAACGCGTTGCAGCCTGCTATCGTCATCCACGATAGCAGGCTTGCTATCAAGGGTCCGTATGAGCCGCGGGAGATGAGGTAACCTGGCTGGTGGTGAAAACGGTGCATGCGCGGGCCCTTTTGGTGGTGGTGCAGGAAGGGCTAGTGTAGCCGTAGTGGGGGAGGCGTTCAACTGTGGCGCGCCCCCGACGGGAGGATCGGCGATGAACACGGTGAAACGGTGCTGATCGTTTGTTCTCGGCAGGAGGCGGGACATGGGCTACCGTGCGCCCATGAACGCCAGGCCCGTTTCTCTCGTTCCCCGTCTTGCGGTAGGGGGACTGCTGTGCGTCGGTACGGCAGTCGCGCAATCGGCAGCTCCGACGGGACAGTTTCCGCCCCTGTCGCCGACCGCACGGGCAGCACAGGCGGCACCCTCGCCTATCCGCCCAGACGCTATCCGCCCAGACGCTAGCCAAGCTCCGCGCTCGGTTGCTCCCGCGCCGTCCGCGCAGGAGATGGCGCCGACCCCGCCTGCGCAGGCAGTCGCCAACCCGTGGCAGCCTAACACCCCTCCGCCCACGGACACCCCGGCCAACGCTGCTGGCGCGGGTGACGCGAACACGGCCATCCAAAGGATCGTCAACCAGCAACCCGATTGGGGGTGCAGCTACGAATCTCACGCCCTGACGGTGCAACATGTCATCGTTGCTTGCCAAGAGGGGGCCGTTTTGACATTGGCGCGCACCGCGTCAGGGGTACGGTTCATTGCTCGCCGCGAGGTTCAGGGACGCGTGGAGCGGTTTTACGAGCAAGACGGCGCGGTGTGGATGCGGGTAGTGCAGGAGAGTGCGGAACGGCTCATGTCTGGCACACTGCTGGGGACCGGCGGCACGCGCCCATCGGAACCGACGCAAGGGGCACCAGTCCGCGACGCCGTCCAAGCACGTCCAACCAAGCCGCCGATCGTCACCGGAACCGTCACTACCGTCAACGGCAGAGACGTGATAATCGGTCTTCCCGAGGGCCACGGCATCGAAGCAGGCACTCGCCTGTCGCTATCGCTCATCTCCGACGATCCATTCGTCAGTCCCGACCAGGTTGTCGCCCCGGTAGTGCGGGTGGCAGATAACCACGTTTTGGTCCACGTGGGGATGAATGAGGTGGTCGACGTAGGTTACCACGCTCGCGTGACGGATGACAGGGAGACGGCAAGTCGCCGCAACCCGCCACGGGTAAGCGACGTGTGGGAGCTGCGAGCGGTGTTGCGACCCATGCTCAACCTCGGTTCCGTCGGGGGAGGCGTCATTGGCGAGTTAGGGATCGCCATGCGGGGAGAACATTTTCGCTTCGGGGTCGAGCTAGCGCCCTTGGCGTTCGCCGGTGCAACCGGCCAGGGCAACATCTTCAGCGGCGCCGGCTACGTATTCGGCGCGGTCGACCATCAAATCTACTCGGCGGGATTGGGGGTGGGGGTCAACACCGTCAATGACACCGACTTTCAGTCGGAAGAGGGTAGCGGGCTAACGGTCGTCCAGCTGCTAAGGATTGGCGCCGTCGATGGCATGCACTTGTCCTCTCGGGTCGAAGCGGTCGTATTTCGCAGCGAAGTCCTGTTTTCCTTTCTGCAGTTGCAAGGCCAACTGAGCGTAGCCGACTCCTCTTGGCTCATCGTGAGAGGGGGAGGAGGCAGCATTGGCTATGGCTTCGGTGAGATCGTGGTGCGGAATCTGTTGTGGGGCACGGGACGAGCCGACTCTGCCTTCGTGGAGCTGGGTCTCGGCGGTGCGGGGCTGTTTCAACAAGCTTGTCCCGAGGGCGACCTCATCGTGAGTGACTTTTCCTGCATGGACGAGCGCGAACTGGGTGGACCAACGTTCACGGCGGGCTTGGAGTGGCGCCTGTAGACGCCGTCGCCTGTTTCCGGTCGAACGCACCGCTTCGGGGGGCGTCGACTAGGCTTGCGAGGAAGCCGCAAATTGTCGTAGGTGTCGCGCCACCCCCAAACGCGACCCTATCCGAGGAGCTTTGCCAATGAAGGTTCTGGCCCACCTATTCGACAACAACGCCGCCTGGGCCGCAGACTTGGAGAAACGCGAACCGGGACATTTCAGCCGTCTCGCCGAACAGCAGACGCCGACGTATCTGTGGATCGGTTGCTCGGACAGCCGCATTCTTGCCAACCAACTCTGCGGGCTGTCGTCAGGGGCGATGTTCGTGCATCGCAACGTGGGCAATCTCGTGCTCCACACGGACCTCAACGCCCTGAGCGTCATCCAATACGCGGTGCACGTGCTGCGCGTCGAGCACATCATCGTTTGCGGGCATTACGGTTGTGGTGGAGTGCAAGCGGCACTCGGAGACTTGCGCCATGGTTCGGTCATCGATGGCTGGCTGCACAACATCAAGGAAGTGTACTGGAGGCACCGCGCGGAGTTGGAACCGTTGGCAGAAGAGGAGCGATTCGATCGCTTGTGCGAGCTCAACGTGAAACAACAGGTGCGTAACGTCTGTACGACGACCATCGTGCAGGATGCATGGAAGGGTGGTCAACAGCTCTCCGTGCACGGATGGGTATACGGCCTTTGCGACGGCTTACTGCGCGATCTGGACATGTGCGTTACAGGTGTCGAGCAGTTGGAGCCCTTTTATCGCCTACGCAATCCGTAAACTTAATACGCTTATGATGGTTGGGCCCAGCGATTGACTCGCTCGATACGGCTCCCTCCCCCAAGCTTGCTCAGTGATTGACGTGGGCGGTGGCAGCGCTATGACCAGCGAGTGAATGCGGGACGCATGAAGCTCGGCGGACAGCTCTTGCGCCGCTCTTTCAGACATCGCAATTACCGTCTCTTTTTTCTCGGGCAAGGCGTCTCGCTCATCGGCACCTGGCTGACTCGGGTAGCTCTGGGGTGGTGGGTATACCGCTTGACGGGATCAGAGTTGATGCTCGGGGCAGTGGCGTTCGCGGGCCAAATCCCCACCTTTTTGCTCGCCCCCTTGGGAGGTGTACTGAGCGACCGTTACGACCGGCACCGGATGCTGGTCGTGACTCAGGCGTTGGGCATGTTGCAGTCGGGATTGTTGGCATTGCTGGCGATGTCCACGTGGGCGCGCATCGAGTACATCCTCCTCCTGGCTGCCTTCCAGGGTGTCATCAATGCTTTCGATACCCCTGCGCGACAAGCGTTCCTCGTGGAAATCGTGGAAGCGCGAGAAGATCTACCGAACGCCATTGCACTGAACTCGTCCATGGTCAACGGCGCGCGCTTGATCGGTCCTTCCTTTGCGGGACTTCTGATTGCGCTTTTCGGTGAGGCAGGCTGTTTTGCCATAGATGCGGTCACCTACGTCGCCGTGCTTGGCTCATTGCTTCTGATGCGAGTCGCGCGCAGGGAGCGGCCGCGCCTGAACCCACCGATGTTTGCCGAACTTGGAGCCGGCCTTGCTTATGCCGCGCGCTCGCGACCCATCCGAGCCATCCTGGTGCTGTTGGCACTGGTGAGTCTCTTTGGAGCGCCTTATTCGACACTGATGCCTGTATTTGCGGCGCAGTTGCTCGGAGGAGGGCCATCGACATTGGGCTTCTTGATGGCTGCAGCGGGAGCTGGGGCTGTCGTCGGCGGCTTATGGCTGGCCGCCCGCAGCAGCGTGAGCGGCCTCGGTACGAGCATCGCCGTTTCGGCTCTAGCGTTTGGAGCCGCGCTCGTGGCGTTTTCATTTTCACGCACCCTGATCCTGTCGCTCGCGCTCATGGTGATCACTGGGGCCGGCATGATGGTGCAGATGGCGGGGAGTAACACCGTACTGCAAACGATGGTGGATGAAGACAAGCGTGGCCGCATCATGAGTCTCTACACCATGGCGTTCTTCGGGATGATGCCGCTCGGCAGTCTTGCCGCAGGTGTGTTCGCTGACCGTTTCGGCGCTCCCAACACGCTGCTCGTGGGAGGCTTAATTACAATCCTTTCTGGACTGGTGTTCTGGCGCATGCTGCCAACGTTGCAGCTGCCCACCCGCTCCTGAGCGCGGCGGCGCTTTGCCGGTCAGCTGAGATGCCCTGCCTTGCTCGGTCGTCTCGCTCAACGAAAACTGACTCGAACATCGATGTACGGAAACCAGTGGGTGCGAACGCCGATTGGAAAATGCGCCCTAGCTGCCCGGATACCGAGCGGTAAAGCGACCATTGGGGAGACACGGAAGCGTGCCTCTAGCGCGCCTTCAATAGCGTAAGCGCCCCCAACGACGTCAATGGGCAAATGGCTAAAGGTGAGTGCAGCGCCGTAACCGAGCGTCGGGAATAAACGTCCTTCGGCGCCTAGACGCATCCCCGCTGCCCACGTCGATTCTACGACGGCAAAGCGCTGGTACAGAAAAGGGAAGTCCAGTAACGGGCCGCTCTCGCCGAGCCGCAGTTGCACCCAGGGTTCGACGGTCAACCAATGCTCTGCCCCCGCACGCTCCGTCAAAAGCAGTCCATGTTCCGTCACGACGGCCAGCGGCGACGGCGTGTTGGGGTCGAGCAAACCACCAGTGCCCTCGCGAGCGATGACACCGAAGAAGAGCGTCGGCGTCGAAACTTCATGGCGTGTGCTGAGTGTCAGGCCATTGCCGTGCAGCCAACGCGCCTTCAGCTCCACTCGGGGGAGCACGAAAAACCACAAGGGATGGAGGCTCAATTCGAGGGTGCCGTTCAGCCCCAATCTCGCTGCCGACAGTACTCCCAGTTCGAGCGACCCGGAAGGCGCCACGACGGCGCTGTGACGAGCGCCCGCATTGAACGCCGCGTCACGTTCTACGGTAATTGACGATTGCAATGGCAGCGGGTCCGCCGGGGACGCTGCTCGAGACGTTGCGTCGGCGCTCGGCTGGGCGCTTGATGGCGTAGCGACGAGCAACGCCGCCACCACTGCGGGCGTGCCCAACGCTGTTCGGCCCAGTAATCCCGAGCGCCGTATCCTCGAGCGCCGTATCCTCGAGCGC
>CAZNZA010000091.1:20233-23723 GCA_964577325.1 uncultured Polyangiaceae bacterium
GCGGCGTTCAAGGCCCTACCTCGACGTCGGCCACGAGCGGGGCGTGGTCGGAAGCGGCCATTGCCTCTACTTCGCCCACGTCACCTTGGAGCACGCGTCCGTCATTCAAGGGGCGGTTACTGAAGAGGTAGTCGAGCTTCCTGTTCCAATACCCGTTCGCGTCAGTGGTGTGGGTGAAGTAGGGGGCGTTGTCCTCTTGATAATCGTCGAGCGGGATGGCGCTCGAGTAATGGGCATAAAGCGAGTCGAGCCACTCGGTTTCCCCGCTGAAGTCATCAGCCGCGAATTCGTCCTCGCACGCCGCGTCGGGAAACCCGCTCACTCGCCGCGTGCCAGGCGGCAGCGCATTCAAGTCACCGCCCCCTATGACGGCCCCTTGCTTAGCGGCTGCATTGAGGTGCTGCTCGAAGGCATCAATGTGTCGCCGTTTGGTGCCATCTCGAGCGTACGCTTCCGCGTGCACGTTCACTAGCCGCACGGTAAGCGTGTCGGTCACGAGGCTGGCTTCGAGCAGGTTCCGGCGCAGGTAAAAGTACCGCACCAAAGCGCTTTGGTCCTCGCGCAAAGCCAGAGCGAAGCGCTGAGCATCTGCCAAAGGCCATCGGCTCAAGATGGCGTTGCCCGAATCGACGGGTCCGATGCCATCGGTGGGGACGAAATCCGCTCGCCACTGCGACGCGTACACGGCGTGATTGAGCTGCGTATGGTCGAGCAGCCATTGCACTTGGTCCAGGTAGGCGGAACGTTTGGAGTTGACGTCGACCTCTTGCAAAAAGATGACGTCTGGGTCGGCCTCATTGATGACGTTGGTGAGACGCTTCAGGTTGGCGGTCACTTCCGCTTCGGTCATCAGTACCTGCGAGCCGTGGCAGTCGAAGAAGAAATCGATGCGCCCGCCGCCGAACTTGACGTTGTACGTCATCACTCGCAGCTCGTGTGGAACGGTACCGGAGGGACTTGCGACTCGAGCTTGGTAGGTCTGCGCGGGTTCGACGGGGTCAAACTCGGCGTGAAAAGGGTCACAGGCCGCGGGCGTCGACGCCACGAGCGCCGCAAGTGCCCCGCGCAGAGTCGTTGCTGGTGACCATGGCGGCAAGTCGCGTTCACCCGACGGCTCAAAC
Source organism: uncultured Polyangiaceae bacterium (assembly GCA_964577325.1). Taxonomy (GTDB): domain Bacteria; phylum Myxococcota_A; class Polyangia; order Polyangiales; family Polyangiaceae; genus SZUA-265. Next base: position 21,355 of record CAZNZA010000091.1, read on the forward strand.
ACGCACACGGCCAGCCCCTGCATAGATGTTGAAGCTACCGGATCGGTAAAAGCCTGCCAATACCATGCCGGCGCGTTCAGCGAGATCGACGGCCAAAGTGCTCGGCGCCGAAACCGACAGGACGACGGAAAAGCCGGCCATCAAGGCTTTGTGGACGATCTCGAAGCTTGCGCGACTACTGACGATCAAGACGTCGCTGTCGGTAACGGGTAGCCGCCGGTCCAACAACAAACGACCCACGAGCTTGTCGACGGCGTTGTGACGGCCCACGTCCTCCCGCGTCAGGTCTACCGTCTCGTCGCGGTGACCGAGTACCGCGCAGTGCGTGGCTCCCGTTCTTCGGAATAGCGTTTGCTCGGTGCCGCAAAGCTCGAACAGGTGGCGCAAAGTCGCAACATCCCAACTCGCCGTGTGCTGCGCGGGAGAACGGCGTTGCAAGAGGTCTGTCACCGTTTGTCTGCCGCACACCCCGCAACTCGACTGAATGACCCGTGGCTGAAGCTCTGGATCTCGGGCTTTCAGCCGCTCAGCCATACCAGCGGCAGGGACGACTTCGTAAACGTTGCCGAAGTCTTCGTCTTTCGGATCGCCGCAAGCAAACAGACTGGAAACGTCAGCGTGGGAAGCGATCAACCCTTCGTAAGCGAGCCAGCCAGTAATGAGCTCACGGTCGTGTCCCGGCGTGCGCATGGTGGTGACCAAAGGCTCACCGAAGACACGCACCTCCAGGGGAGCCTCCGCGATGACACAATCGATGACGCTTTGAGCACCCTCAGTTGCTGGAATGCGCAGAACGGGTCTGGCTTCAACGGGAGGCTGGCGTTGCACGAGAAGTTCGCCCGCCGCGGCTCACAGCCAGAAGCGGGACCTTTCAACCTAAAAGAGCGCTTACCTTCAGTGCGAATGACCAGGCGAGTGCGCGTGACCATGCTCGATTTCGGTCTTCGTCGCTTTGCGGACGTCTTTGACGGTGACCGAGAAGTGGAGGGTGCGGTCAGCGAGCTGATGATTGGCGTCGACTTCGACGGAATGAAGCTTCACCTTGCGAATGGTTACCGGCAAACTTCCCCCCGTTCCCGAGTTCATTTGCAGGACCATACCTTTGGCGGGCTTCAGGTCATTCGGCAGACTCGTCTTGGGAACTTCGAAGACGCGGCTTTCGTCCCGCGCGCCATAGCCCTTGTCGGGCGGAACGCTAACGTTGACTTCCTCCCCGACCGTTTTGCCGGTTAGCGCCTCCTCCAAGCCCGGAACGATGTTGCCATGCCCGTGCAGGTAGTAGAGCGGCTCGCCGCCGCTGCTGCTGTCGATCACCTCTCCGTCGTCGCCCTTCAGCGTGTACTCGATGGCTACGACTCGATTCACTTGAACATCCATGGCCGCTTCATATCATTCTTGTAAGCAGCTCCAAGCGCATTTGCCCTTCAATGCTCAGGCTCGGGATCAGCCACGGGTTCGACAGGCGCGGTGGTGTCGCCAGGCGGGGCGGCTTCCGCAGCGAGCGCCGCTCCCAAGCGCCACGTCCCCGCGGATTCGTACAAGCCACCAAAGGCTCGCCGAGGCGTGCCATCCAGAGTCCAGGTCTCGTCCGGCTCGAGCCAGTAGCTCCCGAGGAAGTCATGGGGCGGGTCGCCCCGGTAGTCGTCGGGGGACAGCATGGAGAAGTAGGTGGTGCCGTTGGCGCGCCGATACAGGTGGTAGCACTGGCCTACCACCCGCTTGAACCGGCATTCGGCTTGATGCAGGGCCAAGTCACGCTGAGCCTTCTCGAGAATGGTCCGCGCCTGGGTCTGAAGAAACTGAATCTGCTCGTTGATGAGGGCCAGTTGCGCGTGCGTCTGATGGGCTATTTGGTTGGAGGCGCGTTCGATGGCCCGAGCGGTGTCCACGAGGGAAACGGGCGGCGCCAACCGTTGCGTGGGATATGGGCTGCTGCGGGCAGCACCCGGTTGATTCGGACCGCTGTAGCGGTGAGCGTCATCGGGCATGGCGCGTCCTATTCACTTGGGGTCGGCGTTCGCGTCCGACCCCAGTTGCTCGAGAAACTGCTCAACGCCGCGCACGGTATTCACGCTGGGCTTCCCAAAAACGGCGCTTTCGAACTTGTCGTAGGCAGAGCTCTCACCCATTAAGCGTGCCAGGCTACCGGTGCGTTGGAGAATAACAATCGCACTGACCAATGCTATCAGTGCGTAGACGACGAGCTCACCGCCGGACAAGCGACGTTGGGAACCAACTTTTGCGTCCGGTGAGACGTCCGTGGTCGGCAATCGAGCCTCCGCAACGTCCGCCCAGGGATTGTCTATGGGTGCTGACGGAGGCCAGGCAGAATTGGAAGCGACGGACGGCGCGTTCACTCCTGACGGTGA
>CAZNZA010000092.1:0-14257 GCA_964577325.1 uncultured Polyangiaceae bacterium
CAAGCGCGGTGTCGATGAAGCCCCGCGGCGCGTGCCCGCGGACTTGGTGGTCGAGAAGCGGGGAGCGGCGCGGGGCCCGGCGCCGCCGCGCGTCGATGACGCGTTCCTCCGGGGGTTACTACGGGCCTGCGGTCGAGAGTACCGCGGTACTGCGGAAAAGCTGACCACACTAGCCGACCGCGCGCGCGCTTCCGCATGGTTGCCCGCGCTTCGCTTGCGAGCGGGCCGTAATACCGACGAGACGCTGAGATTGACGCCAACGGAGGCGGACCCTGACCGCTACCAGCTGGCGGGCGGCGATGACTATCGCTTCGAAGGACAGCTCAGCTGGGACTTTCGGCGTTTGGTGTTCGCCACCGAGGAGCTGGCAGTCGAGCGCATGCAGCGTAACCTAGAGAGCGAACGTCAGAAGCGACAGCAACAGGCTGTGTCAGCCGTGGCGTCGTGGCTGACGGCTTGGGTGCACCTGCACGACCGTCATCGCCTGCCCGAGGAGCGTGTCGACGCTTGGGTGCGCGAACGCGGTGCACGTGCGGTGCTCGACTGGTTGAGCCAAGGCTGGTTCAGTCGCCGTATGCCCCCGGCGGACACGGGATTCGACGTGCAGAGCGCCTTGCAGTGATGGTTGTGGCAGGGCGCCGCTGACAGCCGCCGAGCTGCTTTCGGCCGGTCTCAGCTTCGGGTTGGGCCCAGCGGAAAGCGGCAGTGCCCAGCTCCCGCCCACCCCTTCCAGAAGGCTTGTCGATTCGAGCGCAGACACGACATTCGGGACTGGCGAAGCCCGGAGTTAGCGGGTACAGACCGGCCATGTTTGCCGAAACGAAAGCTGTTCTCGAAGACATCAAGAGGCGCGTTGATGCGCTAAGGGGGCATCTTTGACGTCCCTAGACTCGAACGTCAGGTAGACGAACTCGACCAACTGTCGAGCGCACCCAACTTTTGGGAAGACCAGGCCAAGGCACAGTCGTTGCTGCGCAAGCGCGCGGCTGCGACCGAAAAACTCGACTTGATTCGAAGTCTGACGCGAGATGTCGATGACGCCCTCGAGCTGCTGGAGCTGGCTGTCGAGGAAAAGGACGAGGCCACTGAGCGGGAATTGGTCTCCGCCGCCGACGAGCTAGTTACTCGGGTGCGCAAGGCCGAGTTGCAGCGCATGCTGAGTGGCCCTGCAGACCATGCCGACGCCATTCTCAGCATCCACCCTGGCTCGGGCGGAACCGAAGCCAAGGATTGGGCGGAGATGTTGCTTCGCATGTATCTGCGCTGGTGTGAGCGCCGCGGCTTCAAGACGGATCTGATCGACTTTCAGCCCGGCGACGAAGCCGGTATCGAAGGCGCATCGCTGACGGTTTCTGGCCCCAATGCCTACGGCTATCTGCGAGCAGAGAAGGGAGTCCACCGGTTGGTGCGCATCAGCCCCTTCGATGCCAACGCTCGTCGCCACACATCGTTCGCCGCGGTCGAGGTTACCCCCGACGTCGAGGATGAGATCGATATCGAGGTCAACGAAAACGATCTCGAAACGACCACCATGCGCGCAGGAGGCAAGGGCGGCCAAAACGTGAACAAGGTTGAAACTGCGGTGCGCATGCGGCACTTGCCTTCGGGGATCATGGTGGTGTGTCGGGCTGAGCGCAGCCAACACCAAAACCGACAAATGGCCCTGAAGATGCTCAAGGCCAAGCTGTACGAGCGGGAACTCGCCAAGCGCGAAAAGGCCCGGGCTGATTACGAAGCCAGCAAGGAGCAGATTGCTTGGGGAAGCCAAATTCGCTCCTATGTCTGTCAGCCCTACCAACTCGTGAAGGACTTGCGCACCGAGTACGAGTCGAGCGACATCGATGCCGTGCTGGACGGAGACATCGATGCTTTCGTCGAAGAGTACCTGCTCATGAGTGCGGAGAAGGCGACGGAAGAGAAGAGTTTCTAGTGCCGAACATGCCGGGCGTGGTTTGTCGAACATCCAGCCCGGGTGGGAGTCAGCGCTGGATGCGTGTAAGTCGTCATGGTGAACGTGGGAGCCAACGATGAGTGATGAGATGATCGAAAAAAAACAGCCATCCGGCGGCCACAGCACCGAAGCGGCCCTCATCGAGTCCCGTCGCCTGAAAGCGGCGGCGGTGCGCGCACGCGGGGCCAACCCATATGCCAATGACGTCGACCCTTCGACCCGCGTCACCATAGCGAACGTGCGCCATTTGGTTGCTGCGGCCCGCGACACCACTCTGGGCGATGACAAGTACGAGCCGGAAACGGTCGCAGCGCTGGTCGGAGAGCGGACACATCACGTCGTGGGGCGGCTGATCCTCAGGCGCGGCTTCGGAAAGGTTTCGTTCCTGAAGTTGCGCGACGAAAGCGGTGAGATCCAACTGTTCGTCAAGCAAGATGCCCTCGGGGAAGACTACGCGTCCCTCGACGACATCGACATCGCCGACCATCTCGAAGCTCGAGGCCCGCTGATGGTTACCAAGACCGGCGAGCTATCAATACTGGTGCGTTCCTTGCGCCTAGTGACCAAAGCCCAGCGGCCGCTTCCGGACAAGTGGCATGGACTTGCGGACGTAGAGCTGCGTTATCGCAGACGCTATGTCGACCTGGTTGCCAACCCAGAGGTGGCGGTCGTGTTTCGGGCCCGCTCCATCATCGTGGGCGCATTGCGGGCGTTTCTCGATGGGCGGGCGTTTGTCGAAGTCGAGACCCCGACGCTCCACTCCGTCATCGGCGGCGCGGCGGCGCACCCGTTCAGCACCCACCACAACGCTCTCGACATGAACCTCTACCTGCGCATCGCGCCGGAGCTTTTCCTCAAGCGCTTGCTCGTCGGAGGCTTCGAGCGCGTGTACGAGATCGGACGTTGCTATCGCAACGAGGGGGTGAGCACTCGCCACAATCCCGAGTTCACGATGCTGGAGTTTTATCAGGCGTATGCGACGTACGACACGCTGATGCCGCTGGCTGAGGAGCTTTTCCGCTTCGTCGACACCACCTTGCGAGAGCGTTTGGACGCGGTCGGGGCGGGAGCCGTTTATCGGCAGTGGGCAGAGGCCCGCACGTTTACTTTAGACGAGCCATTTGCGCGAGTACCCCTGCGGCTCGCGGCTGAGCGCGCGCTAGAGAAAGCCGAACTTCCTGCCCAGCAAGTGCTCGATTCACTGGCGCACATTGCCCGTCGTCCGGACGATACTGCTTTCGAGCAGCGGGGCGCTCAACTCGTCAACGGATGGGCAAAGACCTCCAAGCGCGCGCGACGTATCGACTGGGGCAATCTCCGCAAGGGATTGGCAGGGTGCGAGTCTGACGGAGAGCGAATGTTTACGGCCTACGAGTACTTTGCCGAGCCATTTCTGGTCGAAGACTATCGTAGTGAAGACGGCACGAAGAGCGTGCCCGTGTTCATCTTAGACTATCCCGCTGAGGTTTCGCCCCTCGCGCGCCGCAAAGATGGACAGCCCGAGCTTACGGAACGGTTCGAGCTGTTCGTGGATGGCATCGAGCGCTGCAATGCGTTCAGCGAGCTCAACGATCCGGAAGATCAGGCAGCGCGCTTCCGCGAACAAGTCGACAAGAAGCAACGTGGTGCAGAAGAGACGATGGACTACGACGAGGACTACATCCGCGCGCTCGAGCACGGCATGCCCCCCGCAGCGGGGTTTGGCCTCGGCGTCGACCGCCTGGTGATGATGTTGGCGGGTCAACCGTCGATCCGCGACGTGATCGCTTTTCCGCTGCTCCGAAAGGAGGCCAAGAGTGCCAGTGAAACAGAAGTGGGCCAGGCAAGCGCGCGCCCCCCTACAGAGGGCGCATCTTGATGACTTCGATGCCCCCCAAACCCGACCCAAGCATCGTTGAGCGCGCGCTTCAGTTTTGGGCGCAGGTCCCGTACGGGTTGAAGATCGGGTTGATCGCTTTAGTGCTGATCCTGGTAATCTGGGGGATCGTGCGCTTGTTACTGCGCATCGGACGTAGTGGGCGGCGCAACGTACTGGTGTTCTTTACCGCCTTCTGTTTCGTCGCGGCCGTAGCGTTCAGTAGTTGGTCGTTTACCCTTCCCGAACCCGTCGGCACGTACTTCGTGCTTTGGCACCAGGTGGTACGCGTGTGCGCGGCGGCCTTCACGACATTGTTCATCATCGGGGCGATGGGCTTGGGTGTGCCCGTTGCCCTGAATCGCATCGAGAACAGTTCGGTCGTGGGATTCGTCGCTGCACGCCACGTGCGGGCATCGAAGAGCGGTTTTCTCACCGTTATCAGCATCCTATCGATCTTTGGCGTTGCGGTGAGTTCCTTCGCCCTGTGCGTGGTCATCTCCATCATGGGAGGCTTCGGCGCTGACTTGAAGAGAAAGATTCTCGGCAATCACGCCCACATCAGTGTGGACCGCGGGAACGTAGGCGGGTTCAGTGATTGGCGGGAAGCGCTGCGCCAAGTGCGCCAGCTTCCGGAAGTAGTGGCCGCTACGCCCGCGGCTGCTGGCGAAGCCATGGCGTCCAGCAACTCCAATACCGCCGGAGTGATAATCCGCGGCATCGACCCAGCGACGGTGGGTAGTGTCATCGACCTGGTGCAAAACATCGAGGTCGGGAAGTTCGAGTACCTGACTGAGCCAAAGGTCTTGGCCCATCTGCCGCCCGATACGGTGATCGGCCTGGGCGCTTCGGGTCAAGCCTTCCGCAAGGGACCGAGCTTTGCCGCCAACACCCTCCAAGACCCGCCGGAGGGGGAGGCGAGTGACACGTTTCCCGGCTTAATCGTCGGCAGGGAGCTTGCCAAGAGCTTACATGTCATGGTGGGCGATGAAGTAAGCTTGGTCGCAGCGATTGGGGATCTCGGCCCAATGGGCGTGATGCCCCGCACCCGCCGCTTCCGCATTGCCGGCATCTTCTACAGCGGGATGTATGAGTACGACTCGAGCCATGTTTACATGTTGCTCGACCGAGCTAAGGAATTCCTCGACCTCGAAGACAAGGTCACTCACATCGAAATCAAGGTCAAAGACGCTGAGCAGGTCGCCGGCGTAAGGCAGAAGGTTGTAGCCGCGCTAGCGGGGATGGATCTGCGTGTGCGTGATTGGCAGGAGCTGAACCGCAACCTCTTCAGCGCGTTGAAGCTAGAGAAGATTGCGACATTCATCATCCTCATCATCGCTATCACCGTGGCCTGCTTCTGCATCATTTGCACGCTCCTGCTCATGGTTACCGAGAAGAGCAAAGAGATAGCCATCATCAAGTCCCTCGGAGCGAGCGACAATGCGGTGCTGCGGATCTTCATGGCCGAGGGGGTCATCATCGGATCGGTAGGTACGATCTTTGGCGTGGTTACGGGATGGGTGATGTGCGAGGGGCTCAAAGGTTTCGGTGTTCGCTTAGACCCGGAAGTCTACTATGTCGATACGTTGCCCATCGAGGTCAACCTGGTCGACTATGGGTTGATTGCCGTTTGCGCCTTGGCCATAACTGTCCTGGCAACGCTATACCCGGCGCTTTCCGCCAGTCGATTGCGTCCGGTGGACGGCATCCGTTATGAATGAGGAACAGACCCTCCTGCACCGTGGAAATGAATTCAATGAGTGGTGAACAGCTGGTTGTGGCTAAAGACTTGAGAAAGTCGTTTCTTCACATGGGAAACACGCTCGAGGTGCTTAAGGGGATCGAATTGACCATCCGCAGCGGAGAGGTGCTGAGCATCGTGGGTGCCTCGGGTGCAGGAAAGAGCACGCTGCTGCACTGCATCGGTACCCTGGACGTGCCTACGAGCGGAAGCTTGCGGCTCGACGGGGAGGAATTGATGGCTCTCTCGAGCTCTCGACTCGCGCAAGTGCGCAACCGTATGATCGGTTTCGTCTTTCAGTTTCACCACCTGTTGCCTGAGTTCAACGCGCTCGAGAACGTCATGATGCCCGGCCTCATCGCTGGGCGATCGCGTTCAGAAATGCGGGCCAGAGCGGCGGATCTACTCCGTCTCGTCGGCTTGACTCATCGTGAGACGCATCGCCCAGGCGAGCTTTCCGGAGGAGAGCAGCAACGGGTGGCGGTGGCTCGCGCCCTGGCGCTACAGCCAAAACTGTTGTTGGCGGACGAGCCGACGGGCAACCTCGATAGCGCGACTGGCGATGCCGTCCATGATTTGTTTTTCGAGATTAACGCCACCTATGGCACGACCATCGTCGTGGTCACCCATAACCCCGGCTTTGCTCAACGCATGCCGCGGGTGGTCGAAATGCGAGACGGCAAGGTGGTGGGGGACAACCGGGGAAGTCTGGCAACCAAACGGGCTTACTCGGACCGGGATGCGCAAACTATTGGCGCCTCGATGTGACCCACGGCTGGGCAGTCACGTCGCCCTCGCGACATCAGAACGTGGTGCTAAATACGAGCTCGTGCAAGCCCGTTGATGCGTCAGTGTTCACCTGCAAGCGGGGCGTCCGGGCGTAGCCTGGCCCTGAACTCGCCGGTTGATTCTCCGGGTCCAAGAAGTAATACGCCACGGTGCCGCCGGCTGCCACTAGTCCGACCACGAGCGTCACGATGCTGGTAGTCTTCCAGGCATCTCCCGAGTCTTTCTTGTCCATGAAGACGGAGCAGGCGCGGTCGTACTGAGCGTTGACGGCTGGGGGTCCGCACGGACTCGAGCCGGGTCTACCATCGCGCTCATACTGAGCCAGGATCTGGTCCTTTGCGTCGTTGGCGGCATCATAGCTACGGCCGGAGGTAGTGGCCGCAATGGCGGAGAAGACGAGGCTCGTGGCCGCAATCCCGGCGCCCGCCCATGCTCCGGGACGCTGCACGAACCAACGGTCCACACGCTGACGTCCCTGGTTCGGGCTGGCAAAGGGAGCTGCTTCAGACATCGAGTCCGGCGCGGGAGGAGACAGCAGATCAACCGTCAGGCTATTGCCCGCTTCGGCGCTAACGGCCTCCTGTCGCTGTCCAACCGTGACCTGGTGAGACCCCGGGACGAGAAAAAGGGGTTGTTGTAGCGGTGCCACGCCGACGTGGGTACCGTCCACCACCACGGCGGCTCCTTCTTCGGCCAGAACAGTGACTTCGATCACGTGCGGGCGTGCTTCGGCAAATCCGTTGCGCGCCGTGGCATTGTCGCCGCTCGTGTGCAGCATGTACGCGTGAAAATTGGTAGCCGCCTCAGGATACTGGCGAGACTTGAGCTGGCTCTGGGCCAGGTTCAGAAGCACTTCTGGATGTGGCCGCAGGAGGTGGGCGCGAGCAAAACGTTCAGCCGCTTGGGGGTAGTCGCCGTTCTGGTACGCAATGACGCCTTCCTCGAAAGCGCTCTTGGCTTCGGCCGCATCCAGATCGACCACCGTAGTGGTTTGGCCAGACGCCGAAGGTCCGGGCGGAGTGTCTTGGCCTTGCGCTTGGCCACACGCCAATGAAACAGCCAGTAAGGTTGCTCTGAAGATTCGGTTCATTGCTGGGTCTTCGCTCCCTCGAGACGTCATACGGCGCAGAGCGCCCCACGAGGAAGAGACGTTAACAGTTTTTTGCAGGGATTGAGAGCGCCGAATACTGGGCCTAACGCGCAGAGCTGACTACACCGCCTGACCGTGTGAACGCACTGTGCCGGCACGACAACCCACGACGCCTCATAGCGTCGTGCAGAGCGCGCATACACCGTGCGTGGCAGGCAGCAGTTTGCGTCGCAGTGCCCATCATGTGTGGGGCCTGCACCGCTGGGAGCGACTCTGATGTCGCTTCGCGCCGCCCCGCGAGCGTTCTCGACCAGGCAGACGAGGTGGGAGCCTCACCTACGTCGCAGCAACCCGCGGAAGACGGAAACGTTGCGTCCGCTCATGTCGAAGCACAACTGGCGCAGGAACCACTGCGCATCACGAGCATTGAAAGATACGGTTCGGAAGACACGGCTCGAGTGGTCATTTTCCTGACGCGACCAGCGCCGTACGAGCTTGGTGAGCTACCAGTATTAGACGGCGCTGGTGGTCCGCGGCTCTTCCTCGATATTGCCCACGCTCAGTATCAAGGCGAACCGGCCTTCGACGTAGGGGGTGTCATCAAGCAGGTTCGCGTGGGTCAACACGACGGCTTCGCGCGCATCGTGCTCGATCTGCGCGAGCAAGCAACGAAACGTGTCTTCTTCCTGCCGGAGCCGTTTCGGCTCATCGTCGACGTGGCGACCGTTACACCGCGTACGCGGCAGAAGCCTCGTAAGGGTGGTACGCTGGCGCGGGTAGTTCTCGATCCCGGTCATGGTGGATACGACCCTGGCGCTACGGGCGCTATGGGCTTGATGGAGAAGGATGTGGCGCTGGACGTGGCGCTACGAGCTGCTCCGCTCATCGCTCGTGAACTGGGGGTCAGTACTCTGCTGACGCGGGAGGGGGACGAATACGTTCCGCTGGACGAACGAGTGGCAAAGGCAAACGCCTTTCACGCGGATCTGTTCATTTCGATCCACTGTAACGCGAGCTACACGGCGGACAGTCATGGGGTCATGACGTTCGTGTTGGACACCTCGGGCGATCGCATCGCCCAACAAGTCGCGGCGCGTGAAAACGATGCGTCCGAGGCGGCCTCCAATCAGCTTGCCAAGGCTATGAGGCAAGTGATGGACACGGCAACCGTGCGCGCCTCACACCGTTTTGCCCGCCTCTTGCAGCGAGCCAGCGTTGCGTCGCTGAATCCACACTACTTGGGAGTGGCTGACGGAGGGGTGCGGCGAGCCGGGTTCTACGTGTTGGCAGGTGCGCAGATGCCAGCGGTACTGTTCGAAGCGTCGTTCATTTCAAACCCAACCGAAGAGTTGCGACTGGAGTCAGCGGACTACCGTCAACGGCTTGCAGACGGCATCGTCAATGCGATTCGAGCCTACCAAGCGGGCTTGTGAGACAGCGACGCTGGCTCAGCGCTTTGCCCGCGGCCACGGCTGCGGCGATCCAGCGTTTGATGGCTTGGTGACGGAACTAGTCGAGGCTTCAAGCTCGGTTTCTGTTTGCGGCCTGTCGACCGGTTGGCAACCGGCGGGCAGTTACCGGACACCAGAGCTGCTCCCGAATTGACGGGGACCGGGTCGACCCTTATCTTGCTCTGCCCCTTTTGGGAATTCGAGCTGGGGAACGATAAACAGGGTTAAAACGCATGGTATCAATGAGCAAAGAGGATCTTCAAAGGTTCAAAGCGCAACTCACCGAGAAGCGCGATGAAATCGTCCGCCGGGCGGAGCAGACCTTGCGGCAAGACATGACCCTCGACTCCGACGACCTGCCAGACGAGATGGACCTGGCGTCGAGTGAGTATCTCCAAGCGTTTACTTTCCGTCTGCGGGGACGAGAGAAGAATCTGCTCGACAAGATTCAGAAGGCGCTTGATCGCCTGGACAATGGGACCTTCGGGATCTGCGAGGAATGCGACGAAGAAATTTCGATGAAGCGCCTCGAGGCTCGGCCCGAGACTACGCTGTGCATCCGCTGTAAAGAAGAGCAGGAGCGCGTCGAGCGCGACTTCGGCTAGCAGGGGGTTGGTAACTGCGTCTCTTGTCGCGGCCTCGAACAGTCAGGCCGTGTTGGCGTTGCCGGGCAACTGGCTGAGTGCGCGGGCGGTTGGGGTGTCGAGGCCAAGCAGGCCAGGGGGGGGGCCCGCGTACAGCACGCGTCCCCCCGCGTCAGACGGACCGGGACCGACGTCGACGACCCAGTCCGCCAGGTTCACGACGTCCATGTTGTGCTCGATCAAGATGAGCGTGTGTCCTTCGTCGCGCAGCGCGAACAGCGCGTCACACAAGATCTGTACGTCCTGAAAGTGAAGACCGTTCGTGGCTTCGTCCAACAAGTACAGGGTGTCACCGGACGTTTGCCGGCCGAGTTCCGTGGCAAGCCGCACCCGCTGCGCCTCGCCCCCTGAAAGGCTAGGGGCCGCTTGGCCGAGTTCGAGATATCCCAACCCCAAGCGTTGCAGAGATAAGAGCCGACTCTGGATGCGGGGCACGGTCGCCAGTATGGCTGAGGCCTTGTCGACGGTCAGGCCAAGCACGTCGGCAATACTGAAGCCTTTGAAGCGAGGCTCGAGCGTCTCTCGATTGAAGCGAGCGCCGTTGCAGTCCGAGCACGGAACGGTGACGTCGGCCAACAACTGCAGCTCCAGCCGCTGCACCCCTTCGCCTTTGCAGGTTTCGCAGCGCCCGCCTTTGACATTGAACGAGAAGCGCGACGGCTGGAAACCTCGAGCGCGCGACTCGGGCAGGGCCGCGAACAGTTCTCGAAGCAGATTCATGACACCGGTGTACGTCGCTGGCGTTGAACGTCCGCTGCGTCCAATGGGTGCTTGGTCGAGCGCCACGACGCGGGTGAAGTCCACCACGCCTGCCAGTCCCGCGCAAAGCTCGCTAGGCGGGCTCGAGCCCCGCATCACCGCCCTGAGTGCGGGCAGAAGGGTGTTCATGACCAGACTGGTTTTGCCGGCGCCGCTGACTCCGGTCACGACCGTGAGATGCTGCTTCGGGAACGAGACGTCGACGCCTTTCAAGTTGCCACCAAGCGCTGCCTTCAAGTGAAGCCAAGACCGGGTAGCGGGTGCTGGAGCTGCCGAACGCACGAGACGTTTGCGACCGTCCAAGAATGGCGCAGTTACCGATGTTTCCTGCGAGCTCAATTCCGCGACGGTTCCGTGCGCTACGACGCGACCGCCCTGGGTGCCTGCCCCTGGTCCCATGTCCAGCACCCAGTCAGCGCCGCCAATGAGCGACCGCTCATGTTCCACCATGATGACACTGTTGCCCCGTGAAACGACATCGCGCAACGAGCTCAACACTACTTCCACGTCCGCAGGATGCAGTCCCGTGCTGGGTTCATCTAGCACGTACAGTACTCCCAACAGCGGCGCGCCCAAGCGCGTGCCGAGAACTAGTCGCCGCGCTTCACCGGAGCTCAGGTGCGTGATTGGTGTGGCTAACGCGACGTATCCTAGTCCCAACTCGAGCAAAACCCGAATCCGGGACTCGATGGCGTGCAAAAGGGGTCCGAGCAAATCCCGGTCAGGTGCGGAGGCGTGCCGCTCGATGTCCCGTAGCTGTTCACGTAGGGCGGTCAGCGGCAACGCGCTCCATTCCGAGAACGTGAGACCCGCGAGACGGAAGCATTCCGCCGCTTTGGTGAGTCGGGTTCCGTCGCACGTGCGACAAGGCACGATACGGAAAAACGACAGCAGCTCAGAATCAGAAAGGGCTCCGTCTAGAGGCTCTTCGACGGTATCACGGTCCAGAAGTTCCGTTACGACCTGCTGCACCCCCGCGTAGCCGCGGGAGCGAGCGCTTGCTCGCCGCTTCGATGACTTGGTTACACCCTCAGCGGGCGGCGGCGGGAGACGGCCGAAAATGATCTCTCGCTGCGTGGAGGCGGTTAGCGATGCCCAGGGTACGTCTGGATCCGCGCCCAACCCCTGCACGAGCTCATCGACCAGCGTGGCGTAGGCCAGTGAACCCGGGCGACCGAAGGGGGCCAGGGCTCCTTGGCGTAGAGTCAGACGGGGGTTGGGGACGAGCCGCTCGGGGGACAATTCGCGCTGTACGCCGGAACCTGAGCAGCCCGGACACGCACCAAGCTTAGTGTTGAAAGAGAATAAGCCAGGCTCGGGAGCGGGCAGTGTTGCGCCATGCACCCCGCAATGCAGCGTCTCGCTGTAGGTACGAGGCGGTGTTCCGTCCATCACATCGATGCTCAGGCTTCCGTGCCCTTCTCGCAAAGCCAGCTCGACTGAATCCGCGATCCTAGCTCGCAAACCTTGCCGCAGAACTAGGCGGTCGACGACTAGATCGAGGTCGTGATCGACCGAAGTGACGGCTTGCGCCAGGAGTTCTTCGAGGAGAACGACTTCGCCATTGTGCCGCACTCTGACGTATCCGGCTGCCTGCAGGCGCGTTAGGGTTTCGGTGAGAGCGGGCGGCGTAGCTTGGCGCAAAAGTGGAGCTAGCAGAGTTAGGCGAGTCCCCGCTGGTTGCTGCTCGATGATGTCGACGATCTGCTGCGCACTGTAGGCGCGCAAGAGCTCTCCGCCGATGGGACAGTGGGCTTGCGCGCCCCGAGCAAACAGCACGCGCAAGTAGTCTCCAATCTCACTAGTGGTTCCGACGGTTGAGCGGGAGTGGCGAGGTGAGGTCGTTTGTCTGAGTGCAATGGCCGGGCTCAAGCCCGAGATATCGTCGACATCGGGACGCGGCAGATGATCGAGCCCACGTCTAGCGGCTGCAGGCAGCGAGTCGAGATAGAGGCGGTGGGCTTCCGCGTAAATGGTGTCGAAGGCTAACGATGACTTGCCTGAGCCACTCGGGCCCGAGAACACGACCAAACGATCGCGAGGTATTTCACAGTTGACGTCTCGAAGGTTGTGTTGACGGGCGCCTCGTACGCTCAGAACTGCCATTTGCCACGACGCATAACACACCGCGGCGTGGCCGACCCACGACCCACGTCCGACGGTGCTCGCTACGAGGGCGATTGACGTAAAGTTCTGGCGCCAAAAAGCATGGGAAACGTAGACTTGGGCACCGGTGCGCGTTTTTGTGGCTCTATTGATCGTTGGTCTATCGCTGCTATCGGCGTTTTGGCTGCGGAATGAACCGCCGCCTGCCCCTGGCCGCCCTCCGACGGCCGGTCCTGTGCAGGAGCTCGACGCCAAAATTCCCACGCTGCGCCCGACAAGCGATGAGCGCGCCTCTTCGAACGAGGAAGCGGCGCTGCCCGCGCCCGATCCTCTGAGCGAAACCTTGTGTCCCCCCGGTATGGCTTGGATACGCGGCGACCATTGCGCGGCATCCGGACAGGACGGTCGGTGTCGGGTCCCGCTGCGACCGGTGGCCGTGTGTATGGACGAATTCGAGTATCCCAACCAGGTGGGGGTTCACCCTGCGGTGATGCTCGACGTGCCGAGCGCCAAACGTCTCTGCGCGGCCGAAGGCAAGCGCTTGTGCCTCGACGCGGAGTGGACGTTCGCGTGTCGAAGCACCAGGCAGGCCACAGCGTGCAATGCGGGGCGAACTGAAAAGGTCGTGCGTGTCCAGCATTTGCAGCAGCCTGACCGCGTCAGCGAAGAGCTGGCGGCACAGGATGGGCGGAGACGCAGCGGCGTGACCGCCTGCGTCAGCGACTCACGCGTCTTCGACCTCCTCGGCAATGTGCAGGAGTGGGTGCAAAGCGAGCATCACACCGCTTATGCGGGAGCCTTGAAGGGCGGACGTTACAACCAGAGCTTAATCAGCTGCGAGCGGAGCATTCAGGTCAAGGACCAGTGGGCTAGGTACCCCCATACTGGCGTGCGCTGCTGCGCAGATCCATTGGTCGAATTGCCAGGACTGAAGTGAGGCGGTTGCTCCTGGGTTGGCGTTCCGCTAGGTTGCCGGCGCTGAAACGAAGTGATGCGGGCCTATAGCTCAATTGGTCAGAGTCCCCGGCTCATAACCGGGTTGTTCCAGGTTCAAGTCCTGGTGGGCCCACTCTGCGGACTATCGTCGTCAATCCTCCCAAAAACCGCTGCCTCTCACCCAACCAAGGACCCAACCCACTCGTGAGCATCCAATCCCAAATCGAAGCGCTGGAAGGCTTAGCAAGCCTCGATGACGTCCTCTCCGAATTGAATCAGGAACTGGAGCAGGAAAAGGCGCAGCTCGGTGATAAGCATCTGCAGCTGTCGGCGATGAGCGCAAAGCTCGAATCCATTTCCGAAAGCATCAATCAGATGGAGCGGGTGCGGAACGAGCTCGTGGCGGAGGCGCGCCAGACCGGGGTTCAAATGGAGCGGTCGCGAGAGAAGCTTGGCCGCTCTCGTACCGAGCGGGAGGTCAACGCTGCCCAGCGCGAGGTAGAAGAACTGCGCAAGCTATTCAAAGATCGCGAGAATGAGATCCAAAAGTTGGCCGCCCTCATCGATCAGGCGCACGAGGATGCAGCGACGACGAAGGCGGAGCACGACAAGATCCGCGAAGAACTCGGCTCTAGCGCCGGTGACGTGCAAGGTCGCTTGGCGGAACTCGGTGGTGAGGCCGCGGCGCGACAAGGAGAGCGTTCCCAGCTCGCGAAGTCGCTTCCCCCGGTGTTGTACCGCCGCTACGAGATGATTCGTACGCGCCGCGGCCGTGCCATATGTCACACCACGGAGGGAACGTGCAGTGGCTGTCATATGGCGTTACCCCCCATGATGTTTCAGGTCCTGCGGCGCGAGCTGAAGCTCGACCAATGCCCGCACTGCAATCGCATCATCTACTTCAAGCCGCCCTCCGAAGAGATGCCCGAGGAAGG
>CAZNZA010000092.1:14357-22458 GCA_964577325.1 uncultured Polyangiaceae bacterium
ACTGCTGGCGAACCGACGCA
The DNA here is from genome assembly GCA_964577325.1 of uncultured Polyangiaceae bacterium. Lineage (GTDB taxonomy): Bacteria > Myxococcota_A > Polyangia > Polyangiales > Polyangiaceae > SZUA-265. The sequence continues at coordinate 14,378 of CAZNZA010000092.1, forward strand.
GCGCTGATGCCGGCGCGCGCCACTCCGAGCGCGTCCCCTGCGCCAGTGAGCAGGAAACCATGAGTGCTCGCCGTCACTTCAAAACTCTTGACTCGCGTGCACGTTGCGGGTCGAGTGCTGGGGTGCTCCTTGCTGCCGTCGCTCCACGTTCGCCGTCCGAGCTTTCACCATGAAAGCATGCCGGGTTTGTGGCCGCCTCTTTTCCGAGGAAGCAAGCTTCTGTCAGGCGGACGGTCAAGAGCTGTCCAGAGTCAGCCAGACGCCGCGGCCGGGCGATCCGGACGACAAACGGGTCGGTCGCTTGTTGTGCGACCGTTACCTCGTATTCCGGGTCGTGGCGGATGGTGCGATGGGGCGCGTGTACGAAGCTCTGGACCAGCAGGATGAACGGCACGTCGCGCTAAAGATTCTGCACGAGGACGTGGCGCGAGACGAGGTGAGTGTCGAACGTTTCAAGCGGGAGTACGAAGTAAGTCGGCAGTTACCCCACCAGCACATCGTCGAGGTCACTGACTTTCAGCCCGCCGATGACAGCTACGTGTTGGTGATGGAGTTCTTGGTCGGAGAAGAACTGCGTGCGGTATTGAAGCGGGATTCCGTGTTGCCTCCCGCGCGCGTGATAAGGATGTTGAGTCAGATAGCCATTGGCTTGGACGAAGCCCACGCACGGCAGTTCATCCACCGCGACTTGAAGCCGGATAACATCTTCCTGTGTCAAACCCAACAAGGAGACATTGCGAAGGTGCTCGACTTCGGTTCAGTCAAGGACCGCAAGCGCACCGCCAAGCAGCTGACCGTGATCGGTACTACGATTGGCTCCCCTTATTACATGAGTCCAGAGCAGGCGCAGGGCTTGGACACGCTTGACCAACGGGCGGACGTGTGGGCTTTGAGTGCGATGGCTTACGAGTGTCTCACTGGGAACATGCCCTTTCAAGGCACGAATGGGCCGAGCATTCTCGTGCAGATCCTACGTAGTGAACCGCTGGCTCCCAGCGAAGCGGCAAAGGGGCGTGTCTTTCCCGTACCAAAGTCGGTAGACCGCGTCTTGAGTCGTGGCCTGCGCAAGACTCCTGCCAGCCGCATCGCATCCGTCGGCGAACTGGCTGACGAATTGGGACGTGCGTACGGTCTGGAAGGGGACCACAAGGAGTGGGCAAAGGTGCCGGAGTCGCAGTTGTCTCAGTGGGTGAACCAACGGCTCACAGAGCTGATTGCCGCTCCCAGTTCGCTCCCCCGATCCGACATTGCGGATTCATTCTTCGGTGAAGAGGGGGCGCTCGGAGACGACGCACTGCCGAGCGAGCCTTTGCCTCTATCAAAGCGCAGCGACACCAAGAAACCTGGCTCGAGTCAGGCGCCGGGCGCTGCTCCCGAGCGCCGGTCCCATCGTTCGGCCGCGGAGGGTGAAGCCGCGCGCGGTGATCGACCGCGGTCTGCTCGCGACGAAAACCCTGCGTCACCTGATGGACCTGACGAGGCGGCCGTCATCCCCGTGAGCGGCGTCCCGTTATGGGTTTACGTATTAGTCGTATTTTTCGTGGTTCTTGGCCTGGCGTGGCTCCTGTTTGGCTGACCGCTCATGAATGCCGCTATCCCTCGAGGTTCCAGTATCTGCTCGCCTCGCATAGCCATCGGCGTGTTGCTCACTGCGGCGGGCTTGCTCTGTTCCTGCAGAACTGATGCGCCGCCTCCGCCCGTCGTAGAATCGGCGCCTCCACCGCAGCAGGAGGTCATCGCGAAAGACCGGATCGACGAAGCGACCTTTACATTGAGCTGGCAGCCCCTTGGCGCGGGGGAGACGCAGGCCGAGACGGACGGTTTGCGGACGGGTCACCTGGTGCTCGAGCCCAAGGCCCCATTCAAGAGCAATCTCGAGTACCCCTACAAGCTGAAGGTAGAGGCAGGCACAGCACGTGTGACGAAATCCGAGCTTATCAAAGCGGATATGCAAGTGAGCGAGAGCCGAGTGGTCGTGCCACTGGCTTACTCCCCCGCGTCGGATGCAGATGCCGTGCTCACGGCACTCTTCGCGTTCTCGGTCTGTACGGAAGAGACGTGCCTCATCGAGCGCAAGAAGATGCACCTCACGGCGTCCCGGTAGTAGCCCCGTTTTGGTGGCTCAGAAGACGCCAGAGCGAGGGCGCAGGGGTTGGGGGAGATTGCATCAGCGTGGGTGCTCGCTTCGTGATAGCTTTTCTAGCAGTATGCCCGTAACGGATATTCACGACGCCCTCGGAGCTATCTCTACTCGCATCGAGCACGAGTTCCATAACGAACGCCGTATCCTTTCATTCACCCAATACCTCGAGTTGCTGGCTGCAGAGCCCCAGCGCTTCTGCAGAGACGCCGCCCAATATTTGCGCGACGCGTTTGAACATTTCGGAAGTAAACCTGTAACCCGCCCTTGGGGTGAGCTTGTAAGGCATGATCTTTTCGCCTTGGATTTTCTAAGCGATGTAGAGTCCAAGCGAGCGCGCCTCATTGGGCAAGAACACGTCCAAGCTGAAATCTACCGCGTGCTATGCAACTTCACGCGCGAGGGGAGAGCCAACAAGCTCATTTTGCTCCACGGTCCAAACGGATCTGCGAAGAGCACTGTCGCCCGCTGCATCATGACGGCGCTCGAGCATTATTCAAAACTGCCCGACGGCGCTCTGTATCGCTTCCATTGGGTGTTTCCCAGCAAGGCGTCGACCCGCGGGGCCATCGGCTTCGGGGACAAACCAGGCGTCAGCTCGACAGGCAGCTATGCCCATCTTCCTGAAGAGCAGATCGACGCGCGGCTGTTCGACGAGATACGGGACCATCCGCTTCTACTCCTTCCGCTTCCAGAGCGCCGCGAACTGCTGCGCAAGCTGGGCGACAACGGGGAGGGGGAGCTGCACTTGTGCGACTGGCTGTGGGACGGTGAGTTGTCGCACAAGAACAGAAGCGTTTTCGACGCGCTCCTGTCGACATACGATGGGTCTCTGGCGGAGGTGCTGCGTCACGTTCAAGTAGAGCGCTACTTCATTTCGCGCCGCTACCGGAAGGGGGCCGTGACCGTAGGGCCCGAGATGAGCATCGACGCACGAGAGAGACAAGTGACCGCCGACCGATCGTTGGCGGCTCTGCCGACCAGTCTGCAAGCGATCGCTCTATTCGAAGCGCATGGTGAGCTCATCGAAGCGAGTGGAGGCGTGATCGAATTTTCGGATTTGCTCAAACGCCCGCTCGACGCATTCAGGTACCTCCAATTTTCCGTCGAAACGGGTGAAGTCTCGCTTTCTTCCCAGAACGTTCGTCTCAACATGGTCATGATCGGCAGCGCGAACGAGGTCGAGCTTGCGGCGTTCAGGAAGCACCACGAGTTCGAGAGCTTTCGCGGGCGAGTGGAGCTCATTCCGATGCCATACCTGCTGTCGTGGCACGACGAGCAAAAGCTGTACGACGATCAACTGGTGTGGCGCGTCAGGACGCATATAGCACCCCACGCCACTGAGGTAGCGGCCATGTTCGCAGTGCTGACGCGGCTGTCGAAGCCGAATCCCGACGCTTATCCGCGTGAACTTCGTGACCTCGTACGCAGCTTGCGCGCAGAAGAAAAGCTCGATCTGTATGCGTCAGGAACGCTGCCAGAGAGGCTCGACGCGGAACAGTCCAAGCGTTTGCGCTCCCTCATCGGCACCCTCTACGAGGAGTCCCAGTCACACGCTGCCTACGAAGGGGCCGTGGGGGCTAGTCCTCGCGAGATGCGAACGGTGCTGCTGGATGCCGCGCAGCATCCCGCTTACTCCGGTCTCTCCCCATTCGCCGTATTGGCTGAACTCAACGAGCTATGTCAGCGAACGGCTGAGTATCAATGGCTGCAGCAAGAGACCACTGAAGGCGGCTTTCACGATCATGCAGAATTCCGGACCATCTTACGCGAACGACTGCTCGACTGGATCGAAGACGAGTTGAGGCAGGCGAGCCGCATCGTCGACGACGACAGGTACGGCAGCTTGTTCGATCGTTACATTCATCACGTGAGCCACTGGGTAAAGAAGGAGAAGGTGCGCAACCCGATCACCGGAAACTTTGACGATCCTGACGAGCAACTGATGCAAGAAGTGGAAGGACTGCTGCGGCTTCCAGACGATGCCGAAGTTCTGCGGCATTCCTGGATAAACCAAGTGGCGGCATGGGCTATCGATAACCCCGGACAACCTATCGACAATAGCGTGGTGTTTGCACCGGTGGTTCGCCGGCTTCGCGATGCGGTGTTCGAGGAGCGCCGTACGGCGCTGGGCGTTCTTGCTCGGCAGGTCGTCATTCTGGCCAGGGGTGAGGGTGTAGAGTTACCAGCTAAAGAGCGTCAAGCGGCTCAGGGGACGCTCGAGCGTTTGTGTCAGGATTGGGGTTACACGGTAGGGTCAGCGGCGGATTCGGTCACCGTGCTCGTGCGGGAGCGATATCAACTCAGCCTTTAGTGCCAGCGTTTGCGCGCTGGTCGTGCTGCCTTCACACTACGCCCGTGCGCGGCGTTCCTTTTTCCGTCCGGCAGGCATTCGCGGCCTCGTTGGTGGTGCACCTGCTCGGTGGGTGGGTCGTGGCGCTATGGTACGCGGCGACGCCAGTACCGGTCGAGGTGCCTGAGTTCCTAGAGATCGACGTGAGCTATCCGCGTGCGTCCACGGGTGTCGGGGCAGCGTTGCAAAGCCCAGAACTGGCCTTGGACCACGCGGCGCCGGACGTCCCCCAGACGGCGCGAGCGCGCGGCGCGCAACTGGACACGGACGAGACGGGAGCCGGACTGCCAGGCGACGGTCCAGGCATCAACGCCGCGTCACGGCTCGCCGACGTCGATGTAAGTCGCGAAACCCGCAATCATCAAGCCCGGCAACAGTGGCAGCGGCTGCGTCACAGTAGCACCCGGCGCAGCAACGCCCTTCACCGTACGACCCCCAACCCTCAGCAGCTGACGATCGTTACCACGGGACGGGGCAGTGAGCGCGTACGCCGTGCATCCGCTGCCCGCACTCGGCCCGAGGCAGCGCTGAGCGTGGTGGCCGGGTCGCTGCCCCAGCCGAGCGCCGCCAACGGCGGCAGGCCGGGCTTTGGGTCTCTGCCAGCGACAGTACCCCAAACCCGAACGACCCGCAGCGCCCGCATGGACACGCAGCGTGCGGACGTCGAACGCCGCGACGTCTCGGTGCCGGCCCAGGTGCGCGGCCGTGTCACGGACCGCTTGGACACCGATCTGGCCGTCGCAAGCCGAGTCGCCTCGTTAATTTCGGCGAGCGGCCCGCGCGGACAAGGGGGCGATGGGTTTGCTGGAAAGTCCGGCTTTGCAGACCGAATAGGCAGCGCTGGACCAGCCTCTGGCGAGCGCGCCGTCAACTCCGGCAGCGGGGGTGGCGAGGATGCAGGACCAGATCCCACGACCATTGCCTATTACGCCTATGTCAGGAGCACGCTCGGCCGCCTCATCCAATCAGCCTTTCCCGCTGAAGCCAAAGCCGCGGGACGGGGGGGAATGGCTACCTTCAGCTTCGTCATCCAAGCCTCCGGCTCCATCGTCGGGGTGAAGTTGGAGCGCGCCAGCGGCGTGCCCGACTACGACACCGCGTTGCAGCTCGGAATCGGGCGCACCCAGCTGCGCCCCCCGCCCAGCCACTTAGTGCCCGTAGCGATGCGCATGCGCTTCGTCGGCATCAATCCTGCCGTCAGCAACCGCCCGAAAGACCCTGCGCGTCATTGACCTTCGTCGGCCGGTCGCCATTTCGTGACCGCGTGGGCGGGAGTATCCACAGCTAACCTCGACCCAAGTTTGGCGATGCGACGCAACGCTGGCGTTGCAGCCATCGCTGCGACTACAAGGCCCCCATAGTGCTCTCAAGCCGCACTCGAGCCAGTAGACCAGAGCCTTGTTGACTCTTACGCAGCAAAAGCGTTGGTGCCCGCTCCGTTCCTTACGTCGACCCAGATGAAAGATAACGCTCCTCTCGATCCCCACGACATTCGCAAGGGTTTGGCGGCCAAGGCGGCGAAAGGGGCAGTGGCGTTGGCTATCGGTCGACCCTTGACGATCGTGGCCAACATCGGAGCCACGCTCATTCTGGCGCGGCTTTTAGCTCCGACTGACTATGGGCTCGTGGGGATGGTCGTCGTGTTTCTGCGCTTTGCCGACGTGTTCAAAGACATGGGCCTGGGCACCGTCACCGTGCAACGCGAGAATCTGGACGAGGGTCAGCTTTCCAGTCTTTTCTGGATCAATACGGCGGTGGCGCTGTGCATCGCTCTACTGTTTGCCGCCTGTGCACCTCTGATGGTCACCTTTTACGACGAGCCCAAGTTGAAGAACCTCACCTACTTTGCGGCGGTGGCTTTCGCCTTCGGGGGGTGTTCGGTCCAACACATGGCGTTGCTCAAGCGTCAGATGAGGCTTACGGCGCTCGTGGCCGTGCAACTGACGGCGCTGGGCGTGGCGCTCGCTTCTGCCGTCGCCCTGGCCTGGTACGGCGCCGGCCCCTACGCACTGGTCGCACGGGTGATGATCGAGTCCGTGGTGTTGTTTATAGGTTATCGGCTGCTGTCCGGGTTTCGTCCGGGCCGTCCCCGCGGGCTCAGCAAGCTGCGCGCTGAGCTGAAATTTGGCTTCAACCTTACGATTTCGAATCTGGTCAACTACCTGTCTCGTCAAGGCGACAACTTGATCGTCGGTAAGCTCTTCGGTGCGGCGCCATTGGGGCTCTATCAGAAGTCGTACGAGCTGATGATGATGCCGCTGACCCACGTGACGCGGCCCCTCGCGTCGATTGCCATCCCTGCGTTGAGCCGGCTGGCGCAGGATTCGACTCGCTACTGCGCGGCATACTTCCGCATGACTGATAAGGCGTTGTTGCTGTCAACGCCGGTCGCAGCACTGTTGTGTGGCGCGCCCGCTTCGGTCATCGAGGTATTGCTTGGTAGCAAATGGTTGGGCGCGGTACCCATGCTCCAGGGGTTGTCGTTGGTAGTATTCATCCAGCCGTTGTCCAGTACGACCGGCTGGCTGTTGACGACCCAAGACCGGACGGGCGAGATGTTACGCTTGAGCGTCATTACGGCCGTGATGAACGTTCTTTCGTTTGCGGTGGGGGCAATATGGGGCCCCGTAGGGGTCGCTTGGGCGTACGGGCTTGGGCAAGTGGTCCGCGTGCCGACGGGGTTTTGGTACGTGTGCCGACGGGGTCCAATCAGGCAGCGGCAGCTGTATTCTGCCCTCGGAACTTTCTGCGCGGCGGGAGGGGTCGGTGCGGCTGGGAGCTATTGGGCCGCGAGGGCTGTGGACCAATTGCACCCGCTCGTGGCGCTAGTTGCCGCTGGATCGGCCGCTGTGGGGGTGACTTGGGGCTTCTTGTGGCTGCTTCCCCGCGGGCGCAGCGCTATGCTGGACGTGCGCAAAGCCCTGCTGCTGGCCCGCTGAGCAGAGGCTGACTGTCTCATGCTTAACGGGGTGAGTTAACAATCCGGCGCTGCGAGCGCCAATTGTTCGTATAGCGTTAGCAGCCGTGCATTGAGATGGTCTTGGTCGAACCGCTCGTGCACAAAGCGGCGTCCGGCGGCGCCAAAACGCTCTCGGAGTTCACGGTCTCCAAGCAGCGTCACTAAGCGCTGGGCAGTCTCTGCGATGTTGCCGGGCTCGACGAGGTAGCTCGTCTGGCCGTCGAGCAGCACCTCAGGCATGCCTCCGACGCGCGATGCGACGACCGGAAGTTCGCACGCCTGAGCTTCCAGTAAAACGAGACCCTGAGCTTCGCAGTGGCCCATCCGATCGACGATGCCCGGCATCAGGAAAACACTGGCACGTTGCATGGCTCGGATGACGCTTTGTCGTGACTGCGCCCCATGAAAGACGACTCGGTGCGAAATGCCCAGTTGCTGCGCCAGCGCTTCGAGCGAGTGGCGGAGCGGACCGTCACCGCAGATTTCGTACACCGCATGGGGGAAAGTCGGCAGCAGCTTGGCGAAGGCGCGCAGACCGAACTCGATGCCCTTGAGCTCGATCAAGCGTGCGACGGTGAGGACACGCAGTTCGGTGTCCTCTGAGCTTGGTTGGAGAGCGTCAATCGCGA
>CAZNZA010000092.1:22558-23676 GCA_964577325.1 uncultured Polyangiaceae bacterium
GAGCGCCGTGTCCGAACCTGCTCGGTTCGCGCAGAATTGGGACGTCTTGACCCCCATCGGCAGCGTAACTATGCGCTCTGCCGGACACCCCAAGGCGATGGCGCGTGCCTTCAAAAACTCAGTGTTCACCGTATACCGGCACTCACGCGCGAACAATGCGTCATACTCGCCGGGCTTGGCGCGCACGATATCGTAGCCGTGAAAAGTCACGAGCAGACTTCCCTGCAGCAGCCCGGACTCGATCGCGGGCAGCAGGCGCAGGGCGTTGGGTGCGAAGTGGCAATGAATGACATCGTAGTGCTCGCCGGGCATGAATACCGCACAAGCTTCTAGTTGCGCGCGCCGCCGGACGTGTGGCAGCGCTCGCAGGGAAAGCCGTGGATGGCCAATTAGCGTTTGCCAGATGGCCCAGGAGCGCGCCGCACGGGTGTTCGCCACGTGGTGAAAACGCAGGTACCTGGTCTTTTCCCGGAGCTGGTAACGCTGAACTTCCGCATGCTCGACACGCCCATCACCCGGCCAAGCCGCGTACACCTGAACCTCATGGCCCTGGTCCAAAGCTGCGGTCAGCTGATCTAGAATGAAGGTGGTCGACCAGCTTGGGAAGATGCCGGTCATGACTGCAATACGCATTGCTAGGGTGCTATCATGACGCGCGGGGTCGTTGCGCCCGAGCGCGCTTTGCCAAAAGGCTTCGTCGACCTCACGGCCGAATGAGTGTCGCCGCCACCGCCGATGCGGGGCTCGGGCAAACGCCTCGTTCAGGGGACGAGGGGCGAACCACGTTCGCTGCGGCTTGTTCGAAGCTAACAGTATCCCGCCAATGACGCCGGATGCGACAGCTCAGAGTGGCGACTGTTGACGATCGGGCAACAGCTTCACACTGCGCTCGCGACTTGTTCCCGGGTGCGCGCTCTTGCTTGTGCCAGTCTTGGCCCCAGCGCTCGGGCAAACATTCCAAGCAGCAACCAAACACCGCTAAGATGCGGCCGCTGCCGGCGTCACTCGTGCGGTGGTAGAAGCGAAACCTGTTGATTTACAGTGCCGAAGAGTGGACTTGAACCACCGACACAAGGCTTATGAAGCCTCTGCTCTAACCGACTGAGCTACTTCGGCAA
>CAZNZA010000093.1:0-5689 GCA_964577325.1 uncultured Polyangiaceae bacterium
GGGTTCTCTCGCGCGTAGAGCAGCGCTGCTTCCGCGACGATGCCCCGTGTCTCTCCGTCAGCATGAGGCGTTAGTCCGCCGGGCATCATCGTAAGACTGACGTCGTCCGGCGATTTCATGCGGCAGGAAAATACCTCACCGCTCGGATGGTGTAGTAGCAAGAAAACGACGGCTCCCTCTTCGATGCGAGGGGGCGCCGTCATCGAGCAATCGAGTATGGTCATGGTGGCTCCTGTCAGTGCAGGCATGATCGCCCTACGCACTCCTCGTTGAACCTAACTCAGAGCTCATGCAAGAACCAATGCCGTTTGCCCGGCAAGCGCGGCTGGGCGTCGGGCCGTTCGCAGGCGCCAGTGCGCAGCATCTGTGGCGCCCCGGCTCCGGGGCGCCCGTGCGAATCCGCCGTCGCCCCGCTCAATATACGACGCGCCGCGGTGGGATTATTCGACGTCCCGCCCGAGACCGCTCCACGTTTTCCTTGGGCGCCACATCTGCCAACATAGGCGAGATGTTCGAGTGGTGGCGGCGACGCAAGCGAGAACGGATTTTGGAGCAACCGTTTCCCGAGGGTTGGCGCGATTTGATCGCGCGCAATTTGGGATATTGGCGCTGGTTAACTGCGGAGGAACGCTCCACGCTCGAGCAACTGGTCCAAGTGTTCTTGGCAGAGAAGACGTTGCTCGGATGCGGCGGTCTCGAGCTCGACGATGAGATCCGATTAACCATCGCTGCCAACGCGTGCATGTTGCTGATTGGCCTCGACCACGACCTGTATGCCGAAGTGCAAACGGTGCTCGTGTACCCCTCCACCGTCAGAGCGCCTCAGCTCGAACGCTCGCTGTTCGACACGAGCGTCGAAGTCGTCGAACCGGAACCGGCCATTCACGGCGAGGCGCATCTACGCGGCCCGGTCATTTTGGTATGGGACGCCGTCAAGCACGACAGCCGCCACCCAACCCTGGGGCACAACGTCGTGTTCCACGAATTCGCCCATAAGCTAGACATGCTCGACAACAGCGTCGATGGCACACCACCGTTGAGCACCCGAGCTGCCTACGAGCGCTGGTCGCGCGTATGCGGAGAGGTGTACTTCGATCTGCGACGTCGCAGCGATGCAGGTGAACACACGTTTCTCGATCCCTACGCTGCCACCTCGGAAGCGGAGTTTTTCGCGGTAGCCACCGAGACCTTCTTCGAAACTCCCCACGCCATGTGCGCCACTCACCCCGAGCTCTACGAGCTGTTGCGCGACTATTACCGCCAGGATCCCGCCACGCGGATGCCAGCCCCTGCGGGGTCGAAACCACCCGAAGAAGCCGAGTGAGCCGTCTGAAGAGGTGGTGCTAACCACTACTCGATATCTTTGCAGCAGCGGAAACCGAGATGGTAACTGCGGTGACTTTTCAATTCAGTGGTGCGAGTCGTGTGCCAGCTCTTGGCGCGCCAGCGGCAGTCGTCAGGGTGACTGGGATCACCGCCAAAGACGAACCAGCTACCCTTCATCTCTGTCCAGCCGACGCCGCCTTTGCTCGCCAGTTCGTCTTCCGAAAGAGGCAAGCTCATGTGCTCAGCTACGTTACCGTGCTGATCGTAGACGCCGAGAGTGCTGACGCACTCGGGAAACGATCCGCTTGGGTAGGTGCTCGTGCCGCACTTGCGCCAATCATTGCTGGAGCAGGCCGATGACTTGCGGGCACCCGTGGCGCAGCGAGTATGGTCTTGCTCTTCACCGTAAGCCCAGCGCACCTCACGCGTTCTATTGTGCTCGTACTCCATCCACAAGCGACGTTCCCGCGTCGTGCTGCGCGCCAATCCGGTAGGCATCTGGGCCCAAGGGTATTCGCTGGCGACAGGGCGTAAAGCTCCAGCGCACGCGCCTTCCCACTCATGGGCGTCGCACAAGCGCTTGCCCAGCGCTTGGCAGATCCCGGCCGCTTCATGGGCGCGAGCCCAAACGACGGGATATTCGCACTCGACGTTGGGAAACTCATATTGATCGATGCACACGTTGGCATCGGCGGCCGTCTGCCCCCGGTTCGGATCGTACAGGGGCACCATGTTGGGTGCTCCGCACCGCGGCTCGCCGATGCTCCGCGCGGCGCCGGTGCGGCGCTGGAGACACTCCTCTTTGCTCAGCGGGGCGCGACTAACCTTCGGATTGCCAAAGCTGAGCCACGGAGATCCTGCAAACCACTGTTGCAAACGCCGCACCGCCGCGTCGTCGAGCTCCTCTTGCACGCGCAAAAGCTCGAGCACATATGCCTGTTGCTCTTCAACAGGCATAGCTCGCACCGAGCGAGAGGAAGCTCGTGGCACATCCATCGTGGATAGCTCTTGATTCTGCGGTAAGGCCAGCGAGGAAGCCACGCCGGCCGGTGCTGACGTCGCGCCTGGCGGCGTGGTTAGCGCGGGTCCGGCGGGCGTGGACTCGGGGCTCTCGGTGACCAGTGCGCTTGCTGTCATGTTCGATGGCTGCTCTGCCCTAGCGGTATTGTCGTGCTTCGCGCGACAACTGAGCGCAGCTAGCGCAGCTATTAGCAGGACAACGTCGCGCAGACGCAACGTTGATTGCTTTCGCTCCTGGCTGGCCTGCTCCGTCATGCACACGTCCAAGATTCGGTGGTACCACAGTCGTGAACCAAGCACCCAACCCCGAGTCGCCACCAACTTGTCGGCACCCATCCTGCCTACATCAGTGACCTCAATAGGCGCAATGTCCTCGTGCGGGTCGCCCGCACCGTTCTGCACCGCATTTGTGCTAGACGGGCCCATTGTTGGCGCCGTGAGTTGCGGCGAAACCAGGCACCCCGCACACTGACCTCTCAGCATGAATCGAGCCTTGTTAGGATGTCTGGCGGCGCTGTTAGCCGCCGTGTGGTGGACGCAAGGCGGTTTCGCGATCGGCGGGAAAGGTGTCCGAAGCGTAGCCTCCGTGGCGGCTAGTCAGGCACCGCCGCTCCCGCTCGTTGCGCCGTCCGGTGTCGCGCCGATCGCAGCTGCCGCTACCGCGGCGCCACAAGAAGACCGTGTCGATGTAGAGACGACCATTGGATCCAAGCGACGAGCCGCGGGGCTACGCGAGCCCGACGTGCAGGGGGCGAGAAGCTCGGTCGCCGGAGGGGGCGAGCCGATACCCGGCGAGAAGGCGCCCCCATGGGTAACCCGCAAGCCGCCGCCTGATGTTCAAGTGGAATTGCCACAAAGCGACCGCGGGTTCAATCCGTGCGCTGTGCCGGACTCCGGCTTCGGCGCCTACCGCGACTGGGACCGGTCCCCCTCTCCAGGACAAGTACTCGTCCCTCACCAACCAAAGCTCGACAGCCAAGGGCGCTTCGCCGTGATGTTCCACTTCCACGGCCACGAATCGGCGCGCAAAGAGTGGGTCAGCGTGCTTAGCGACGCTGTGCTTTACGCGGTCGATCTCGGAATTAACTCGGGACCGTATATCCGAGCCTTTGCGGAGCCCGCTGCCTTTGACCGGCTACTGCAGCTCGTGGAACGGCGCGTTGGTGAGCGACTGGGCAAGCCCGTGAGCGCTGGACCGATTGGGCTGTCCGCGTGGAGCGCGGGCTACGGTGCCGTTCAGCGCATCCTCGAAAGCGCGTCCGGATCGCGCATCGACAGCGTCATCCTCATCGACGGACTCCACACGAGTTCCGTCGACAGCGAGCGAGCGCGCCGCGCGCTCTTCCCTTTCGTGCGCCACGCGCGGCGTGCCGTCAAAAGTGAAGCGCTGATGTACGTCAGCCATTCGTCTATCGTACCGCCCTCCTACGCTTCGACGACGGAGACGGCCAACTACCTCGTTTGGCAGCTCGGCGGCAGGGTAACGAACGTCAACGTTCCGACAGCCGAAGCCAACGAGCTGAAACTCATCCGCCACTTCTCGGACGGCGGGTTCGTCGTGCGCGGGTTCGCAGGTAACGGTAAGCGCGCCCATTGTGCGCAAATGGCCGAGTACCAGAGAGCGCTGCGCCACCACGTCGCGCCGCGTTGGGGTTTGTCGACGCTGCCTGAGAAGAAGCGCCCCTAAGTAACCCACTGTTCGGCCGTGTTGACCATACCGCGGTGCGAGCCACCCTAAGCCAGTGAGGGCGTTCGCACCGCTACTTGTAGGCCCAACCATAGCCGGTGGGACTGTTTCATTGCCAGAGTTCGGCTCAACTGAACCGAACTCTGGGGTTAAACCGGGATCCAACGCAGTCGAGCGGACGTCGACCCGGCTGAACGACTATGCGCCCACCATCTTTTCGGCCCGCACGTGGGAATCGAAATCCTCCGCGCTGACCAGACCACTTGCCATTGCGGCTTCTCGCAGCGTCGTACCTTCGCGATGAGCCTTCTTCGCGATCTCGGCCGCGTTGTCGTACCCGATGAGGGGAGTGAGGGCGGTAACCAACATGAGCGAGCGCTCTACGGTTTCGGCAATACGGGCCGTATTCGGTTCGAGACCGATCACCAAGTACTTGCGGAAACTATCGCAGCCGTCGGCGAGCAGACGCGCGCTCTGCAGGAAGTTGTAGATGATGACCGGCTTGAAAACGTTGAGCTCAAAGTTGCCGCTCGCGCCCGCTACGTTGATAGTCACGTCGTTGCCCAAAATCTGCGCACAGGCCATGGTCATCGCTTCGCATTGAGTCGGGTTCACCTTCCCCGGCATAATCGAGCTACCCGGCTCATTTTCCGGCAGCATGAGTTCACCCAGGCCGCAGCGAGGTCCGGAACCCAACCACCGCACGTCGTTGGCGATCTTCGTCAGCGAGACGGCGAGGGTTTTGAAGGCGCCGTGAGCAAACACCAACGCGTCGTGAGCGGCCAAGGCCTCGAACTTGTTCGGCGCTGTGACCATCTCCGCCACGCCGCACAACTCCCCGATCCGGGTAGCCACGGCTTCGGCGAAACCAGGTGCCGCGTTGAGACCGGTTCCGACCGCCGTGCCACCCAGAGCAAGCTCCGCCAAGTGCGGTAAGCTCGCGCGCGTGTGTCGCAATCCGTGCTCGAGCTGGGCGACCCAGCCGCTCATCTCTTGCCCCAGGGTCAAAGGGGTGGCGTCCTGCAGGTGAGTGCGACCGATCTTCACCAGATCCGAGTAGGCATCTGCCTTCTCTGCCAGGGCATCGCGCAGAGCCGTCACGTTGGGAATGACCTGCTCGCAAACTTCAACGCTAGCTGCGACCGCCATCGCCGTTGGGAAGACATCGTTGGATGACTGGCCACGGTTGACATGGTCGTTGGGGTGCACCGGACGCTTCGCCCCGCGCGCGCCGCCCAATAGCTCGCTTGCACGATTGGCCAGCACTTCATTCATATTCATGTTGGTTTGCGTTCCACTGCCTGTTTGCCATACCGACAGCGGGAACTCGTCGTCCCAGCGCCCCTCCATCACCTCTTGGGCAGCCTGAGCGATGGCTTCGGCGACCTGGGGTTCGAGCTCGCCTAGCTGCGCGTTCGTTTCAGCAGCCGCGCGCTTGCAAAGCGCCAGCGCCCACAGCAGCCGCTTGGGCATGGTCTCCGTCGAGATGGCGAAGTGGCTCAGACTGCGCTGAGTCTGGGCGCCCCACAGCCGCTCGTTCTGAACCTCGATGGCGCCGAAACTATCATGCTCGGATCGTGTCGCACGGTTGCTCATCCCCATCCAATACTGCGCTCCACGCGGTATGCCAAGCCGGCAATCGCGCGCGCCTCGGCC
>CAZNZA010000093.1:5789-17611 GCA_964577325.1 uncultured Polyangiaceae bacterium
TCCAATACTGCGCTCCACGCGGTATGCCAAGCCGGCAATCGCGCGCGCCTCGGCCCATGCGCTAGGGCGTTGAGTTTGCTCAGATTTTGCTTTTGCGATACGGCCGATTAGTCGTCACCGACACCGCCCGATTGTGAAATCGCACCTGTTGTTGTGAAACGCACTGCTATTGGGAAACGCACTGCGCTTGGTTGTCGTCGATGCTCTCGCACACGGCGCCTTGGCCGCAGCCGGTGGTGTCCCATTCGAGATCCGGGGTGCACGTGAGGAACGACGTCGAAGCGCGTCCGCCAGTGTTCTCGAGGCAGCGCGACACCCCTTCCTGCTCGCAGGTTTGACAGTAGGCGGCGCCGTTGTCTCGCGTCCGACAGGGAAGCGACCCACAGTCGTTGTCAATCCAGCGCCGGCCCTCGGGTCCCACTGAGCACTTGTTGAGGATGTTGCTCTCCTCGGCATCGCAACGGGTATCGTTCAACAGGCACTCGGCACACGCACCGAGATCGGCGTCACACCGCTCGCCGCTCTCGGCGCAGTCTGCAACCGGCTCCCAATCCGAGCCTTGGCACTGGTACAGCTGCTCGGCCTCGCAGCGGTATGCACCGGGGCTACAGGTGAGACACGTGCCACCCGTGGGGTCGCAGCGCTCCGGCTGCTCGCAATCTTGCTCGTCGGAGTACGTGCGCGCGCCACTTCCGTCGAGGCGACAAGCCTGCAGCATACTGCCGTTGCACCGATAGTCCGGAAACGGCGCGCACGATGCTGGGTCCGAAGTCGCGTCCGGGTTCGTTTCAGCGGCGTCACCCGTACCGCGCGCGGCGTCCGACGCCAACGCGGCGTCGACGTCCGGAGTCTCGCTGTCTTCCGTCGAGTTGACCGTCTCCTTCAGCACGAAGTCGCCAGACAGCATTTCGCAGCCGGTCGCGGACATGCTCAAAGCCGCCGCAAGGACAGCGATGAGCACCATACCTGGTCGTTTCGCCAATCGAGGCTTCGTCGTGCCCGCTGCGCCGCTCATCATGGGACGCATACCCCAGCTGCGCTACACGTCAAGCCGCTCGGACACGCTACGCCCGGCCCGGCGTCGGCGACTGGATCGACGCACGCGGTGCAGGTGTCGACGACGCACACCTGACCGTTCGGGCATACGGCACCGTCGGTGCACGTCGTGCACGTATTCGTTGTCGTGTTGCACACGGGCGAAGCAGCGGAACAATCGTCGTTCGTCATGCACGCCACGCACTCGTTGCTCTCGGTATCGCACACCTGAGTGCCGGAGCAATCCCCGGCAGCCATGCACTCCACACACACCCGACGCGTCTCGTCGCACACTCCGTCGTCGCAATCACCGTCGGCCAAGCAGACCACGCACGACCCGCTGACGATATCACACACCGGAGTGGCAGCGGGGCAGTCGCCGGAAGCCGTACACCCCACACACGTATTGGTGTCGTCATCGCACGCAGGAGTTGCCCCCGTGCACGCGGCATCATTTTCCGGCGTGCACTGCACGCACTCGTTGTCCGTCGAACACACCGGTGCAGTCTCAGGGCAATTGTCCGCACTGCCCGGTGTGCACTCGACGCACGCTCCGCTGCTGGCGCACACGAGCCCGGTTGGGCAATCGCTCGTCGAGCACGCGACGCAGAACGCGCCGTCACAAATCGGCGTCGTCCCGCTACATTGAGCACTCCCGCTGCAGGCGGTGCACGCGGGATTTCCCATGTCGTTCACCCATTGCCGGCTCACGCAGGTCTGGCGGACTCCGTCGGCACAGCGCTCCGCGCCGTTCTCGCACACGCAGCTACCGCTATCAGCGTCACACACCGGGGTGCTACCGCCGCACGCTTGCGCCTGCCACGCGCCGTCGTCACAGACTTGGTGGGCGCCGTTGAGACAGCGCTGCGACCCATCCTCGCACTCACACTCGCCCGCATTGCACTCCGGCAGCTCCGCCGGGCATTGGGCATCAGTCGTACACTCGACACACTCCCCGCTGCCCGTGCAGTACCCAGCGCCACATGGCTCATCGACCCAGCGCTCGTTGACGCAGCGCTGCCTCGATGTGGAAGACCCGCACCGGGTGTCCCCCTCCCGACACACGCATTGGCCGTCGTCGGTACACACCGGCTCAGTACCGCCGCAATTGGCGGCTTCCCAATCGCCACCGCTACATACCTCGCGCCCGGCACTTCCCTCGCCCGCCGTGCAGCGCGCTGTATCACGCTGCGGGTCGCACTCCTGGCACGCGCCCTCGACGCATACGGGGGTGCTTCCGCCACAACTGACGACGTCCCAGTCGCCATCGTCACTGCACGTCTCTCGTTGCGCGCTCGAGCGGCAGCGGTCGGCAGCCGTATCGGGATCACAAGCCACGCACTCGCCTGCCAAGCAAACGCTTTGAGATCCGGTGCAGGTGGCGGCGACCCAAGTCCCGGCTGCGCTACACACTTCTCGACCGCTGGTGCTGCTCATGCTGCTCGTGCAGCGCTCCCGGCCCGGCACGCAGTCGACGCAGCCGCCGTCGTGACACACGGGTTCTGACGGGGGACAGACGCTTGTAGCCCATTCTCCACTCGCGTTACAGACGCGTCGATCTTGAGATCCCTCTCCGCCCGGACACTGCGCGGGCTGGCCCGGTAAACACTCGACGCAGGCGCCGTCCATGCAGTACGGACTAGCGCTCGGACAAGCGACGGGAGCGTCGTACTCCCCATCCGAGGCGCACTCACGCCGTCGCATCGTGCCGTCACACACGAACGTGTCGGGCACGCAATTCGAGCAGAAGTCGGCATTTCCGTCGTCGATACACGTCCCCGACCCAGGGCACTCCGTGTAGTTGCCCCACCGCCCGAGCGCGCTACACATGCGCCGCTGATCGCCCATGCATTGCGCGGAGTTCGGTGCACAATCGCGACAGTAGTCTTGCGGCTCAGCCTCTTGGCAGCCGTCTTGGCAAGAGGTCGACTCGACCCATTGCTTCCGATCGTCGCTACAAGTGCGCAACTGATTAGCGCCGTTGCAGCGCCGCTCTCCTGGCGTCGGACAAGCGTTGCAGTAAGCACCAGAGCTGGCATTGCCGCTACACCCGTTAGCCGGATCACACGCTTCGAGGATCACCCAGCTTCGCCGGTCGTCGCTGCACGTCTCGAGATTGCCACCGCTACACCGTGTTTCACCGGCGTCGCACACGAGACAGTGCCCGCTGCTCCCATCGCTTCCTGCCACGCAATGATCTCTGTCACGGCACATTTGCACCGTTTGAAGCGTTTGCCCGTTGGCTGAACAGCGTTGCAAGGCTCCGCTAGCTGCGCACGAGAACGCGTTTGCCGGACACACGTCGCATTGCGTGGGGCCATCGCCTCCCGTTCCTACGTCGCAGCTCGTATTGGCCGGACAGGTTCTCACTGGGTCGTACCCCGTGCGCTCGGCGTTGCACGCTTCTACGTCTAGGCCGTCACAGCGAAAGTCGGGCAGTGAGCCGCCACACACGGGCTCGCGACAACTGGCGCCCTCTGCATCAGCGGCGCACAGTCCAAACGACGCGCAGGGGGCGGCGACCGCCTCCCACACCGGGCCTTCGTCACCTTGAACGCAGCGTTCCGGCTGCGCCCCGTTGCACCGATAACCCACCACAGGACACGCTTCGATGCACCCTGCGCTCTCGATGTCGCAAGAGGTGCCGGCCGCGCAGGTGGTCATCGTTTCCCAGACCGTCAACTCATCATGACACCGGCGAAGCTCTTGCCCGCTACACGTCAGTAGTCCGGCTGTGGGACACCCGACGGGTGTGCAGCGTCCTTCGGCGGAGTTACACAACCCCTCACTGGCGCACGTCTCTCGCACCTCCCAGGTGGTGCCATCCGAACTACACTCCTCGAGCTGTCGCTCACTGCAGCGAAACGTTCCGGGGGTGCCGCATCCGGCGCCGCATTCCTGGTCCGTCCGGCCCGGGTCTACGTTGCACAGACTAGCCGACGTGCATGCCTGGTGCGTCTCCCACCGCTGGTCCTCGGTGCAGCGCTGCAGCAAGTTATCATTGCACTGCCACTCACCGGCCTCACAGGCGACGCAATCTCGCTTCTCCGCGTTGCATTCCCCTTCATCATTACATACCTGCTCGGTGACCCATTCCACGCCATCGGCATCGCAGCGTTGGATCGTGCCCCCGTTGCAGCGATGGGCGCCAGGTACGCCACAGCCAGTCCTGCACTCACCCAGGTCAGCGTCGCACAGCGATGGGTGGCCGCACACGTCGATCAGCTCGAAGCGGTCGCGGCTCGGTGGGCAGCCTTCCAAGCGCGCTGGGTCATCGGGATTGCATCGGTACTCGCCACTGGCGCACGTGGGCTCGACACATGCTGGCGCGGCGTCGGGATCGTCGGTCAGCCGTTCGAGCGTCTGGGCACAAACGAACTCCGTCTCACACTGATCCAGGACCTCCCACATCTGGCCGTCGTTGCAACGTACCAAGTCTTCCCCTGCGCACTGGTACTCGCCCGGGAAGCACTGCCGGCAACCCATCGATGCAACGTTACATAAGTCCGCTGACTCACAGTTGGTGGTCTCGAAGCCGTCTTGGTTGTCGTTGCACGTCGTCAACCTCTCGGCGGTGCAAGCGCCCTGCCCGGCTAGGCAATCCAAGCAACGCGCCTGGGTGGAGCTGCAATGATCCTCCGTCTGGCACTCATCTACGAAAACCCAGCGTGTTCCACTCTCGTTGCAGCGACGTAGACGCCAGCCATCACAGCGGTATGCATCTGGCTCACACATCAAACAGCGCCCAGCCTGGGCGTCGCACAACTGCTCAGACCCACATCGCAGAAACTCTACCCAGCCGGCTCGGGTGGACGGGTCGCAGATCTCCAGCATCTCCCCTTGCTCTGGCTTGCAACGGAAAGCCCCCTCCTGCTCACACGCCGCAGTCATCGTCCCGCCTTCGGTCCCCAACGCGGCATCTGCGTCACCGGCGTCCAAACTAGCGTCGGCAGGATTCGTCGGCGGACCTCCACTGTCGCCATCGCAAGCAACGACGAACAATAAAAGCAGTCCGACGAAAAGAAACAGGCGAGGACCTGCTTTTGCAACCATGGAGTGCTCGGGGCCTTTTGCTTTCATACGCGCCGTTCCGACTGATGAAGATGGTGGTGGTTGAAAAGGCACCACCCGACTAGGACCAGCACGATGCGTCGAGTACCAATGACTCCACGGTCCCATGTGCTATGGTTGCTGATCGTGCTCCACAGGTCGATCAAAATCCCCCTAGCACTCCTCGCGGCACCCCCGGCCACCACCCCCGTTCCAGTAACGTGGGACAGGAAAGCGTGCCGACGCGCTCGTTTGGCAAGGATGCCTCATCTGCTTCGGTCGTTCACTCCCCACGCGCTCCCGCAACTCGCCGCCGTCTGTAGCTTCGCGTTGATGCTCCTGTTTGCCCCTCCCGGTAGGGCAGCAAATGTGTCGGCTGCGGAGGTGCTATTCGACGCTGGGCGAGAAGCTATGAGCAGGAACGCTTACGATGAAGCGTGCCTCAAGTTCAGAGAGAGCAACGATATTGATCGCGCACCAGGAACGGTGCTCAACCTCGCCAACTGTGAACAGAAGCGCGGAAACGTAGCGTCCGCTTGGGAGTACTTCACCCAAGCCATGGAACTGCTCGAGCCGAGCGATCGACGTTATGGCGTCGCGAAGCAGAGGGCCCAGGACCTCGAGCCTACTGTGCCGCGCCTGGTGGTGAAGTTAGCCGCTGATGCGCCGAGTAACAGTGTCGTGCGCCGCTCGCGCGTCGATATTTCCAATCGCTTGGGTGTGCCCATACGCCTAGACCCGGGCGAGCACGTGATCAACGTCGAAGCACCCAACCGCGAGAGCGCGCAGTACCGCGTTTACCTGCAGTTGGGCGACGTGCAACGGCTGGAGGTTCGTCCGGGGCCGGCGCTGACCCCAACGGCATCGCTCACTCCGGCCAAGCGGGAAACGACCACTCCCGAAACTGACGCCAAACCAGTCCCGTCAGTAGCGGAAAGTGAATCGTCCACATGGCAATGGGTGTTGGCTGGCACTAGTGCCGGAACGCTGGTCGCTGGCGGCATATTCGCCGCATTGAGTTATCAAGAATGGACCACGGTGAAGGAGCACTGTGATCTCGCGGTGGATCCTCACGTCTGCGATCAAACCGGGTTGAGCGCCCAATCCCGAGGCAGAGACTTGGGTGTGACTGCGGCCGTCCTTGGTGGCATTGGATTACTCGCGGGAGGTGCGTTCATCCTTGTCGCCACCACCGGCGATAGCGAGATGAGTGTCGCCCCAGGACACCAGGGGAACTACCGGGGGCTCACGGTGAGAGCGCAGTTCTGAGCCAAGCTCAGTCCCTACTTAGATGTGCATCCACCGCGTGCGCCACCCATCCGGGAAGTCGAGCCAGTATCCCGACCAACTCGAACGCCGCTTCAGGGATGCCTAGTGCACGGTAAATCAAGGCGCTGTAGAAGTGAACGTTAGCATACAGGTTGCGCTCTTGAAAATACGGGGCCTCCAACACCACGTGTTCCACTTCCGCGGCGAGTCCGAACAGCGGATCCCGCTCGTTCAAGAGGGCCATCAGATCGTAAGCCGACTGCTTCAGTAGTGCCCCCCGGGGGTCCTGCTCGGACGACGCCTGCCCGAAACCAGCCAGCCGCATGTGCCCCGCTCGCACGGATTCCAGCAGCTGTTCGGCGCTCCCCTCGCGCCGCTTTAGCTCCTCGAGCATTCGGATCACTGCCTCGGCTTCGCCACTCTCTCGACGACCCCCGAAGGTTGCCATCGCCGCAGCCACGCAAAGATGTACAGGAGCTTCCGCCCACGCCGCTGTACGAGCCACCGAGGTGGCGAGGTCGCTCGGTAGTTCCGTTTGGTAGACGAGCACTCGCTTCAACGCGGCTTGCCCTTGGTGCGCTGGGACGTCCCTCGCCCGTGCCGTCAACTGGGCCGTCAACTGGGAAATCAGAGATGATTCCGGCTTCTCGTCGCCTGCTACGTGGGCAAACAATGTTTGATTCAAAGCGGCGACGCTGCCCAAGAGCCGTGCCGCCTGCTCGCGCACTGGCACCTCCGCGCCCAGGTTGAGCCGCGCCGTTGCGGCGACCAGTTCCGCCAGCGCGCCAGCGCCCGCTCTGCTCACCTGTGTGCGAGGAGAGGGCGATGCCCAGTGCTCCTCGAACGCACCCAGCGACTTAACATCGGGCATCTGGCCATAGAGCAGCAGATAGGCAAAGCAGGCGTAGTCCAAATCCGCGAGCGATTCCGCCGCCTCCCCGCGGTAGACCAGACCTCCTCCGGAATCGATTCCAACGACGTCCATGGCTGGGGCCGACGAGACCGGTAAGGAGGCCTCGGAAGCCACGTCGGGGGACGAAGAGCGCGATACCGGGAAGGACATCGTCACCTTGGAAGCACGTCTCGTTCCCGCGAGCGGGCGGGCTCCTGTCCGTACGCTTCACCTGGTCCAGCACCGAGCGTGCCACATATGCGTCACAGCGTGGCGGAATGCGTCAACGGCACGTCGCGAGGGTAAGCAGCTCGTACCGTCTCCCACTGCTATGGGTTACCCCATCAGTGCGGCTGATGACCAAAGCATGCCGTCCCTGCTCCCCCGTATCCCCTGGCACGCATAGTGCTTTATACGACATAGCTTTGCAGCGATAGCCTTGTGAGGGCTTTCGCTGAGGGGCTTGCCGCAGAGAACGCATCGAAGGGGGATCCGTGGAGGGCCGCCCTGTTCCCCCGTAGCCCACCATCAGGTTTATATCGAAGTCCGAACGGACTCTGAGCCAGGAGATACCTTTACATGTGTCCACTATGCGGATGTGACGCCCACTCGAGCTCCGAATCTCACGTGGCCTCTCGTGCCGGCGGTCTAGCGCCTGCGGTCGGCTCGGCAGCAGAAAACCGTGCCTGGTTCAAGCAACATCAGATCACGGCTGTGAGCCTAAAAGGGACGCCCGGGGCAGGCAAAACGGCGCTCATCGAAGCAACCTTCGCGCGACTCGGCGCCAGACTGTCGCTGTGCGTTTTGCAAGCGGACCAAGCAGGCGACCTGGATGCGGCACGCATCCGCCGCCTGGGTTGTGACGTGTTCCAGGTGCACACGGGAACCGCAAACCAGCTCAGCTCCAAGATGGTTGGCCAGGCCCTCACGACGTTCAAACCGCCGCCAGGCCTACTGCTGCTCGAGAACGTGGGAAGCCTGGCGGCCGACAGTCGCGTGGACGTAGGTGAACACGCCCGTGTCGTCGTGATGTCGGTGCCCGAAGGCGATGATAAACCAGCTAAGTACCCGCACGCGTTTCGTCATGCGCAGGTCCTCGTGATCACGAAGCTCGACCTGCTCGGTGTCGTCGACTTCGATTTGGACGCCTGCCTCGAGCGCGCGCTTCAAGCGAACCCCCGCCTTCAGGTGTTTGGACTTTCAGTGACGAGCGGCGCGGGGATGGACGAGTGGTGCGATTGGCTCTTGCTCACGACCAAGCAGTGCCGAGGAAGCCACGGGCAGGACATCGACTTTAGCCCGGAGAGAACGTCGCAGCTGGGCAGCGAAACAGAACGGCTTTCTGGCCTCCTTTGGTAGCCGTCTCCCAAGGCCCGGCGCCGATCGACGAACCATGGCTGAGCACGACCCTCTGCGTGAGTATCGGCACAAGCGTAATTTCGCAAAAACGTCCGAACCCGATGGTACCGAAGCACGGACCCCGAAGTCGTCGGCAGTAGGCCGCTTCGTGGTGCAGAAACATGCCGCACGGACATTGCACTACGACTTCCGGCTCGAGCTCAACGGCGTTCTGGTGAGTTGGGCTGTGCCCAAGGGTCCGAGCTTAGATCCAGCGGTGAAGCGGCTTGCGATGCAAACGGAGGATCATCCGCTGGAGTATAGTAACTTTGAAGGAACAATCCCGGAAGGACAGTATGGGGCGGGCCAGGTGATCGTCTGGGATCACGGGACGTGGAGCGCGCTCAAAGATCCGGAGAAGCAGTATCGGGCGGGTCACTTGGAGTTCGTACTGCATGGGGAGAAGATGCGGGGCAAGTGGCACCTGGTGCGCCGCGGCGGTGACGCTCGTTGGTTACTGTTCAAGTCAAAAGACGCCGAAGCGCGCGTCGGCGAAGAGGCTGAGCTGACTACGGTGCGACCGGAAAGCGTGGTTACGGGACGCCAGATGAGTAAGCCGCGCGGCACCGGCACCGGCACCGGCACCGGGCGCGAGAAGGCGAAGCATCCAGCTCGAGAGCAGGACGCAGCTGCGCCCAATCCCGCACAGTTGACCGAAGCCGTGCAAGCGAAAGGCCTTACTGATCCGAAACCGCAGTTGGCAACCTTGGTTGCCACCCCGCCGGAGGGAGACGGATGGCTTCACGAGGTGAAGTTCGATGGCTACCGCGTGCTGCTCGATATCGCAACCGGCCGTGCACGCACGATCACCCGTGGTGGCAAAGATTGGACGGAGCGTATGTCGTCACTGGCGCAGGCGGCTTCGGAGCTGCGCGTCCAGAGTGCGCTCATAGACGGCGAGGCTTGTGTGTTGCGTCGCGATGGCACGACCGACTTCCAAGCGCTGCAGAACTCGCTCAAGGCGGGCGTTGCTGAGGACCTCGTGTACTTCGCCTTCGACTTGCTCTACCTGAACGGTTGGGACTTGCGCAAGGTCGCGTTGATCGATCGAAAAGCGCTTCTGCAGCAGCTCTTGCAAGCAGCGCCTTCGCGCCTGAGGTACAGCGACCATGTGCGCGGTGCCGGACCACGTTTCTTCGCGGAGGCGTGCCGTCGAAATCTCGAAGGCATCATATGCAAGCGAGCCGATGCTCGCTACGTCTCAAAGCGGTCTCGTGACTGGCTCAAGGTAAAGTGTAGCAAGCGACAAGAGTTCGTGATCGGCGGCTTTACTGCTCCTGGCGGCTCTCGAAGTCACTTCGGCGCATTGCTCGTGGGGGTTCATGAAGACGGCCGGTTGAAATACCGAGGAAAGGTTGGCTCTGGATTTACAGAGCAGTCCCTTCGAGACTTGCACGCTCGTCTAAACGCCTTGCGCTGCTCCGCTTCCCCCTTTGAAACACCTCCGGACAAGTCGGTGGCGCGGCAGGCAACGTGGGTACGACCTGAGCTGCTGGCGGAAGTGGCGTATACGGAAGTCACCGACGAAGGGCTGTTGCGTCACCCTACCTTCAAAGGCTTACGCGAAGACAAGCCGGCCGAAGACGTCACCATGGACGAGGCCGAAAAGGAGAACGTCGAAATGCAACCTAGCGACATTCAACCTGACGAGATGCAACAGGAGCGCGCCGAGCCTCCGACACCAACGTCGTCGCCGGCCGGACATCAAGTGAGACTGACGAACCCAGACCGGGTGCTCTATCCGGAGCAAGGGATCACTAAACGCGACCTGGCGAACTACTACGTCCAAGTGGCACCCGCCATGTTGGCGCAGGTTGCCGACCGCGTGCTGACGCTGGTGCGCTGCCCGCAAGGACAGGAAAAGGAGTGCTTCTACCAAAAGCACTTCACCCCAGGCATGCCCAGCGCAATCAAGCCGGTTCCGATTGAAGAAAAGGGCAAGACGGTTCAGTACATGGCGATCCGCGATGCGGTGGGGCTGCTTTCGCTCATCCAGTTCGGCGTGCTCGAGATCCACACCTGGGGCGCGCACCGCGATCGACCAGATAGACCCGATCAGCTCGTCTTCGACCTCGATCCCGACCCGCAGGTAGATTGGCTGGACGTGGTGAGTGGCGCCGTGCGTGTGAAGGATGTTCTGGAAGAGCTCGGCTTGCAGAGTTTCGTCAAAACCACGGGTGGCAAGGGCCTACACGTGGTCGTGCCGGTTGAGCGCCGATGGGATTGGGACGCAACCAAGGATTTCTGTCGCGCCATCGCCACGCGCATCGCCGCCCAAGAACCGCAAAAGTTCGTGGCGACGATGAGCAAGGAGAAGCGTCGGGGACGCATATTCATCGACTACTTCCGCAACGGTCGAGGTGCTACCAGCATTTGCGCCTACTCGACACGGGCTCGCGCAGGAGCCCTCGTCGCGACGCCTCTATCCTGGCAAGAGCTCGAGGCGGGTGCCACTCCCGAACAGTTTACCATTCACTCGGTGCCGAGTCGGCTCGAAGCGCAAAGGTCACAGCCTTGGTCGACGTACGCTTCGGTAAAGCAGGCCATCAGCGCTGAGATGCTGCGTACACTCAAGCCAAAGAAGTAGCTCACACCTGCCTTCAACCGACCTTCCGCTCCTGGGCTGCCTGGCCACGACTCTGCGTACGGCGGATGGCTTTGACCAATTCAGGCTTCGACATTTGACTGCGGCCTGCGATGTTCAGCTCTTGCGCTAGATCGTACAGCGCCTTCTTGGTCCAAGTGGCGGGGTCATCATCCTCGCTCGAGCTAGCTCCAACGCCGTTGGTGCCGGCGCTGGGCTTCCGCGGCTGGGCTTTGTGCGGGCCCTTCTTGGGCGCGGAGAACTTCTTCTCGGCATGGGGCTGGTCGTCGCCGGTGGGCTTGTCCTCAGCCACGGGCTGCTCTTTGCCAGCCGCCGCATCCTGAGCAGACTGCAGGCTACGTTTCAACACTTCGAAAAGATCGATGATTTCGGCGCCACCCTCGCCTTCGTTGACATCTTGGGCGGCAGGACGGATGACGTCCTCTTCGCGCCGCCGCTTCTCTTCAACCAAAGCTCGTGCTCGCTGCAAGCCCGCGTCTTCGAGTTCGCTCGGATCGATGTCGTCCTTGCGCAACGTCTGGCAGACGCGGCGCAAAGCCCGCACGCGTTCAGCGCTCGGCTGTACCGGCTCGG
>CAZNZA010000093.1:17711-19423 GCA_964577325.1 uncultured Polyangiaceae bacterium
TGGCAGACGCGGCGCAAAGCCCGCACGCGTTCAGCGCTCGGCTGTACCGGCTCGGGCAGGCCGATATCGCGCGGGGTACGAACTTCGTCCATGAACCGTAAAGTTTCCGCGCGCAGCAAGCCGCCTTCGGCGATGATGGCAACCAAGTATTCCTTGCCCCGCATGACAAACGTGGCAATCCCCACGCGCTGAGTATCCTCGAGCGTCTTCGCCAGAAGTCTGTAAGCTTTGTTGGAGTCCGCACTGGGCGTCATGAAGTGCGCGCGCTCGAAGCTAGCCATGGGGATTTCATGTCGTGGCACAAAGCGGCGCAAGTCGATGTCGCGAGACTTATCGGGCGCAAGTCCCTCGAGTTCGTCGTCGGTGACGATGACGTAACGCCCTTCTTCGATCTTGAACCCGCGCACGATATGTTCACCAGGCACCGCTTCGCCAACTTCGCCATGGGCTGGGCAGTAGAACTCCCTGCGCAACGGCTGCCCCTCAGGGCTCAGCGTGCGGAGCGAAAAGCGCTCTGTGCGGGTTGCCGGATACAACTCTACGGGGATGCTGACGAGTCCAAAACTAATGGTTCCAGACCACAACGCCCGCGGGCCACGCGCCACCTGTTCATCATCATCCTCAGGCAACTTTTTTGCTCCTCTCCTGCTTGACGCTGGCTTCGAGAACTTCGGCAAGCGATGGCGCCGCCTTCACCTCACGCCGCGGGACGTGAGACACGTCGATCGCCCCGCCCGCGGCCTTTTCAGCAATGAAGCCTTCTAGCCGCTGCCGGTATTCATCCTTGAAGGCATCGGGTTCGAAGGGACCTGCAAGCATTTCTACCAGCTGCGCCGCCATCCTCTGCTCTTTCGGATCCAAGTCGCGCCCTTCCGGGACCGGAAGCTGCTTGGCCTCGATGACCTCGCCGGTGTGCCGGAGGGTGAGGAGCAGGAGATACCCCCGATGCGCGCGCAGGGCTCCGATATACTCTTTCTTGCGCATGACCCAGCGCACGATCGCCTCTACCGATTGTCCAGGGTTACCGGCTTCCGACGCGAGCGCTTCAACCAACGCGAAGTAATCATCCGGGTTGCCGTCGGGCCCTAGATAGTACGGTCGCACGTACCACTGGTGCCCTAGCCGCTCCGCCGGAATGATGCGGACTACCTCCATCGTTCGCGTCGGCTTTGGTTGGAGCCGCTCTTGGTCTTGGGAGGTGAGTACGACGTACTCTCCACTTTCGGTAGCGTAGCCGCGCAACGCTCGGTCCAGGGCGACGACCTCCCCCGACTGCGGATCAGTCATCCGCTGCTGCAGGGGAACGCCATCCTCTTGGTGAAGCAGGCGGAAGTGCACGCCCCGGTCTTCGACGGCCGAGTAAAGCTTGACCGGGATGACGACGTCACCCAGCGACAGCTCCGCCTTGTACATGGCGCGAGCGGGCACTTTAGTATCCTTCCGAGTGGGTGGCGCAGGGAGGGCAATGGGCCTCAGCCTGCGCCTCCTGAAGCCATTCTGCGCAGAATGCGCAAACGGGCACGTCGCATCCCGCGCAATGCAGCTCCAAGTCGCGACAGTACATACTGAGGCAGAATCCACAGTACTCGTCCGCGTCGCGATTCCAGTCCCAACCTGCATCTCGGGCCATCGCTTCGTTTGCGTTCATACCGACGCCGGATGCACGCTTTGGACCACAACACCCTCCATTCAAAATGGCTGCTGTTTAGCTG
>CAZNZA010000093.1:19523-23481 GCA_964577325.1 uncultured Polyangiaceae bacterium
GGATGCACGCTTTGGACCACAACACCCTCCATTCAAAATGGCTGCTGTTTAGCTGCTTCTTGGATACCTAGCAGCCTAGAGACGCCACCCGGAGGCAAGCGTGCCTCACCTTACGCTAGGGCGCCACGTGCCCAACTGCAGCGATTCAAGGCACCAAGCCTGAATGCCGCGGGCACGCTTCTTGAACTGCTTTGCCCACCGGCGCCGTTGGTAACTCAGCGCCGCACACAATCTCGCTATTGCCCATGTCTTCAGGAAGACATTCAGAAGGAGTTGGCGCCATGAATGATGCGATTCGACCTTTGGAACGCGACCGCATCCGGATCCTCAGTGCACTGCAGGCTCTGGAGCAATATGTAGAAGCAGTGAGCTCGGGAGCGGAAGCGAGTACCCACAGATTATCAGACTTCACACGCTTTTTCCGCCTGTTTGGTGATGTGCACTTCGCCACCAAAATCGACGATATCCTGCTGCCGGATCTGGTGCGCTGCGAGTCAGGGCTCGACATGGATGTCGTATCCGCAGTGCGGGCTGCCCACGAGCTTCAGGCCTATCATCTACAAACGATGGAACAGCACGCGCTGGCCCACGAACCCCACGATGAAGCCAGCCGCCGGGAGTTGAGCAGCCGCGTCGGGGCTTTCGTCGATTCTCAGCGTCAAGTCTGTTCGACACTGGCCGAAGAAGTCTTCCCTCTCGTCGATGTGATGAGCCCCGAGCAGCAACAAGACCTTCAGGTGGAACTGGAGCAGTTCGACCGAGCGTCGATTGGACGTCGAGAACGCGCCGAAATGGGCGAACTTTACGAGCAGTTGATGGGCGCGGAGGCGGCCGCCGCAGTGGTGTCGTCGCGCCGCACGCCTGCTCTCGGACGAGAGTCTCTGTCGACCATAGATGTATGACTGATAGCGCAGGCACGCGCCGCGCGAGCACAACAGAAAGGAGCGCAATCGTGAATGAACGAAGTGAAAGATTGGGATACCGTCCCTCGAATTCCACCAGTTTCTTGGCGCGCATAGGCACCGCGGGCGCTGGCTTGTGGTTGTTGGCTTCAGCCTTCATGTGGCCGCACAGCCGCCCCTCGTTGACGAACACGTGGGTTGTGGGCGTCGCTATTTTCCTGGCCGCGCTGTGGGCATTCCGCGATCAGTTCGCTCGGTGGGCCACTGCGGCGCTGGGAGTGTGGTTGGCGATGTTCACCCTTTACACCTGGCACCAAAGCCCCGCAACGCTTTGGAACAACCTGATCGTTGCCGTTTGCGTCGTCGGACTTTCGTTGGTGAAGAGCTGACGTCGCGCGAGCACGGCGCGTCTGTAAGGGCGAGCACCTATGGTGCTCAACACAGATGGCCGTTAAAATAGGTACCACGCAAGGGCGCTTCCGAGACGGAAGCGCCCTTGCGTGTTCGATGATCATTGCTTGATGGCTTGATACGTCGACGGCAATTCGAACAGCGCGGCGGGCGCTGGATTCGGCGAATACTTGGTCACCTTCATGCTGAACGCTTCTTGACCGTCCTCGGTATATGCCGTTGCAGTCAGCGGAATGAAGGAATCCTCGATCAGCGTCGCCAGCCAATCCGGTGCTTCCACGCCAGTAGCCTTCTCGAACACTCCGAGCTCGAACTTGCCGGGAATGGCTCCCACGCACATTTCGATCCGCAATCCCTCCGCTTGCATCGTTCGCTTCTCGCAGTTCACGCCCTCTATGCGTCCCATCTCACCGCTTATCTTCGAAGGAACATTCTCAAACTCCGCTTTGCTGTCCATTTCCGATAAGTCGAAGGAGCGGTATCGGTCGTTGTCGTGATCGAGCACGTGCAGACGGTCATCCTGGGCGAGCACGTCGAAATCCTTGGACGTGCCTTGAAGCTGCATCCTCAACTTTTCGCTATGGCTGGCATAGCGAAAGGTGGCGGGCTGCGCTTGTCCTCGCCGGATGATCTCCGCCACGAACTCGCCCTGAAAGTTCCGGGCGAGGTTGTTCTCGAGCGGGGCGACAGCCGTGGCGGCGGCAACCGTGGGCGGCACTTCGCCCGGGGGCGCACCCGGTTGCTGGTGTGTGGCTAGCCCACCAGTGGCCGGCGCGGTGGGCGCTTCATCGCCCGGATTCAAGGCCATGCTTTCCGACTCGGAACGGTCGCAACCAAGGGCGGCGATAGCCGCCAAAGCAACGAGAGACACTTTGAGATTGTTCGACATAATGTGGTTGAGTGGCTAATTCTGACGGTTAATGCAATGCGGTAAGTTCACGTGACGGCGAGGCCGCCTTCGTTCTACTTGCGCAGCGGCGCGAAATGCTCTTCAGCCTTTTCGTGGCTGCGGATCGTCACGCGCTTACCAAGGTAGAACATGCCTACGGCCAGCACGATCACAGGGATGGCAATCATGAACTGCAGCAAAGCAGCGAGCAAAACGCCGACGATTGCGAACAGGGCGCTGCCGTATACGAGTAGGCTGCCTACGCCCCGTGCCAAGGCAAAGCCCGTTCCTTTTTCGAAGTGGTCGCCGCGCTCCACGACACGGTCACCTGAAGCGTTTCCAGGGCCCACGCCCGCCGCTTCGACGTCGTCCGATATAGGATCCGTCGTGTATTCGATACGCTCACCGCTGGAAGCAACGGGATGGTTCCCTGCCTGCGGCGACGCCGAAGGGTTTGGTTCAACCACGGCACCGAGGTCTCCAAAGGTGGCCTCCCCAGGTTCGGTCACACCACCTCCGCCGTAACCATATCCACCGGTCGGAATTCGATGATCGCGACGCCCAACATCTGCTTTCGATTGCTCAGCCATTGCCGACAACAATGCAATGGCTGTGCCGGCGCGCCACGTATGCATCGACACGATCGTCGCGGGGAGGATGCGGATGCTATGCACTGCTTGCAGTTTTGGGAGTCTGAATCCCGCGCATGCGCCTGCTCGCGGTGCAATATGCCGCGGCCTGTTAGCGCGGCGTGGCGGGAGGCGCCCGTCGACGCCATGCCTCCCCTGTAAATCAGCGCGCCACCAACGTCGGAGGCAGCGGATGAACACGCGCTCCGCCGTTGCTCTTCTGAGGCACGCGCTCGGCGAAGTAGCGCACAGTGGCCGCTAGTCCGTCTTTCACGCTCACCTTCGGCTGCCATCCCAGGACCTCCCGGGCGCGGCTGATATCGGGACGGCGACGGCGCGGATCGTCAGACGGAAGGGGGTAGAAACGCGGCTGGGACTTCGAGGCCGTCAATTCGAGGATCAGCGTGGCCACCTCTAGCACCGTGAGCTCCTGGTCGTTTCCGAGGTTGACTGGCTCCTCCTGCTTATTTAGCGCCATCAAACGCATCAGCCCATCGATGAGATCGGAGACGAAGCAGAGTGAGCGGGTCTGCAGTCCGTTGCCATAAATGGTCAATGGCTCCCCGGCGATTGCTTGCGTACAAAGATTGGAGACGATGCGACCGTCGTTCTCCCGCATGCGCGGGCCATATGTGTTGAAGATGCGGGCAATTCGAACGTCCACACCATAGCGCTCCCGGTAACACACTGCCATCGTCTCACCGCACCGCTTCCCCTCGTCGTAACACGCGCGCTTACCAACGGGATTGACGTTGCCCCAGTAGTGCTCGCGCTGCGGGTGCACGTCAGGATCGCCGTACACTTCACTCGTGGAGGCGATCACCACACGCGCGCCTGTTTCGCGCGCAAGATCGAGCACATTCTGTGTACCACGCACGGCGGTTAGCAGGGTGCGGACTGGGTTGCGCTGATAGTGCACAGGGGATGCCGGACACGCCAAGTGATAGATAGCATCCACCTCCATGCGGATCGGGTCTTCCACGTCGTGCCGCATGAGGTCGAACAAAGGCGACGTCAGCGCGGAGGCAAGGTTCGATTTTTGGCCCGTGTAGAAGTTATCTAAGCACGTGACGCGATTGCCTTCGGCAAGCAGCGCGTCGCAGAGATGAGACCCTAAAAATCCGGCA
>CAZNZA010000094.1:0-2815 GCA_964577325.1 uncultured Polyangiaceae bacterium
CGCCCACCATCAAAACGGCTAGATTGTGAAACCGGCTCCCTGTGGTGACGCCGACCTCCTGTGCCCTTTGGCTGCACGGGCTACGGGGCTGTCTCCAGGTGTTGGCGGGCAGTGCGGATGACCCGCCACGAGCCGTAGACCGTGGCCATGATCCCGAGCAGGAACAAGCCGTCACTCAGCGCCGAGCGGTCGAAGCTGTCGTCTGGACGCGCCGCTTGCGCGACGTACACGATGGCGAAGATGCTTGGAGACTTGCCCAGCCACGACGCCAAAAGGAACGTGCTCAGTCGCAAGCCGGTGGCGCCCATGGCCACGTTCAGAGCGGCGAACGGCACGAGGGGCGACAGTCGCGCCAATAGCACGAGGATGAAGCCTTGAGACCGCGCCGTGTGCAACAGCGCCCGCACGAGGCGGTGTTGGTGCGCCTTCGTCTGAAGCCAGCCCCCCGCCACGCTGCCAGCCAAGGAGAACGCGATGCCTGCAGCGACCGTGGCGGCGGTCGAGGCCACCACGAAGCCGAGCCAGGGGCCATAAACCATCCCGGCAAGGAAAATGAGAGGAGCGCCTGGCAGGAGCAGCAGCGCGGTGAGGGCGAACAACGCTCCAAACAGCAGCATTCCCGGCAGTCCCCACCCTTGCACCCGTTCAGCCACGTCAACCACCGGCTCGCCCGTAATCCAGAGCAGGGCAGCGCCAAGCAGCAGTAGGGCGGTCAGCACCCAGCTGAAGTAGATGAAACGAGCCGAGGGTGAGCGCACGACGCTCCGTGGTTGGCAGGACTGGCGCGCGTTGACAAGCACAACGATGACCGGACGGCGTGCCGGGTGATGAGCGCCCGCTGCGGATTACGCGTTTAGCTCTTGCTACAGTGGGGGCCTATGCTAAGAACGCGCTCACCGTTTGCGGCGGTAGTTAAGTTGGTTATAACGCCGGCCTGTCACGCCGGAGGCCGCGGGTTCGAGTCCCGTCCGCCGCGCACTAAGACTGCTGGAAGAGACAGCTTCCTGGCAGTCGCCCGAGTCGAAGAAAGCCCCCAGAGGATGCTCGAGAAGGTGGGCTCGAGAGCGGGCTCGTTGGATGAACCAGCGGGACCCGTCGTCGTTGGCGACGCTTCCCCCATCTCCGCGACGGGTAGGCCCGCGCGAGGGGAACATGCCCGAAAACTCCTGGCTAGATGCGGTTCCCATCGGTCTGCTCATGTTCGCAGGCACGCTCTTTGGGCTGTTGCGCCGTCAGTGGGGTAAACGCGCGTCGCGCGTGGGGTTTCCGGAACTAGGGCGCAGACTTGGCCTGCGTCATGCGGCAGCTGATACCCCTGGCGCGGCAGGAGTGCTGTCGGGCCAGGTCGATGGTTACATCGTACGCGTCGAATCCGAGGTTCGACCAAGGCTCGTGCTCCGACTGCCTTACCAGTTGGGGCTCGACTTGCGGAACTACGACCGCTGGAAGCGGCTGCCTCCCCAGTACGCTCCGTTTGCGTTCTCTGATCCACTCCTCAACCAGTGGCTGCGCACCAGACTCGTGCACCGCGGGATGGATCAAGCCTTCACTCGCGATGAAGCGCTTCAAGTTGCGCTGCGAGCGTTCCGCTCCAACCGAGCCGTGCGCGAGTTCAACGTTGCCGACGGTCGCATCGAGTGCACGTACGACTACGGAACCCGCGCACTGTTCCCGGCGCAAGCGGCGGAGGCCGCATTGAAGCAAGGGCTGCACCTAGCGCAGGCGCTTGCTTCGTGTGCCGTCGTGCCCGACGCAGAGCTCAGCGGCGCCTGAGTTCATTCTACGGCTTCTTGGTGGCGGGTTTATCGTCTTCGCTTGGTCCTTCTGGTCCCGAAGCCAACGTTCCGTTCGCCATCTTCATGCCACCATACGGACGCACGACATCAATTTCGCTCCACGTTTGCTCGAAACGCTCTTTGAGCTCCTTCAGCTTTTCCGGCTCCTTCTTCGCCAGGTCATTCTTTTCCTGGGGATCCTTGGCCAGGTTGAAGAGGAGGTATTGGGTGCCGTTGTTTTTGGCGATCAACTTGTAATCGCCGTAAATGATGGCCCGGCGCTCCGCTGAGTTTTTGTCCTCGGGCAAGTCGAGCACAATCGGCTCTCGATTGTCTGGTGCGGTGCCCAAAAGTTCCGGAACCAACGACTTGCCGACGAAGGTTTTGGATACGGGATGACCCATGAGTTCGACAATGGTGGGCGCCAGGTCGATGTGACTCCGGCGTTGCTCGATGACCCGCGGCTCGACGCCGGGATAGTAGATGACCAGCGGAACGCGGGTGAGCACTTCCCACAGTTCAAAGGCGTGTTTGTACATCCCGTGCTCGCCGAAGGCCTCGCCATGATCGGCGCTGATGATGATTGCCGTGCGCTTCCACCAGTCCTTGTCTTTCGCAAACTCGAACAGTCTTCCGATATGAAAGTCCGTAAAAAAGACTTCCGAGTCGTATCTGTCGCGGTTCGTTTTCCCAAAGTCCGGCGACATCTCGTGTTTGATGTACTGGTCGTGGGGATCCATGTAGTGGAACCAAAGGAAGAATTGGTCGGAGGTGTTCTTCGGATCGGAGAGCATCTCGATCGCCATGTCCGTCATCTTGTCGCTCGTGACGCTGCGGTCCGTCGTCGAGTCGAAGGCTATGCCGTCGACGATTCTCCAGATGTCGAACCCCTGTTCGATGTTCTTTCCGCGGTCGAAGTACTTGTGCGCTTGGCCACCCAACGTGCGAACGCCGGCATCCTGCAGGATCTCGGTGAAAAACAAGTTCGCGTCACTGAAGCCGGTAAAAAACCATCCCGACCGATACACGGAAGAGGGATA
>CAZNZA010000094.1:2915-13831 GCA_964577325.1 uncultured Polyangiaceae bacterium
GTCTCCCCCTCTGTCGCAAGCCATCGAGAGAAGCAGCGGAAGTGTGAACCATCGTCTCATGAGGCGCCTCGGTTAGCCTAAGCCGGGAAGGGGGTCCAATCCATGCCTGTGCTGTCCGGCCGTTGGGTAGCAGTTCGGCACGCTCGGCCCTGCGCTTGATGCATGCTCAAGCAGGGCAACGGAACGCGCCGACCCATTGCCCGACCCCGATGGCAACAAAGTTGGAGGCGGCGCGAGCTATGGGTAGGTCTGGAACATGCGCATTCAATTCGCCTCCTATGGCTGCTTGTTGGCGCTCATCGGGACGGCATGCCAGCGCGAGAGCAGCCCCTCCGTACTCGACCCCACGCGCGGGCAGACGCAAGAAGCGGCCCCTTCCGTAACCCGTGCGGCGGACGTAGGACCGCCGACCACGCTTTCCGAGGTGCCCAACGCCAGCACGCAAACCGTCGTGGCTTTGGACGGCACCACGCGGGCGCACGCCGTCACCCTGGTGGATGCTGCGTCCCGCAGAGTGTACAGCCGCTCGCTCCGCACGTGGATCTACGCACAGCCCGACCGCAAGAGCCAGCGCCTGGGGTATCTACGCGCTGGTGGCTCGGCGCCCGTCAACGGTAGTGTAGTAGCGGGCGCCGGCTGCCGAGGCGGCTGGCAACCTATCAAACCTCACGGCTACGTGTGCATGAATCGCGGCGCCACCTGGGACCCGCAGGATCCACTCGTGGTGCTGACTCAGGAGCACCCTCCGGACTTCGGCCGCAAGCTGCCGTATATTTACGGCACGGTGCGCAATCCGGGGCCTGTGTACGGGACGCTGCCGAACGCCGCGCAAGTACGGGAGGCCGAGCCGGACCTCGAGCAACGCATGCCCGAATGGCTTCAAGCGCCGGGCGAGATAGGAGCAAGCTACGCCCAGGACGTTTGGTTGGGCCCAGGCCAGAAGCTCGTGGACCCCGCGGTCGCGTGGGGAGAGGGACTCGCCGTGGATGTGCCCAACCTGCTGCTCGGAGCCCCTGGCGTACCTGGCCTTGCGGGCAGAGTGCGCAGCGAGGCTACTACCGTCATCGACACGATGCGCCCTAAAGTTGGGTATGCCTTCTTGCACACCTTTTTGTGGCAGGGGCGCCGTTACGGGTTAACGACTTCGATGGAACTGTTGCCCACGGATCGCCTGCGTCCGATCCGAGGTTCGGAGCGACACGGAGTCAGGATCGGTGTGGACGTGGACTTTCCGTTCGCCCTCGTCCGCTCCCCGATAGCGACGTACCACGACGGCAGCGACGCACCCTACTGGGCAGCGTTACCTTTAACCGGTAAACAACGCTTCTATGACGAGGTGCTGCACTACGAAACCAGTGACGGAAAGTGGATAAGCGATCGCTTTGCATCGCGCCTCGACCCCGCGAAGAAGATGCCGGGCTGGGGCAAGCGCGGTGAGAAGTGGATTGACATCAATCTCACCAAGCAAACGCTCGTGCTGTACGAGGGAGAGGAGCCGGTGTACGCAACGCTGGTGTCGACGGGCGAGGCGGGACTGGAGGACCATACATCGAGCACCGCCACCAAGCGCGGCATCTTTCGCATCCACACCAAGCATGTGACATCCACCATGAGCTCTCGTGAGGTGGGCGAGGAGTTCGAGCTACGCGAGGTCCCTTACGTCATGTACTTCGACAAGGAAGGGTATGCGCTCCATGGCGCCTACTGGCACGACAAGTTCGGCATTCCGAAAAGCCATGGCTGCATCAACCTGACACCCGAGGATGCGCGGCGGGTGTTTCACTGGACGGAGCCAGCGGTTCCCACCGGCTGGCACGCCGCTCTGCTGCCGCTGAAAGGTACCGTCGTCTTCATCCACCCTTAGAGCGCTACGAGCCGGCAGCCTCGAGCGTTCGTGGCTTGACGTAAGACTCCGGCCGTACCGGCCAGGCCACCTTCGCTAGGCACTCACGTTGCGCCGCCTGGCGCAGGGCAGTCCGCGTCGCCACGGCGGTCGGTCGAGCGCGCGGATCACGACGTAAACAAGCGGCCAAGACCACCGCAACGTCCTTGAAGCCGGGCACGTGGGCGAGCTCGACCAACGGCTCGGGCCACCCGTCGTGAGACACGTGGAGTGCCATGATGGCTGTCTCATCATTGGCGTTGAACAGCAGTTGGCCGGTCAATACCTCATACGCCGTACAGGCGAAGGCATACATGTCAGCAGGGACCGCCTGGGGCACGGGCAAGTCGTCGGGCAACACACCAAGCACTTCTGGCGCACAGTATTCCAAGGTTCCGCAGCCGGGCCGTAATTGGCGACCGCTCAAGCCGAAGTCGACGAGCACCGGGGTATGTTCATCACGCAGGATGACGTTGGACGGCTTGACGTCGAGATGGGCAACGCCTACGGCGTGCATCGCAGCCAAGCCCGCCAACAGGCCGTCCAAGTAGCGCAGCACCAACTCCATGGTTAGAGCCGAGGAACGGCTTGCCTTCTCGAGGGACTGCCCCGGGATGAGCTCCATGACCAACATGGGTTTCGGCTTCGCCGCGATGTCGAAGTTGACGAAGCGGGCGAGATTGGTGTGCCGAGGCAGACTCAGCAATGCGCCGGCCTCGTCCCGGAACATCTCCAGAAACTCTTGCTCGGATAAGCTGCGAGCAGTGGTTGGGTCGTACTGCGGCACCTTCAAGGCGTACAGCTCCGCGGCCTCTTCCTTGCGCTCCTCGATACGCTTGGCAATGAACACCGAGCTGACGCCACCCGCTCCCAAGGAGCTCACGACATAGAATGCGCCGATCGTACGTCGCGGCAAAAGCCAATCCGGCAGAGCGGCCACGCGCGGCTTGTGAGGAATGGAGGTGACCTCACTCGGCAATGATGGCGGTCGACGCTTGAGGCTCTCGGCAACGGCGACGACCAGCGTGCGCACGGGCGCTGCCAAGCGATCGGCAAGGCCGTGAATCGCCGCATCCAATTGTTCCCCGTCCACGCGCTCGCCGGACGACGCATGACGCGCGACCACTTCGCTCAGACGTGGCGCATCAAGCTGCGTGGGCTTGCCCAGGGTGCGTTCGAGCACGCGCCGCAACGCTCCGTTGCTGAGGCGCTCGAACGCATCTGCGAAATCCTCGAGCTCCTCGACGGCGTTGAGTTGCCCGGGTGTATCATCAGCAAGTTCGACCAGGGAACGGGCGTAGGCAATCGCTTGCACACTGCGACCGAGCTTCAGCGCACACTGGCGCAATGTCTCTCCACGATGGGAGCCATGCACACCCAAGCTCGAACAGAAGCGCGAGAAGCCGTCCGCCAACGCGCGGACATCGTCGCTGCCGGTGCCCGAAACCTGCGTCTGAAGCTCGAGATACGTCGCGTAGGCGGCCAAGCCCACTCTCACGTCAGGATGCGTCGAGCCCTCCATGATGGCTCGCACGCTGGCAGCATCGTGCAGAATGCACACCGTGGTAAGCACCAGGTCGCTAGCATCGGCAACCCCTTCTCGGACGCCCGCATCGAAACTGCGAGCTAGCGCCGCGCACATGACCCGGTGAGACGCTGGCCCAGCTTTGCGCAGGTTGCCGAGCAGCACTCGAATGGAGTTGCGCAAACGGCGCCGTACCCGCGGTGCCGTCTCGTCATCCTGAGCTACGCTGGTCTGTACGTCGAGCAAGTGCAAGAGCGCGACCAATCGATTTTGCCGCGTCTTGGGATCGAGCGGCTGAACGCTGGTCGTGTCCGCTTCTTGCCGCAGGACCCAGGTACCGATGCGGTCGTACAGATTTTCCAGTTCAGGAACCGATTGCAGCTCTGAGGTTGGCTTCATGCCCAACAGCAACAGGTCAGGCAAACGCCCCGTGTGCAGCACCGACCGATCCAGATCCGCGAGCAGGCTCTGCATCCTGACGTGGGCGGCGGGAGAATCCGCCCGACTTTGCTCGAGCTCGGCCATCAGTCGGTGGGCTTGGGTGATGGCCTCTACCGCATACGCCCGTGCTGGTAATGCGCCTTCGTTCTCGAACGCGTTCAATGCACGCAGCACGGCATTGCGCACTGACGGTGCTGCCAGTGAAGAGACGCCGGCCGCACGCTCGCGCAACGAGAGCAACAACATTTCATCGCGCTGGCTCTGCTGCGCCAATCGTTCACACGCAGCAGCTACCGCGGCCTGGGCGAAAGTCGGATTCTGCACGTCGTCGAGCAGCGCCGCGAGCGCGCTCGGGATATCGACGTGTTCGTGACGCGCAAGCGCCATCAACAGGTCCTCGGCAGCGTCGGGATCGGCTTCGATGACGGGAGCAAGGCCCCAAAAGAACGTGAGCGGCAGTCCCGGATGTAGACGCGCCAAATCCCCGCGGAGCAACGTCTTGCATTGAGACAAGGCGGTGGCCGGGTCGTGGGCGATGCAAGCAACCAGACTCACGGCCGCCCGCCGCCACTCGGTCGGCCCCAATGCCGGGTCCAACAACAGGTCAATCTCTTCGCGCAACCCATGATGCACGGCTGCCAGTGTGCCACGGGCCGTTGCTGCGTGGCGCCAGACGAGCGGTTCGCGATCGGCCAGAAGCCGTTCGAACGTTGGCTTCACATGGGGCGACGTCAGCCACTGCACCCAGTGTCGATCACCGAGTTGCGCGCGGCGCGCGGCCTCGCGGCAAGCGCGTTCGTACAAGATCGCGGCCAGGCGTCGAGCGGGCAAAGCGCCCGTAGCGCCACGCATGACCCAGCGCTCGAAGCGTTCGCGATTGCCAACCAAAGCGAGCGCCATGGGGTCGGCGTTCACCGCGGCACCGATGGGCAGGGACAGACACAGCGCCACCCGAGCCTTCATGGCAGGGGATTCGAGTTGTCGCACCGAGCTCCAAGCCATGCGTGCGGCAACCGGTGTGAAGGCTACCGCGGTACCGCCGTAGACGCGCTTGAACACGCGGCGACCAAACTCGCGACGCTCATCTCCAGCTGGAAGGGCCGTCGTGAGCTCGTACAACGCCAGGGTTGCGGCTCCCGGCGCTATCCAGTCCAAATCGTCAGCCAAGCCCGTCTGCAACGCGGTCCGGCACGCCTGCACGAGCTGACCGACATCCACCTGTTCCAGATCCGAAACGCCAAAGCTATCCGCCTGCCGACCCAAAGCCGTGATCACCTGGCGCCAAGTGGCTCGACGTTGTGCGGGGTCACTCAGGGAAGGAAGGGTCGTGAAAGTTTCTGCCGGAGAGAGGCGGCTGCGCATGGATGGCTGAAGCTCGGCTGGAGAGAATAAAACATTGCATCATCGCCCGGGCGAGTGCCACTTTCTTCCTCGCCAAGCAGCTGTGCCTTCGTTCCGGTTAGGGGCTGTGAGGAACAGATACACTGGCGGATGACGGTGCTATAAGCCTACACCCTGCACATGAAACGACCCTCCGACGCTGTTCTGCTCCTGGCACACGGGACCATCTCCGATGCGAGCGAACTCCCTACGTTTCTCCAGACCATCCGACGCGGGCGACCGGTTCCGCCGGAACTCTTGGCGGAGATGCAGCATAGATACGACACCATCGGCGGATCTCCTCTGCTGCAATACACGCGCGAACAAGCACAGGGCTTGTCGGCCCGCCTCGGCTGCCCTGTAGAGGTCGCGATGCGTCTGTGGCATCCGCGTGTCGAAGCCGTGCTCCCCGGCTTGATAGCAGCAGGTGTCTCACGAGTGTGTCTTCTTCCCCTGGCACCGTTTAGTGTCGATGTGTACGTGCGCGCCGCCCGGGAGGCCGCTAGTGCCTTCGAGCAAGCGCTGCAGTTCGTGGCGGTTGAGCCTTGGGGACTCGAGCCGCCATTCATCCAGGCCCAGGCGGCGCTGATTGCTGAGTATCTCACCGCCGCCTCGTCGTCCGCGACACCGGAGGCGAGCGAAGCTCTGGTGCTCACCGCCCATAGCCTTCCCATGGCTGTCATCCGTGCCGGAGACCGTTATGCAAGTGAGGTCAGCGCGTGTGCCGATGCCATTCAGTCTGCCCTCGGACGGCGCGCTCATCTCGCGTTTCAGAGCCAGGGAGCTGATGGCGGAGAGTGGTTGGCCCCGGACCTGCGGCAAACGCTCGGGGAGTTGGCGCAGGCGGGGACGCGTCGCGTCGTCATCGCCCCCTTTGGATTTTTGGCGGACCATGTCGAGACGTTGTACGACTTGGATGTGGAGGCGGCGGCGTGGTGCGAAGAGCTGGGCCTGACGTTGGTTCGTGTACCGGCGCTCAACAGCCGCCCGGACTTCCTAGACGCCCTGGCCACCATTGCTCGCCGTGCGCTGGGCCAATGATGGACCGCGGACGTTGCCTTTTGGTGCTCGAAACGTCACTCTCGCCCGAGCCATGGATCCAGAAGCCATAAGAGGACGACTGCTGGCGACATTTCCCGACGCGCGTTGTGAGCTCGTGGATCTGACCGGGACGCAAGACCACTACGAATTGCACATTGCAAGCGACGCCTTTAGGGGACTGCCTGCCTTGAGGCAACACCGCCTCGTGTATCAGGCTTTGGGACAGGATGTGGGTACCGCCATTCACGCGTTGGCGCTCAAGATCTATCTGCCCGAACAGTGGAATCGTTGATCGGACCCGCGGGGTTGCTCCGCGCGCTAGCGCTCGCTGACGACGTCCAGCGAACGGCCCAGACGCATCGCGCTTCGAGCAGCCCGATTGCTGTCGCGCACGGGAAAGAGCACCCCCAGCGGTCCCTCGTCTTTCCCTTCCAACGAGCCGCCGTCGGCGGCCAGCAGTAGGGAAAGCTCGCGCTTGTGTAGGTTTCGAGCACTCGCGCGCTCATTGATGGCGTTGAAGATGAGACCGATTGAATCCGGATGTTCGAAGGAGTGCGGCAGAAGTTGTGGCTTCAGAAGCGGCACGCGCGAGCTCCCGAGCATGCTCCAGATCATGATCCCAGCCATGTCGCCCGCTGTCTGCCCGTAGAACCAAGCCCCCACGTGGTGCGAGGACTGATGTTCACAGCGCGCATACAGAGCCGCCCGCTCTGCTTGAACCGACTTCGCGAGTTGGTGTGCCAGGCGTACCCACTCTATGCGCGTTGCCGCATCGAAGTACGAGGCCGCGTGAGGATTGTCGAAAGTCAACGTGGTAACGACGCGAGGCGAGGACGGAACCGCCATGGCAGCTTCTCGCACGCGTACGTCTGGGGCGGTGCCCGACGGAGCCTGTAGACGTGGCCACTGAAGGCGCCCGCGCAGAGGCTCGGCGAAAGTAAAGAAGGGAGTGACAGACGCGTCCGCCGACAAGGGCGTACCCGCGGCACGCACGAGCGTCACTTCGACGACCCAGCCTTCCGCGTCGGCCGGGCCGAGAGTCGCGCCGCGCATGGCGCGCGAGACGGCCGCCTCGCACACTCGATGTTGCCGCGCCAAGCGCTCGTCAATCAGCGGCGTAGGCGGGGAGGGTCCAGCGGCGTCGACTCGACTATGTCGTGCCTGCCACGCCATGGACGCGAGCACGACGAGGGTCGCTCCGATGGCGCTGCCGCTCAGGCGCCTGCTCCACACCCCGGAGTTGGAAGTCAAGCCATCGCCGAGGGCTCGGATGCTGTGGTCGCGTTCGCCCTCGGTCAGCTCGAGCCATTGCGCGCAAAGGGTGCCCAACGCGACCTGGCGCTGGCCACGTCCCAGGCGCAGGAACGCTCGATCGGAGCTCACGCTCAGGGTACCAGCCACGCCGCGGCGCTCGAGTTCAGCGGCCAGCGCGCGGGCGATGGACTCTATGGCAGCGTGAGACCCCACATTTCACCAAGTGTATCTGTCTCAACGGCCGCTGAACGCATTCCGGAATGGTTTGTCGACTTTAGCGCGTCGCATTTGAGCCCAGAATTCTGTGGCCGCTCACTGACAGCCTCACTAAGTTGGCCAGGCCATGAGGCGCCCGCTGATCTTACTCTCCAACGACGATGGTTACTCCGCACCCGGGCTGCGGCAGCTGCGGGACGCCCTGCTAAAAGTGGCAGATGTGGTCGTGTGTGCCCCAACGACCGAACAGAGTGCAACCAGTCACTCCATAAGTCTCAATCGCCCGTTGCGACTGTGGGAACCAGAGCCTTCGATCTTCACCGTCGACGGCACTCCGGCAGATTGCGTATACGTAGCTCTGCACGCCGGTGAGCGGGTGTTAAGCCGCAAGCCGGACTTGGTGGTGGCTGGTTTGAATCATGGTCTCAACCTTGGAAACGATGTTTTCTATAGCGGTACGGTGGCGGCGGCTCGCGAGGGCGCATTGCGGGGCGTGAGTGCCATAGCCGCGTCGGCCTCGCTACAAACGGACGGAGCGCGAGCCAGTAGAATCGTCTCACTGATGGCGCAGCGCCTGATCGAAAAGGAATTCGAAGAGACGGTGTTGCTGAACATAAACTTTCCCCCGGGCGATGATTGGAAGATACGCCCCACCGAACTGGGTAATCGCGTTTACGAAGACGGTGTTCTATTCCGCAACGATCCACGCGGGGGAGAGTATCTTTGGATTGGCAATGGCGGCGTCCGACACACCGGTACCGAACACTCGGATACCGAAGCCTATGACCAGGGCGTGGTAGGGGTCACTCCGCTGTCCTTGCAGCTGTGGGCCACCCATCAACAGGCGTTTGCCGCCCAGTTGGTGGACAGCCTGGTTGTATGACGGAGCCAGCACGAGACGAGCTATGGCAGTAAGAAAACGGGTGACGCTCAACAAACCGGTTCCGGCACGCCGCGCACCTACTCCGCGCGGAGTTCCCGCGGGCGGCGTAGACCTAGGACAGAGCACGGGGCTTGCCCCCGCCCTGCAGCTGGATCCCCTGAAGTACATTCATGAGCTCGTGCGAG
The DNA here is from genome assembly GCA_964577325.1 of uncultured Polyangiaceae bacterium. GTDB lineage: Bacteria > Myxococcota_A > Polyangia > Polyangiales > Polyangiaceae > SZUA-265. The sequence goes on from CAZNZA010000094.1 coordinate 11,723, forward strand.
AGGTTCCAGACTTTCCGCGCCCGGGCATATTGTTTCGCGACATCACGCCGTTGCTGGCCGATCCTCGAGGTTTCGCGCTCACCATCGACGCACTGACGAGCCGCTTCGTGGGAGAGCCGCTCGATGCAGTCGTGGGCATCGAGGCCCGCGGCTTCATTTTCGGCGCGGCCATCGCCCACCGATTGAACGCCAGTTTCATTCCCATCCGTAAGGCGGGCAAGCTTCCCGCAGACGTCGATCGCATCGCGTACACGTTGGAGTACGGGCAAACACAGCTAGAGGTGCACCAGGACGCTTTCAAGCGCGGCACGCGCGCCCTCGTGGTCGACGATCTGCTGGCCACGGGAGGCACGGCGTCGGCCGCCGGAGAGCTCGTGCGGCGCCGCGGCGCAACGGTTGTGGCGTACGTGTTCGTGATCGAGCTCAAGGGTCTGTCGGGGCGAGCGGCGTTGAAGCCGACCCCGGTTTTCTCGTTGCTCCAGTACGAGTAGGCGCGCTTGCTGCTCGCGGTGTGAAGTGGTTGCGAACATTTCGGACACGCGCTCACGGGGTTGATGCGGATTCTTCATTGCATCTGCCCACATGCTCCCTAGATCAAGGCACGCACCCGGTGGTGCGCCAACCAAGGGAGTGTCTGTGAGCGCTTACCGACGTGCCGTAATCTGGCTGGCAAGCTTACTCCTGGTGGGGGCATGCAGCGCTGCGCCTGCAACCCAACCCGTAGCGGCGGTCAAGAGTGCCGATGCTTCTCGAGCAGGCGACAGGGGTAGCGAATGGCCCGTCACCGAGTACATGGATCCGGTATTCGGAGGCAGCTATGCCTTGCTCGAGACGGGACCGACTCGGGGACGAACGGAGCCTTCGAGCCGAAGCGAAGGCGAAACGCGTTCATCAAAAAGCCAGAGGCCGCCACCACCGCCCCCCGTACTGCTGGTGCACGGCGTCGTGGCGGAAGGGATGGTCGATTTCGCACCTCTGATCCCAGCCCTGGCTCGAGATCGTAAGGTGCTTGCCGTAGACCTGCCCGGATTTGGCGCGTCTTCGAAAGGAAACGAAGCGTACACTCCGGACAGCTATACGAAGTTCCTCGCGCACGTCATCGATCACCACGCAGGCGGGGGACCGGTAGATGTCGTCGGGCACTCGTTGGGCGCAGCAATAGCCATTTCGTTGGCTGCCCGGCACCCGCACCAGGTGCGTCGTCTGGTCAGCTTGTCCGTAGCTGGCATTCTGTACCGCGAAACGCTCATTTACGAGATGCACACCACCCACGACGACCAACCCGAGACGAGCATTTTCGCTCTGATCGGTCGTGATCTTTGGAAGGCGGGGCTGAGTCTCATGGGAGCCTTGTCGCCAGAGCCTGGCACCATTCTCCACAACGAGGCATTGCGAAACAAGGTTTTCGAAGGCGACGCCAACCAGATCGCAGCGCTTGGATTGCTCGACCACGACTTCGACGACGACCTGCGTGGCGTACGCGCCCCGACACTTTTGGTGTGGGGAGCGGAAGACGACACCGCTCCGCCGCGCACCTTTCACGTGTTGCGCGAGAGGCTTCCCGTGTGGGAGTCGCATGTTCTGCCCAACGTGGGACACAACTTGATGAATTTGGCGCCGCAACGGCTGTTGCCGCTAGTGCAGACTTTCTTGGACAGCGCGCACCTAGGTCCGTTTGAAAGCACCAGGCCCAAGGTTGGTCGTAAGCGAACAGGGATCTGTCAGTCTCGACGAGCGGCCTTGTTTGAAGGTCACTACGACCGCATCGAGCTGCGGGGCTGCGCTGAAGCGTTGATCCGCAACGCGGTGGTCGGATCGCTGACAGCCTTCAATTCGAACGTCGAGCTGCGCCACGTGACGGTAGAAAATGGGGCCGTCATGGTCGATTCGAACCTGAGAGCCACGGGCAGTACTCTAAACGGCGATCGCGCCTTGGTGCTCGATGCGTCCACCGCTGACTTGGCAGGAGTCGAAGTGGTGGGAAGCCGCGCCGCCGTGGTTGCCCGCAACGAAGTCAATCTCGTGAGCAGCGTCAGCGGGTTTACGGGCCCCAGAGGCCGGGTGAGCATCCACGGCAAGCGCACCTTGCAACCTGGGGAGCGCTGGTAG
>CAZNZA010000094.1:13931-22371 GCA_964577325.1 uncultured Polyangiaceae bacterium
TGGAGTCTAAGGGGGCTGAGTTTTATTGCCGGCAGCGGTCCTGGCTACTTCGCCAACCAGGCTGCCGTCCAAGTAGTCGCCGACCGGCATGCGATTGGCGTAAACCCGGTGCGCTACATGGAATGTGTCGGCGCGGCGAGTGGAGTGGGGCAGGGAAGCATTCGCCTCACCGCCCGTGAAGTGCCTCACGTTGTCGTCCAGGCCAAAGATGGTCACCCCGTCCAGCCATTGATGACCTCTGGGGGATGCTACCGTGCGCCGGGATACAATAGTTGTCGCCTCTGCCCGGCTGTTTTCGTCGTTGACGAAGGCGGCGATACGCATCCACACCTGGACCACCTTCAGCCAGTCTTGCCGGCGCTCGCGGAGACTGGCAGGGCTGACGCACAACAAGTCGTACACGCGCGCTCCGTTTCCGCTGCTGGCTGCGAGGTATTTGAAGCCGGCAGCGCGTTCGAGGACAGCAGTGGCGTGTGGGCGCCACAGAGCGAGGGCGTCAACGTCGCCCTCGCGCAAAGCGGCGCTCGCGCGCGCCTGGGGGACGTCCACCATCCTCACGTTTGCTTGGCTCAACCCGAGGTGGAGCAAAGCCTCACTCAGGGCGAAGTGACTTCCGAAACCAATCTCGGCGCCGATCGTCGTTCCTTCGAGGCTCGAGATACCAGCCACACCGGAACGGACCACCACGCCTGCGCTTCGAGTGCCGTTGATCAAGACGCCGACAGTAGGGTATCCCAAACTTGCAGTCGCTAACGCGTCGGCATTGGTCGTGGCCACGCCGTCGAAGTCGCCTTCGGCAAAAGCCTCCAGCGAGGAGACATAGTCGAGCGCCTCGAATCGGACGGCGACATCAGCCTGCCCAAACCACCCTTGGGCGACTCCGACCTCCCATGCAAGCCAGGTCGGCCAATCACTGTAGGCGATGCTCAGTGGCGCAAGATTACGCGCCGCCTCCGGTGGTGACCCCGCAACCGGCGGCGGGTCCGATGCCCCAGCCTGCAACCGCTCCTCCGTCGCACTGACTGGAGCAGCCGCGGTGGTGGCCGAGGAGCTCGAACGCTCGCAGCCCGCGAGCATCAGAGCGACGCCGATGATGAGATGTCGCATGGCTGGAGCACCGACGGGTTTGCGCTGCGTTGCCAACCGAGCCTTATTCACTCGCGCTGCGTGGTTCACTCGGGCTGCGTGGTTCACTCGGGCTGCGTGGGAAAGCCGCGCAACGGTCCGAGCTGTTGCCGATCCCGCTCGAACGTCGGGTGGCTTTGAATGTACAGGCCCAAGAGTTCGGATAGGGCCGTCAAAGCATCCAGGTGTGTCCGCTCGTAGCCGTGCGAAGCATCGGCGCCGAAGCAGACGAGCGCCACCCGCATATCATTGCCCGCCTCTAGTGCTGAAGCCGCGTCGCACCGGTAGTACTTGAAGACGTCGCGCTGGTGTTCGATGTCGAACTCTCGGCACAATCCCAGCAGCTTGTGGGTGAGGTGATAGTCGAATGGCCCCGTCGAGTCGGCCATGGATATGGTGACGCCGCGCTCGCGGGAGTTCTGCCCAGGGGCAGGGGTGGCGTTATCCACAGCAACCAACTCAGCGACGTCACCATGGAGAATGGCGGAAGCTCCAGTGCCGACTTCTTCTGAGATGGTGAACAGAAGATGGCAATCGATCGGGATCTGGCACTGTGATTCCACGACGGCTTTGGCCGTGGCCAGCATGCTCGCCACGCCCGCCTTGTTGTCCAGGTGTCTGGAATTGATGAAGCCGTTGTCGATCTCTGGACGCGGATCGAAAGCGATGAAGTCACCGATGTTGAAACCGCGCTCGGTGAGTTCATCGGCGCTTTTGCAGAAGTCGTCCGTGCGCACCTCGACGTTGTCCCAGCTGACCGGCTGCGTGTCGATCTCTTCGTTGAAGGTGTGGCCCGAAGCCTTCAAGGGGAGCACAGTGCCTCGTTTGCCTCCCGCCGCGTCGGTGAATACCGTGACGCGGGAGCCTTCCGCGAACCGACTCGACCAGTGCCCGATGGGCACGATCTCCAGCCGTCCGTTGCACTTGAGGTTCTTGACCATGCCGCCCAGAGTGTCGACGTGAGACACGACCGCGCGTGCCGGGGCACGCTGCTGTCCTGCGAGATTCGCCCGGATCGCCCCGCGTCGGGTTAGTTCGAACGGAATCTTCAAGCGCGTCAGCTCTTCGCCCACCCAGTGCACGATACGGTCCGTATAGCCACTGGGACTTGGGATTTCCAGCAGGGTGAGCAACGTCTGAGACAGGTAGTCGACGTCGATGGGAAGACGCCGCAGCGTAACGTCGGCAGAGGGGTGTGCAGTGGTCATGAGGGGCTTACGGTTTGAGGAAAGAGCAGGTCGACGAAGCGTTGCGCAGTGGGTTGTGGTTCATGGTTGGCGAGGCCCGGCCGTTCGTTGGCCTCGATGATCCAGTACTGAGGTTCCCTCACCGACGGTACCATCAAGTCCAAGCCCACGACTGGAATGTCGAGCACTTCGGCCGCACGCTTGGCGACTTCGACGAGTCGCGGGTGCAGTTCATCGGTCACGTCGTGAATCGTACCGCCCGTGTGCAAGTTGGCCGCTTTACGCACGGTCAGCGCGGCACCAGCGGGCAAAACTGAGTCCAGCGCGTAGCCGGCGTCACGCACGCAGCGCTCAGTCTCGTCGTCCAACGGAATGCTGCTTTCGCCGTCGGTGGCTGCTTGTCGCCGTCGACTCTGTTTTTCGATCAGTTGCTCGAGCGTCGACATTCCATCGCCCACGACTTCGGGCGGTCGCCGGATCGCGGCCGCAACGACGCGATAGTCGATGACGATGACGCGCAGGTCGTGGCCTTCGACCATCTGCTCGAGTACCACATCCCGCCCCCCAAGCGCCGCAGCCTGGATTGCCTGCTCCAGATCCTCGTCGGTCTTGATACCGACACTCACCCCGTATCCCTGCTCACCTCGAGCAGGCTTGACGACGACACGGCCGTGCCGCATCAGAAATGCACGGTTTTGTTCGACATCGTCAGCCTGGATCTGCTCTGGCAGAGAGAGGCCAGCGCCCGTGAGACAGCGATGGGTGACGCGCTTGTCGTCGCAGCGGCTCATGGCGATGGCGCTCGTGAGTTCCGACAGCGACTCCCGGCACACCACCGTTCGCCCGCCAAAGCTCAGGGCGAAGTAGTTTTGCTCCGCATCCAGCACCTCCACACTGACGCCTCGCCGCCGTGCCTCGCGCGTGATGATGCGGGCGTAGGGGTTGAGGCCGTCGGCAGGCTCATGACCGGTGAACCAAGGCTCGTTGATGAAGTTGCGGTTCTTGATGACGAAGACCGGGACACGATTGAAGCCGAGTTTCTCGTACAGGCGGATGGCTTGGCTGTTGTTGTACATCACACTCAAGTCCATGTAGGCGCGAGCGCGCGCGGAGAAGTGGTGCACGAGGTGAACGACCAACGCCTGTCCGACGCCCGAGTGGCTGGTCTGCGGGTCGACAGCCAGCGCCCATAGACTGCACCCTCCTTCCGGATCGTTGAAGGCCTCGACATGATCAACCCCCATCACGGTGCCCACGATCGCCCCCGACTGGGAATCTTCGGCAACGAGCTGGGTCAAGCTCGAGTTCTTGCGACTTTCGAAGATGAAACTCGGTTCGATCGGGACCATGCCGCGGCGAGCGTAGATGCGGCTAACGGCGACGGCATCCTTCTCCGTCTGCAGCTTGCGCACGCTGAAGCCCACGGCCCCTTCGCTCTTGAGCCTCGACTGTTCGAAGTAGAGGCGATAGGTGTGCGAGGGATCCAAGAACAGGACTTGCGGTAGGACCGATAACACGATGTGGGGGTCTGGCACGTACATCGCGATGTCGCGCCGACCCTTGTCTTCGGCTTGAATGGCATGGGCCAAAGCCTCGCTCGACTCGAAGGTATGGCCAAACAGCAAGCGCCCCCACCCGCAGTCGACGATGACGTTTGCCGGCACGTCTTCACCCATCGAGCGCAGGGAGTACTTCCACGGCGATAAGCTGGCTTGGGTTGCCTGCTGGAGCCGGTGTTGACCGCTAGCAAGTCGTGTGCGAGGGGAGTCTGTCATGAAGCCCCACCGACGCTCGAGACAGCGCTGCCGCTTAGGTGGGTCTGCAACCAGAGCTCGAGCAGAGCCACCTGCCACAGCTTGGAACCGCGCAGCGGAGTGATGTGGGCTTCCGGGTCGGCCAAAAGCCGGTCGACGTACGCCGCTTGAAACAGTCCCCGCTCCCGAGCAACTTTCGACCGCAGGGTATCCGTCACGAGCTCGAGGTAAGGCCCGCGCAGGTACTTCAAAGCCGGCACGGGAAAGTAGCCCTTGGGGCGATCGATGACCTCCGCCGGGATGACGGCGCGGGCCGCTTCTTTGAGTACGTACTTGCCGCCCTCCTTCACCTTGAGTTCACCTGGGACGCGCGCCGCAAACTCCACGACCTCGTGGTCGAGAAACGGCACCCGTGCTTCGAGTCCGGCCGCCATCGTCATGTTATCGACGCGCTTGACGGGGTCATCGACCAACATCACTTCCGTGTCGAGCCGCAACGCCTTGTCGATGGGCTTTGGCGCGTGGGGCTGCGCGAAGTGGGCCTCAACGAACTGCTTGCTGAAGTCCTCGCTCAACCAGTCGGGCATCAGGACCTCGGCCATCTCCTCATGGGGGCGATCGAAGAAGTGTGCGGCGTAATCGCCTACGGCGTTTTGGCTCGTCAAAAGCGGCGGGTACCAGTGGTAGCCGCCAAAGATCTCGTCGGCGCCTTGTCCACTCTGCACGACCTTGACGTGCTTGCTCACCTCCTGTGAGAGCAAGTAAAAACCAATGTTGTCGTGGCTGACCATCGGCTCACTCATGGCAGCGATGCATTGACCGAGCGCGGGCAGCGCGCGGCTCGAGTCGACGAAGATCTGGTGGTGCTGGGTCGCAAACCGCTTGGCCACGATGTCGGAGTATTGAAACTCGTCACCCCGTTCACCACGCACCGTCTCAAAACCAATCGAGAAGGTTTCGATGCGTTCCTGCCCGGCTTCAGCGAGCAAACCGACGACGAGACTCGAATCCAGTCCGCCCGACAGGAGCACGCCAACTGGAACATCGGCGATGATGCGCCGCTGTACCGAGCGCCGCATGACGTCCAAAGTCGCTTCCTTCCATTGCTCGACGTCGAAGCGCTGTTCCTCCTCGCGCGGACCATAAGCGTAGGACCAGTAGCGTTCCAGGCGTTGCGTGCCGTCTGGCTCGATCACCAGCAGGTGCGCGGGCGGCAGCTTCCGCACGTCGCGCAGCAAGGTGTGGGGCGCGGGCACGACCGCGTGGAACGTCATGTAGTAGTGCACGGCAACCGGATCCAGATCGGACGAGATGTCTCCCGCTGCAAGTAACGACGGCAAGCTGGAGGCGAAACGCAAGCCCCCGTGCTTCATGTCGGCCAGGTACAACGGCTTGATCCCCAAGCGATCTCGACCCAGCACGACGCGGCCGCTGTCGCGCTCGAACAAGGCGAAAGCAAACATGCCGTTCAAGCGCTCGACAAAGCCTTTGCCCCAAGCGTGATATGCCTTGATCAACACTTCCGTGTCGCCGCTCGAGAAGAATCGGTAACCTTTCTCCTGTAGCTCGGCGCGCAGCTCGCGATAATTGTAAATGGCGCCATTGAAAACGACGCTCAACCCCAACTCCGAATCCACCATGGGCTGCCGCGCATGATCACTCAGGTCAATGATCTTCAAGCGCCGATGGCCGAGCGCCGAAGAGCCGTAAGCCACGACTCCACTCGCATCCGGACCGCGCTTTTGCAACACCCCCATCATGCGTTGCACGGCACCCACGTCTGCGGGGCTTCCATCGAATCGCAATTCACCACATATTCCACACACGATATGACAATCCTCTCGAAGGGAAGCGCGCACCGGCAAGTCACCGACATTCGCGCTGACCCCTGATAACAGGTTTGGACCCCAGGGGTCCACGCATGCCCGGCCCTTCAGCCAGCGTGGCATCCGTTGGTTTTCTGCACCTTTTCCGGAGGCTGCTGACGTCCAGTGTCAGCGTGATATCGTGTCCCTCATGGTCAGTGCCAGCAGCACGGTCGCCGAGCTCGAGCGCGATAAACGCGTGCCACTCGCGCGCAACGTGATCGAATTTTTGGTCGCCGGCGGCGGCACACTAGCGCTCATCCCCTTGGCTTGGTGGTTTCGCTCGGTGAGCGGCCTCGACGAATCCGTATATCTGGTGAGCATGCTGGCCTTCTATGCCGCCCACGTGATTAACGATCCGCACTTTGGCGTGACGTATCTGCTGTTTTACAAGAACGTTCGCGAGCGAGCACTGGGGTCCACCTTTTCGGGGTTTCAGCGTGTCCGTTATCTCACGGCAGGCTTCGTGGTGCCGGTACTCATGCTCGGATGGATCGTGTGGGCCATGCGCGGCGGCTCTGCCGAGCGCATGGGGTATTTGATCCAACTCATGTTCTTTTTGGTGAGCTGGCACTACGTCAAACAGGGCTTCGGGGTGCTCACCGTGCTTTCGATGCGGCGCGGCGTTCGCTTCTCACCGACCGAGCGACGTTGGATCCTCGCCCATTGTTTCTCCGCGTGGGCTCACGCTTGGGTCAGCCCCGCAGGCCCCGCCTATCAGGTCGAGGAAAGCGGTATCCTGTATTGGACGCTGGAAGTCCCGTTGCTCGTGGAACGTCTCACCGAAGCTGCGTTCTTCGGAAGCGGAGCGGTGCTGCTGGTCGTGCTGGTACAGAAGTGGCGTCGCGAACGGATACTGCCGCCCTTGGCGCCATTGGTCGGCTTCTTCGTCACGGTGTGGCTATGGTCGGTGTACTCCAGTTTCGATCCCCTGATCGCGTACTTCATACCGGCTCTGCACTCGATCCAGTACCTTTACTTCGTTTGGTTGTTGCGGCGTAACCAGGCACGAGCAGAAGCTGGTGAAGCGGACTTTGGACGCATCCCGCGGCAACTTCTGGTGCTGGCGGCATCCTCGTTGGCTATCGGATGGCTGCTTTTTCGCGGGGGACCTGAGTTTTTCGACGCCCACTTCGTCACTTCCGGATCCGGCCTCCCGCTCGGCGCCACGCCGTACCTCGCGGCCATCGGCACGTTCGTCAACATCCATCACTACTTCATGGACAACGTCATCTGGCGGCGAGACAATCCCGAATCGAGCTATCTGATGCATCCTTGATGGTCATGCAGGAACGACCGCTCCCAGCCGCGTCTCTCTGCAACTGCTCTTGTCGGCGACGAATGGGCCACGCTCTGGGTGCGCAACGTGTCGTCGTGCCACGGTAGACGTTAACACAATCCGGCTTACGCTTGCGGCACGCCCCTTGCTTCGTGCAGACGCGTCTCTCCTCAACGAAAGGACGTGAAGCATGCGAACTAGTCACATTTTATTCCCGCTCGGATTTGCCGGCCTGCTGCTGACGGGGGCTTGCGGTGGAAGCCAGGCCCACCAAGTGCAAGAAGCCGAAGTGGAAGCCGCCGAAAAACGTGCCGATAACCGGGTCGACGCTATCGAAGGTCACCAGGATGCGCGCGAGGATGCCATCGAGCAGAACGCCGAAGCTGATCAAGAGCGCATCGACCACATGAGCGATCCGCCTGAGGAGCTCGCTGAGGAAAAAGCAGAGCTTCGCGAGGAGAAGCAGCTGTTCGTCAACGACGCTCAAGCAAAGCTCGACACGCTCGAAGTGAGAGTCAACGAAGCGGAACGCAAGCTTCAGCTCAAGCAAGACAACAGCCAGGAGCTACAAGCTGAAGTGCGAGCCGCACGCCTACAGATCGACAACATCGAAAAGGACCTGAACCAGCTGCCCACCGTACAAGCCGAACGTTGGGATGCCGCCAAAGACCAGGTCCAGCAGCGGCTAAGCGAGTTGGGTGAACGCGTTGAACTACTGCGCGATCAGGCCGACGGCTGAGGGTAGGGGGCCGCCCCCGCTGGCCGGGTGCGGCCCGGTAATTGGGGGCCTATCCCCAGGCTAACGCCGAAAGAGCAAACCGCTGTCTTACTTGCCAAGGGAGACGGTGAGCTCCAATCGCCATCTCCCGACGAACGCCTCGTTCTTGTAAGCCGCGCACCCGCAGCCAGTTGCGGAACGCCGTTTGCTCCGCCGGCACGTCGATACGAACGGGGCTGTCCACGGAGCGAAAAATAGCATCGGCCAGGCGACGCGCGTGGGCTTCGGTTTTCGCGAGCACAGGTCCAACGAGCGAGTTTGAGCCTTGGGTCGTCGCCATCGCATAGCCACACGCTTTCCCGCCCGAGTCGACGGCGGTGGCCGTTGAGCATGCCTGCCGAAAGCGCGCACGGATCATGGCTGCTCTAACTCCTCCTAACCACTGCTCCTCGATACTGATTGCCGCTTCCGCATCCGCGAGCGGGGCCAAATGGCACGGCGCCGGAGCGGCG
>CAZNZA010000095.1:0-10737 GCA_964577325.1 uncultured Polyangiaceae bacterium
TTAGAATCGACCTGCGTTTAGAATCGACCAGTGAGCACTGGAAACTGAACTTCATGCGCGCGCGGCAGTGCGAAGCGCACTTGTTCGTCGCGAGTGAAGACTTCGCTTATCGAGACGTCAGGGAAGTTCCACTGTACCCCGCCCTGCGCGAGGCTCACTACCGCACTCGAATCGAGAGGCAGGCTCGGCATCGTCAAGCGCGGGCCGGCTTCGGGATCGGGCGGATTGGGTTCGGGTTCACCCGGCAAAAATAGTTCACGAGAGCGCTCGGGAACGCGATCTCTCGTTGCATCTAGGTAAACGACGATTGTCGGAATGATGAGCGCCATTCCGCCCATCAGCATCGAAACCGACACTCGTGGGTGAGCCGACGACTCCAGGAAGTAACCAGCAGTCGCACCCCCTCCGGCGCCCAAAACCCCGCCCACGGCATACAGCCACGGCTGTTCCACCCCAGCAATGGCTTCTCCGATGATGACGACCTCTGCGCCCAACAAGGCGCCGCCGACGATACCTTTACCCGTCGGGCTAACTGGCTCGGCCGCAGCGTGTGTCGGCAAGAAAGTAGTCACGGCCGCGATCACCGCGGCTGCGCACGTAAGCTTCGTCCCAAGCACACGTCGTTTTGCAGACGCCCCATGGCGCGAATTGATCACCCGTTGTTTTGCTGACATCCACGTCACGCCGGAAACCTCCAAGTACGCGGCAGCTTGACTATTTTTCGGCCCTTTGTCGATTGCTGTCGTCGCAATTTACCGTCGCAGAAAGATTCAGGAAGACGCGAGCGTGCCGAATGGGCGGTAGCGATGTCTCGAGGTAACACCTGGGCGACTGGCCGGTGTGCGCCGTCTCGGTGCCATTCTAGCCGCCCCGTTGCCCCAGTCAAAGGCCAGTGTTACGACACCGCCAGCTAGTCTTTCGTCCGCCTTCGCTCAGGATTCAAGGTCCAATGTCCCCTAGTCCCATGCAGTTGCTCATCATCGGCCTCATCATCCTCGTCCTGTTCGGCGCTAGCCGGCTTGGCGAAGTGGGGAAAGGGCTCGGCGACGGTATCCGAAATTTCAAAAAGGGAATCTCTGGCGACGACGGCGAGGATTCCAAGGCAGACGCCAAGCAGCTGAAGGAGACAGCTCGCGATGGCAACCCATCTGAGGTCGCTGAGAAGAAGGAGAAGGTCTAGCCTGACGCCTTCAGCGCCCGAGCTCGAGCGCTAGCACCACCCAGCCGGCGATCAGACACGCGCCGCCGACAGGGGTCACCCAACCGATGCCTCGGATAGGAGTCGTCACCAAAACGACGATGGACCCTGTAAACAACAAGCTTCCTACGAGCAGGAGACGCGGCGCCCAGCCCAGTGTTGTCCCAGCGGCTCGCGCATATAGGCCGAGAGCCAGCAAGACGATGGCGTGTAGAAGCCAGTATGAGATTGCTGTCTCGAAGGCGTCGAGGCGTGCGGGAGCCAGCACTCGCTTCAAAGCATGCGCTCCAAAAGCTCCACCGATCACGCCGCTGGCGCCCATGACTGATGCAACGACGATCCAAGGATGCATGGCTTGCGCAGTGTTGCCGCATCGAGGAGAGCAACGCCAAGTCACCCGCTGAGCGGCTGGCCGTGCAGCGGCCTCACGGGAAGCGATCGAGAGCCCCGCGATGCGTGCCTGTGCTAGAGGAGCGCTGCCCGATCGGTGGGCGCAGCATCGCCGCGTCGCTCTCGCTGATTCGGCCTCTTTTCCCCTTTCGCCGCTATCTTGCGCGGCCTCCGCTGCAGTCTCCGCGACATAGGGGCGCATTCCCGAGCCAGGCTTTGGGTGCAATAAGCGGTACCAGGAACGAATGAATACGCGAGTTGACGCAACGGGCGCCCGTCAGGACTTTCGGGAAACGGCGCGGGCGCTGTGGCAGTTGACGAAGCCCGGCGTCTCGCGTCTGGTCTTCGTTACGACTTGGCTTGGCGCGGCTTTGGCCCCGGGTGACTTAGTTTTGCCCTCGCTGGCCTGGACGATCCTCGGCACATGCCTGATCGTGGCCTCCGCCAACACGCTGAACATGTATCTCGAGCACGACGTGGATGCATTGATGGAGCGGACGAAGGTACGACCGCTGCCGTCGGGCCGCTTGTCACGCGACGTCGCGCTCGTGTTCGGGTGCGCGCTGGGAGCGATTGGCCTGCTCGTTTTGGGGATATGCGCCAACCTTCTCACCTGTGTCTTGGGCGCGTTCGCCCTGTTCACCTATGTGCTCGTCTACACGCCCCTCAAGGCACGCAGTTCGGCAGCACTATACGTGGGTGCCGTGCCGGGAGCGATGCCTCCGGTTCTGGGCTATGCCGGAGTGAATGGTGCTTTGGACGTCGCGGCCTGGTCGTTGTTCGCCGTCATGTTCGTTTGGCAGATCCCCCACTTTCTCGCCATCACGGTCTTCCGCCGCGACGAGTACGCAAAAGCTGGGCTGCAGGTGATGCCCGTCGCTCATGGCATGGCTGCAACGCGCTTGGCCATCCAAGTGTCGAGCCTCGTGTTGCTGGCCGCGACCTTGCTTCCGTACTGGGCTGGTCTAGGCGGTGGGCTGTACGTCGTCTCCGCGCTGACGAGCGGCGTGTTGTTTTGCGCCTGGGCGATGTTCGGACGTCAGGGCGGACGGATGGCGGACAGAACGAGCACCGAGCGGTGGGCACGCCGCCTGTTTTTTGCTTCGATGCCGTACCTCGTCATCATCTACGGCACCCTCGCCATCGCTGCGCCCTGAACCCGTAGCTGGCCGTAGCTGTCCGGTGAGGGCTGCTGAGCTTTTCACTTCCGGGGCCGCCGCAAGCGGGTTCCCGTCATAGGATTCCGCGCATGCCCCAGAACTTGTACTCGAGCTTTTTTCTGGTCGACGCCAGCGGATTGTTCATCATCGCGGCCATTGTCGTGTTGCTGCTGGCTGCCATCACGACCACCCTCGTCGTGCGCCACCGTTACTCCAGCATGGCTCGTGAGTTGTCGCGCAGCCCAGAAGAGGCCGGTGTGTTCCGCAATGGCGTCCTCAACCGTGTGGTGGGCGAAACGCTAGCGGCCCGAAGAACACCCGGCCAGGAGCTGAATACCCAAGCGATCATCGAGAATGCACTGCAGTCGGACCTCGGGGGCCTGCTGATGGGCGAGCGGTTCGTCAAGGCCTCTACCGGATTGCTCATCATCCTTGGCTTGGTCGGTACCTTCTACGGTTTGACCCGGTCGATCGGTGAACTGGTCGCCTTGGTATCTAGTGACTTCGTGGACACCACTGAGGTGGCCCAGTCGCTCACTGCAGGCTTGACCAAAGCACTGTCCGGCATGAGCGTGGCGTTCACCACTTCCTTGGTTGGAATTGCCGCGGCTATCGTGATGACTTTGGTTGGAGTGTTCGCCAACGTCGCTGATCGTCGTACGGCGCTGATGGTGCGGCTGGAGTCATACCTGGACAACTTGCTGAATGTCGGTGCGAGAGGCACAGCTGGCGTCGGCTCCGGTGGGGGGCTTGGCGGCTTCGCGTTGGATCCTGCCGCGCACCTATCTGGCTTCGCCCAATCGGTTGCAAAGCTCGAGAGCTCCGTCATCCGCTTCGAGACGGCTCTAACCCACTTTGCAGATAGTTCGCGGGACTTCAAGGAGTTCAACCACCACTTGAAGGACAACGTTCAGCGCCTGAGCGTCTGCTTCGCCGATCTCAGTGACGGCTTGCAGCAGCAGGTTAGCGCATTGACGAAGGCGACGGGCGGCGAAACCACGGGTCGTAGATGAAAGCACGGCGACGAAGACTGCTGACGGAAGACGGTACGGACAACTTCTGGCCATCGTTCGCCGACCTCACTTCCACCATCGCGTTGATTCTGTTCGTACTCGTTCTCCTGGCTTACATTCAAAACTTGATCAGCGGCAAGAACCTGGAGCGCGCCCGCACGCAACTCGAGCAAACGCTTGTTCAGCTTCAGGCTTCGCAGAGCCAAATATCCAACGCCGAACGCAGGCTCGCGGTGCTGTCTGCCGAGATAGATTCGCGGGAAGCGGCTCTGACGCTATCCCGCGCTCGCATAGAAGAGCAGGCTCAGGTGATTGCCGATAGCAGTCGAGAGTTGCGTGATGTGCGCGCAAAGGTAATGGGCATGGGCGTGCTTCGGCTAACGGTGTTGGAGAAGGTGAAGGCTTCTTTGGAGGCGCAGCTCGATCGACGCGACGGATCGTCGGTTGCAACCATCGCGGAGAACGGAAACATCGTGCTCGATGAGAGTCTCCTGTTCGAGTACAACTCGCATACTATCAAAGCAGACGGGAGCGCATTCTTGGACAAGCTCGCCGCGGCGTTCGCCAACGTGCTTTCGGACGCGGAGGTGCGGCAGAACATCGACGTCATCCTCGTTCAGGGACACACTGACGAACGCGGTTCTGGGGCGTTCAACCGAGAGCTGTCGGCGAGACGAGCCAATGCCGTATTGAACCACATGTTCGAGACCAACGAGACGCTCGAGTCCAACTTTGGACGATATTTCGCTTCGAGCGCGTACTCCGAGTTCCGACCGGTAAGCGGCGAGCAGACGGAGGAGGCATTCCGACAGAATCGACGTATCGAGATCTCCGTTGTGCTGAAGGATGCGGGAGTGCAGGAAGTTATCGATCAGTATTTGCGCAACATCGATCCATCGCTGACGCCGGCAGCCGAGCCAGCCTCTGACTGACCTTCCTTGTTCGGCTGTGTTGACCTTGCCGCGGTGCGCGCCGCCCCAGCTAGTGAGAGCGTTCGTATCGCTATTCGTCCACGAAGAGGGACCGGCAGATGTCGTTAGGAATCCAGCACTGGGCGTGAGGGAACCCCGACATAGCCACAGTGTCGCGGCAGCTGATAAACGCCAGAGGCTTTGAGCCGCGCCTCCCAGTGACGCAATTCCGTAGGCTTACTGAAGTAGTAGCCTTGCGCCAGCTCGCACCCCTGTGACACGAGGTACTCGAGCTGAGCCGCAGTCTCTACGCCTTCGGCGACCACCGAAAGCCCCAGGCCCCGCCCCATGGTCAGCACTGCCGACACGATGGCAGAGTCGGAAGCGGACAGAGGTACGCCACTTACGAAGCTACGGTCGAGCTTCAGCGTGTCGACCGGTAGATTCTTGAGATACGCCAAAGAAGAATAGCCTGTACCAAAGTCGTCCACGGCTACCTTTACCCCCAATTGCATGAGTTCCGACAGCGTTCGCGTAACCACGTCCACGCGTTCCACGAGTTTGTTCTCGACCAACTCGACACCAAGCAAGCTCGCCGGTAGACCCGTTTCGGCGAGGACCTGCTGCACGAAAGCAACGAACCCGGATTCCTGCACGTGCTGCACAGAGACGTTCACGTTGACGTAAACAGGGCGCCCGAAACGCTGCCATGCCGCAGCCTGAGCGCAGGCGGTGCGCAGCACCCATTTACCAATCGGAATTATCATCCCGACCTCTTCGGCGACCGACAGGAATCGACCCGGAGCCAAGCACCCCTGCTCTGGGTGATTCCAACGAATCAGCGCCTCTGCTCCGACGGCGATGCCACTCCGTAGCGACACCACCGGCTGATAGTAGAGCTCGAACTCATCGTTCTCTAAAGCGCGTCGCAAATGCACGTCCAGGCGCTGACGCTCGAGCGCCTGCTCCCGCATGCCGCGGTGGAACATCGCGTGCTGTCCGCCGCCTGACATTTTCGCACGATGCATGGCGGTATCTGCATCACGCAAGAGTTCTGCGGCGGAAACTTGGCCTCCCGGCAGCACGATACCCATGCTACACGAGACGAACGCCAGCTCGTTGGTAAGTTGGAATGGTTGTCGCAGTGCTTCGTGGATGCGGTTTGCAAGGCGGTCACTTTCGCCTTCCGGTGAACACCCATCCAACGCTACGACGAATTCGTCGCCGCCCAGGCGCGCAAGAAAAGGTTCCGGCCCCACAACGGCGCGCAGGCGCTGAGATACCTGCATCAACAGGGTATCTCCCGCTGGGTGGCCGAGACTATCATTGACCTTCTTGAAGTCATCCAAGTCCATCAGCATCAGCGCTGCCGGTGAATGACCGTCGCCGGCCAGGTCGTTCACGTACGCCACGAGAGCCGCTCGATTGGGCAATCCGGTAAGCGCGTCGCACAAGACGTTGTCCCTGAGGCGCTGCTCTACTTCTACGTGTTCCAGCAGTGTGCCTAGGCGGTCGCCCCAGTCCCCGACGTTGCCGACGTGGTCGATGAGCTCGAGCGCCACGGGTGCCGCCACAATCAGGAGACCGTGGTTTGATGAACGTCCCCGCAACGGCACGATGCTGATGAGGTTCTGGCGAGACAGTTCACGCAAAGCTTTGGTAAAGCTCCGAGCTGGGAAGGCTTCTGGAGCAAAGCGGGCGGATTCGCCGGTGCCGAGCAGCTCTGCACCGTGCTCGGCGACAATCTCCAGATAGCGTCGCCCGGCACTGTCGCGCTTCCACAGGCCTAGGCAACCGTATTGGCAGTGCGTGAAGCGCAGCCAAGATATATCCGGTGGCTGATCGGTGCGCGCGGCAGACAAAGCATGATTGATGCGCACACTCGATTCTGCGACCCACTCGTATAAACGGATACGCTTTTGTTCGGCGCCTTGCCAGCTGCGCAGCAGAGACACCCTCAAGTCTCTGCTCAGTTGTCGTCGCCCATCTTCCACGCCCGACGGGACTTGCGAGCTACCGATGAACTGATCGAGCAGCGTGCTCACCCGTTCGATCGCCTCTGCGTCGCGATTCAGCGCCAGAAACCCGCTCCACAGGTCTGCTGTATAGTCCGGCACAGACAGCTGCTTGCCGACGAGCTGCGCATGTACGCGCGCGGCGATTTCTCTCGCGCCGGGCCACTCCGCTTCCGTTGCCGGAGTCGCGAGAGTGCTTCCGGCTACGCGCAGGAGCGCGCGGGTGAGCTCTGCGGCGACGTGCTCCTGGTCGCATACGAATCCTTCTTCGAAAGACGCCTCGGAGGTGACACAACCACACGATTGCCGCTGTACGAACTTCACCGGTACACGCAGCTCGGCCGGCATGGCCAGACCGCTTTCCAACTGGTCGAGCAAGCCATTCGCTGCTGCTGCGGCGACCGCTTGGAACGTCTGACGCACGGTAGACAGTGGCGGTTCGGCGTATTGCGCCTGCTCTACGTCGTCGAATCCCACGATGGCCAGGTCTTGGGGGACGCGGTAGGGAGACCCTCGAAGTACCTCCATGATGCCCAGTGCCAGCTTGTCCGTTCCAGCAGCAATGGCAGTGCATGGCATGTCGGCGGCGATCAACGCCTGTCCCAATGCTCGGCCGTCGGCCTCCATGTTGGCCTTCGAAGGAAGCAGCAATTGCGGGTCTACCTCCAAACCCATTTCCGAATGAGCCTTCAAATAGCCCTGATACCGCTCTTCGATGTCCACTTGCGTGCGACACCCGGCGAAAGCAACCCGCCGATGCCCATGAGATAACAGGTGCGCGACCGCCGCTTGCATACCGCCGGCGTTGTCGGGCAGTACAGCGCTGCCTCTCACGTCCTCGCGACGACCGTGCACGAAGGCGAGCGGCAGATTCTTTTCAACGATGCGTTCAATGTAAGGGTCATTGACTGCCTCGTTGGCTATGATCCAAGCGTCCGCTGCCTCGATGCTCAGCGTCCTACCTTCGGTGGACCAATGAGAATCGAGTCCCGTGGTTTGGAGCGCGAAAACAGCGCTGCCGCGCAACGCTGCTGCACGCTGTACGCCTTCTAGGATTGCTCCGTAATAAAAGCCTCCGGTGTAGGGAGTCAAAACTCCGATCACTCGGGGTCGTTTGGGATTCATTGACGCTAGATTGTTACACGCGGGTTATGTGCAAGCTAGGCGACGGCGGCATAGCCGCGACCTCATGGACAAGAACGGTACACCGGGAGCTTCCGTTAACCCTGCTTGGCAATCCTGGGAGTGTTGCCGAGCTCCTGTGTGCCTGCGTCCGCACGCGGAGTCGATGTGAGGAGAGGGCGGAGCCTAGGGAGCGACCGAGCTAGCACGCTGACGGGAGGGCAGGGGTCAGCGGCACGAGTCGACCGCCTGGACCTGACTTGGTGCGGCTAGAGTGACTTGGAACAGTGTTTCATGTTGCTTCAATGACCGCTGAAGGCGTGCTGAAAAGCCTGAGGAGCTGTGTAGGAAAAATCCCTTCACGCGCAGATACTTCGGGCGCGCGTTCGATCTCCAGCGTAGCTTCCTCGCCCTTTTAGCGACCAGCAAGTCGCTGGTCCATCAACGGTAGGATGGTTGAGCTACATATGTTAACTTTGCGCATGCTGAATCCGATGATTGTCGCGATTGCTGGATTGGCCACTGCCTGTGTCACCGATTCCACGGAGCCAAAAGATCCCGATGAACGTGATCCCTCCACGGACGCCGCGGCCTCGCCGCCGGGCGATGGTGGTACGCAGCCAGACTACGACGAAGGGGGCCCCAAGCCCGATGTCGACGCGGCGCCAGAGCCCGCAAGTGACGCCAGTTCCGACCATACAGGACAAGATCCCACGACTGAACCTGACGTCTCGACAGACTCAGACAACGATAGTGACAGCGGCGAGCCGGAGCCGCCCGACGCGGGCGCCGGGCAGGATGGCGGCCCTGTTCCCTCACCGGACGACATCGCTGCAAGTCGCTTCTTCATGCCAACCGGTGAAGAGGTAGACAACACCTCAGCCCCGCGTCTGGAGGTGGACAGGCAGGGAGGCCTCCACGCCGTGTACCCCGCGTATGCTGGGGGAGACGCTTACTATGCCTATTGTCCGGCAAACTGTACCGGGCCGAGTGACGTGAGCGTCGTACGCTTCCCCACGGACGGCACCGTGGCCAATGCCATGCTCGCCCTGACGCAGGATGGCGCACCGCGCGTGCTCTTGTCCTCATACCAGTTTGTGTACTTCGCCAGCTGCGACGAGAACTGCACCGACACCGACAACTGGGAACTGTCGGTCATTCTCGACCACGATTCGGAGCAAGAGGTCACCGGTGAGGCCTTGGCGATCGACCCTGATGGCAACCCTCACTTCATCGTGCACACCTATCGCGCGTTCCTCGGCATCGGTCAGCAACCACCCAAGACATTCTACGCCTCGTGCTACGCTGACGACTGCTTGGTTTCAGATGCCTGGCAGTACGACCAAATCTCCGAACAAATTTGGGAAGACTCCCATTTGAAGTTCGACGACAGCGGGCGAGCGCATTTGGCCATGGTTGCCAACGTGGTGAGCGACGACGCTCCTACGGAATTGATTGCCGGTTATGCCACGTGCGCTGACGGATGCGACGACGAGGCCAACTGGCCCGCAGTCGGTCTGGCGTATGCTTATTCCAGTGAGACGGAGGCGGTAGCAGTCGCCCCTAGCGTTTCCCTGGCGCTCACTAGTGAAGGCAATCCGCGGGTGTTGGCATTAGCAGTGACGGAGGACGGAGCAAAGAACCTCGACTACTTCGAATGTGACTCAGACTGTACCGGCGAAGGCTTTCAAGGCATCATCGTGAGCGACCATAGCGCGATCGGAGCCGGTATCGATCTAGCGCTGGATGCCCTGGACCGCCCACGGCTCGTTTATACGCTGGACTACAACATTGGCTTGGCATACTGCGATGAAGTGCCTTGCGCAGGTCAGGATGCTAGCTGGGGATTAACGCCGGTAGAGCTCGGTTCCGATATGCCGCCGGACGAGATCTTCCCCTACCCCAACTGTTCCGTTTCTGCCTGGTTCCTGCATGGCCCGTCGCTCGCTCTCGACGCCAATGGCGCTCCTCGAGTAGGCTATCAGGCGCGGGACATTAGCGGAGGATGGCAGACGCCGTCCGATCCAACGCAGTCTCCGTGCGTCGCAGGCACCGACATGACCTGGACCCGGCTAGCGGTGATGGCTTCGTATCGAGACTAACCCTCGGAACTCGGCCAGAGTAGCGGTACGAGCGTCCTGCTTCTAGCTGAAGCGGCTCGTACCGCGGCAAGGTCAACACAAGCAGCCGAAGCATCGGGTTAGCCCGTCAACGACTGGATCTCAGCATTAGGTAGACGCGGTCGCCACCCTTGCCTGCCGCGTTTGCTCTCGCGTGCACGAGGTGAGTGAGATAAGAGGGCAACGTGTCCGACCCCGCAAGTGCGCTCAGCGCCACCGACTCATTGAAAGACCTGGAGCGCGGTGCCGCCCAGGTTGCGGCGGAGCTCGCGCTGCCCGAGCGAGGGGTGCGGGCAGTGCTGAAGCTGATGGGGGACGGTGCGACGGTGCCGTTCCTCGCCCGCTACCGGAAGGAGGCGACGGGTGGGCTAGACGAGCGGCATATCCGCTCCATCGGCCAACGCTACGAATACCTGCGTGAGCTATGGGAACGCCAACGCACCATACTGCGGACGCTGCAGGAGCAAGGGGTGCTCGAGCCTGAACTCGAGCGAAAACTTGCTGCAGCGACTTCCAAAAGTGAGCTCGAGGACTTGTATGCGCCTCACAAACCCAAACGCCGCACCAGAGCTTCGATGGCCAAGGAGCGGGGGCTTTCACCTTTGGCAGAGCTCATGTGGCAGGGCGCGGGCCCGGTGGACGCTCCCTCGCAGTATGTGCAAGCCCAGGCGCAGCGGTTCGTCGACAAGGCTCGAGACGTGGTTGATGTGGCCTCTGCCTTGGCGGGGGCACGCGACATCTGCGCCGAACGCTTGAGCGACGACGCCGAGGTGCGCAAGCGAGCCCGAGAACTGGTGGCAACAGCGGG